>NZ_QRMC01000007.1:0-164929 GCF_003472525.1 Collinsella sp. AM10-26
CGATATGGCACCGTGGGGACACATGTATGTCAATCCTGGTCTAACAGAGCCATAGAAAATCAAGTTTTACTGTTGCCGAGCATCAAGGTCCAAGACTAGCAGCCCGCGACACCCAAATTAGCTACTTAACGCCAGGGGTCAGCTTCGAAGAGAGGTTCGCGCTCGGGGCGGCGATCGCTGTAGGGATCGTAGCCGTCGTCGTCCTCGTTCTCGGCACGGATGTAGGGGTCGCGCGGCTTGGGTGCCGGCTTAGGCGCAGGCTTGGGTGCGGCGGGTGCGGCATCGGTCGCCGGCGCGCTTGTCTTGATCTCGTCTTTCATCTGCATAGCTCCTTGCATCGCATCCGTTCAGCATCATCGATTGTCGCACGAAAAAGGGCGGCGGACCCCATTGGATCCGCCGCCCTTGGCGTTCGGCTCAAAAGGTAGATTATAAGGCATGCGCCAAAAACCTACTGCGCGTCGGGCACCTCGTAGGTAGCAGACGGCGTGTTATCGCACACGACGGTAAAGCCGCCGTCCTTGTCGGCATCGACCGTCACCTGATCGCCCTCGCGCACCGTACCGTCGATGATGGCGGCGGCGATGGCGTCCACGACCTCGCGCTGGACCAGGCGCTTGAGCGGACGGGCACCGAACACGGGGTCCAGGCCACCCACGGCGAGCATCTGCTTGGCCGCCGGGGTGATGGCAAGCGTCATGCGCTCCTTGGCAAGACGTGCGCGGACATCGGCAAGCTGGATATCGACGATCTTTTCGATTTGCGCCATGCCGAGCGGATGGAACACCACGATATCGTCGATGCGGTTGAGGAACTCGGGGCGGAAGGTCTGAGCCATGGCCGCATCGACCTGGTGGCGCATCTCTTCCTCGTCCTTGCCCGAAAGATCGGCGATGGCCTTAGAGCCCACGTTGCTCGTCATGATGATAATCGTGTTCTTGAAGGACACTTGGCGACCCTGGCCATCGGTTAGACGGCCATCGTCGAGCACCTGCAGCAGCACGTTAAAGACATCCGGGTGAGCTTTCTCCATCTCGTCGAGCAAGATCACGGAGTACGGACGACGGCGCACGGCCTCGGTGAGCTGGCCGCCCTCGTCGTAGCCCACGTATCCCGGAGGCGCACCGATCAGACGCTGGACGCTGAACTTCTCCATGTACTCGGACATGTCGATACGCACGAGCGCGCGCTCGTCATCGAACAGGCACTCGGCCAGCGCCTTGGCGAGCTCGGTCTTGCCCACGCCGGTGGGGCCCAGGAAGAAGAAGCTGCCGATGGGCTTGTCCGGATCGGAGAGGCCCGCACGGCTGCGGCGCACAGCTGCGGCGACGGCGGAGACGGCTTCGTCCTGGCCGATGACGCGCTTATGCAGCTCGCCCTCCAGACCTTTCAGCTTGTCGAGCTCGCCCTGCATCATCTTGGACACGGGCACGCCGGTCCAGGCGCTCACGACCTCGGCGATCTCATCGGAGGTCACCTGTTCGTTGAGGCCCTCGCCGTCCTGCTGCTTTTGCGCCTCGAGCGCGGCCTCGGAATCCTGAATCTGCTGCTGCAGGCCCGGAATCACGGAGTAGCGCAGCTCGGACGCACGGCCCAGGTCGCCGCTGCGCGTCGCGCGCTCCTCTTCGCTCTTGGCCTCGTCGAGCTGACCCTTGAGCTCCTGCACGTGGTCGATGGCGTTCTTCTGGTTGAGCCAGCCGGCCTTTTGCACGTTGAGCTTTTCTTGGACCTCGGCAATCTCCTGGCGCAGGGCTTCCAGACGCTCCTTGGAGGCGTCGTCGGTCTCCTTCATGAGCGCCTGCTCCTCGATCTGCAGCTGGGTGAGCTGGCGCGTGGTGGCGTCAATCTCGACCGGCATGCTGTCGAGCTCCATGCGCAGGCGACTTGCGGCCTCATCGACCAGGTCGATGGCCTTGTCGGGCAGGAAGCGGTCGGCGATGTAGCGATCGGAGAGGTCGGCGGCGGCCACGAGCGCGCTGTCGGTGATGTGCACGCCGTGGAAGATCTCGTACTTCTCCTTGAGGCCACGCAGGATCGAGATGGTGTCCTCGACGGTAGGCTCGCTCACCATAACGGTCTGGAAACGACGGGCGAGCGCCGCGTCCTTCTCGATGTACTTACGGTACTCGTCGAGCGTGGTCGCGCCGATCGCGTGCAGGTCGCCGCGGGCGAGCGCCGGCTTGAGGATGTTACCGGCGTCCATGGAGCCCTCGGTAGCGCCCGCGCCCACGATGGTGTGGAGCTCATCGATGAACAGGATGACCTTACCCTCGGACTTCTGCACCTCCTTGAGCACGGCCTTCAAGCGGTCCTCGAACTCGCCGCGGTACTTGGCGCCGGCGACCAGCGCGCTCATGTCGAGCTCGATGAGGTCGCGGTCGCGCAGGGTGCTCGGCACGTCGCCGGCCACGATACGCTGGGCGATGCCCTCGACGATGGCCGTCTTGCCGACGCCCGGCTCGCCGATGAGCACGGGGTTGTTCTTGGTGCGGCGGGACAGAACCTGGATGGTACGGCGAATCTCGTCGGTGCGACCGATGACCGGGTCGAGCTTGCCGGCACGGGCGAGGTCGCAGATGTTGCGGCCGTACTGCTCCAGCGCTTCAAACTGGGTCTTGTCCTCGGCAGACGTCACGCGGTCATCGCCGCGCAGCTCCTCGTAGACCTGCTCGATACGCTCCTTGGTAACGCCGGCGTCGCGCAGCACGCGGCCCGCCTCGCCCTTGTCCTCGGCAAGTGCCATCAGCAGATGCTCGGTCACCACAAAGCTGTCGCCCATCTTGGTGGCCTTCTTCTCGGCCTTTTCGATGACGCGGACGAGCTCGTTGGACAGGCCCATCTGCTGGCCTTCGCCCGAAACCTTGGGCGCGCGGTCGATGGCGTCCTGGGTGGAGCGCGCAAGCTGGGCCGGGTCGGCACCGATGCGTTCGATGATCACGGAGATATTGCGCTCGCCGGTACCGAGCAAGGCAGACAGCAGGTGAATCGGCTCCACCGCGCCGGCCTGCGCGTCGGCAGCCGTGCCCATGGCGGTCTGCAGCACCTCGCGCGACGTCATTGCTAGCTTATCGATTCTCATGGAATCACCTCTCTTGGGGCGGCCGCCCTACGGGGCGGCTTCACGTTGTTCGAGAAGTATTGTTGCCAGCTTTGCGCGATCTTATACATAAATCTAAGTCTCTATATATAAGATTTTCTGAGTGATTGAAAGATAGGGAGCAGGTGCGCTCACCCGCTGCGGCCTCATCCCCTTACTATCTCAATCTGTAGCATCTAGCGACTGTTTATGGCTCCAGATGTTACAGATCGAGATGAAATGACCAGCGGCACCCGTTTGTCTCAATCTGTAACATCTACTCGGCAAATAGAGCTCTACCTGTTACAGATTGAGACAAACAAAAGACACCCGAATCGAAAATCTAAATCTGTAACACCAGGCCCACTTTTAGCGGCCAAGATGTTACAGATCGAGACAAACAGAAACCACCACAAAGGTTCCCCAATGTGGTGGTTCTTGTGCGCTAGATTGCGCCGTACTCCTTGAGGAGTTTGGCGATGTCGGTTCCCTCGACCTTCTTGAGCACTTCTTTGAGAGCAATCCGCTCAACCATAGGCAGCTTCATGCTGGTGATGGGCTCACCGTCGCGTAGTTTAACGCTGCTCATAAGGAGGTCACGCACGTCAAAGACCGAACCCCAGACCTCGGGTACGCCGCGGTCGACATCGCAGAGCGTGTAGACGGCTTCCATACCGGTGCGCATGGAGTACTCAGTCGTAAAGATCGTGTCACGCGGCGTCTCGGCAAACTGGCCCAGGAACGCGAAGTTCACGGCGCCATCGGGCACCACGTCGGGGCGGTCGCCTGCTTCACGCGGCATAAAGAAGGCGGTGATGTAGGGCATCATGACGGGCACGGTGTTGGCGTGATTTGCCGCCAGCTCAACAATCTTATCCTCGGGAACGCCCAGGTGATACAGCCATTCCTGGCAAATCTCCTCGCCGGTGCAGTCGCGCATGGCCTTCTTGACGTAGTTGCCGGGCTTGTCGGTAAACAGGCCATACACCCACACGCAAAGCTGGTCTTTGGGCTGATCGCGGAACTGCTGTTGGCGGTTGATCGTCCAGCTCATAAGCCAGCCCGAATCCTCGCAGGTCACAATGCCACCGGTCACGACGTGCCCGGTAAAGGGATCGCGATGGCAGATCTTTTGGATATAGGGCACAATCTCGCCGTCGAGCGTGGTGACCGTGGCGCTCATCCAGTTGCTCTTCTCGGGGTCACCGCAGAACTTATCGGGATGACCAAAGCTCGGATCTTGCGCTGCGATACGACGCCACATGTCCCAACCGCCACCGGGGCGAATCGTCGGATCCCATGCGGCGGGCTTATCCTGCGCGCCGATCGTCGAGTTTTCCACACAGCCGCCGTTGGTGATAAAGACCAGGTCATCCTCAGTGAGGTCGATGTTCGAAATCTCGCCTGCATGCGTCACGGTGATGCGACGCGCGACCTTCTTGGTGCTCGTACTGTAGGGGTTGCGCGCAAAGGCGGCCTGCTGGATGCGCTGAATCGTGTCCTGGCCGGTGCCAGTGACGGCGCAGCGCGGACCCTCGCCGCCGCCCACCTCAAACACCACGTTTTCGACCTTGGTGTCAAAGTGGAACTGCACGCCGTGCGCCTCGAGATAGCGCTGCATGGGCAGAATCATCGACTCGTACTGGTTGTAGCGGGTGAAGCGCAGGGCGCTAAAGTCGGGCAGACCCGCGATGTGGTGGATGTAGCGGCGGATATAGAGCTTCATCTCGAGCGCCGAGTGCCAGTTCTCAAAGGCGAACATGGTGCGCCAGTACATCCAGAAATTCGAGTTGAGCACCTCGTCGTCAAAGAAATCGGTGATGGGACGGTTCGCCAGCTCCTCGTCGGGCGTAAAGAACAGATCCATGATCTCGGTCGCTGCCTTGTCCGACAGGCCGAACTTGCCATCGGTGCCGCCGTCTTGGCCACGGTTCTTAGTCGAGCGGCACAGCGAGTAGTTGGGATCCTCCTTATTGAGCCAGTAGTACTCGTCGAGCACGGAGATGTCCGGATCTTCAATCGAGGGAATGGAGCGGAAAAGATCCCACATGACCTCAAAGTGGTTGTCCATCTCGCGGCCGCCGCGCATGACATAGCCCACGCCGGGGATGTCGGCACCATCGCAGGCGCCGCCCGCAACGGGGTCCTTTTCGAGGATATGGATGTGGCTTCCGGGCATTTGCGCATCGCGCACCAGATAGCAGGCTGCGGTAAGCGCGCCCAGGCCGGTGCCGATGATGTAGGCGCTCTTGTGGTCGATGCCCGCAGGCTTCTTGGGACGAGCAAAGGCTTCGTAGTTTCCACTTGAATAGTACATGGTTCCTCCTTGCTAACGAAGTTCGTTAACAAGCTTTTGCCCTGATCAACGCAGCCTAGCCGATACAAGATCGTCACCTTGTACGATTTTTAATCAACGGGGGCGGATTGTACAAATCTGCTTGGCTTTGGTCTCCCAAGGTCATGCCGGGCCGGGTTTCGGTTTGGGAAGTGGGCTTCGCTAACTTCCCAAACCGAAACCCGGCCCGGCATGACGCACTTGGTCGCTTTGCGCTCCAACGTGAAATAGTCAAAATCTCGCCAGCGCTGCGTCAATCTGGCCTTCGCATATTTTGGAAACGCGCTCGGCTACTGTGCTCGGGTCCTCGGCCATGCCTGCGGCAATCCAGTCGAGCATTACACCTATAAATGCATGTGCGAAAAAGCGGGACAGAAAGTCCTTGTCGCCTTGTGAGATGTTCTTGCCCGCGGCGTGCTCTTCGACCACGCCTTCGATCAGGTCGAATGTCACGGGCTGCAGAAAACGCTGGATGCGCTCGGCGCTCACACAGTGATAGACGTTCATGATAAAGGGCTTGTTGTCGCGCACCGCGAGCATGATGTTTTCCAGGCCCACCTGCCAGGTATCGGCCGTCTTGTTGTTGGCGAGCGCGCGGCCGGCGTCTTCCTCACATGCCCATTCAACCAGGTCGTAGATGTCCTGAAAGTGATAGTAGAACGTCATGCGGCTGACCCCGCAGTCCTCAGTGAGGTCCGCGATGGTGATCTTAGTCAGTGGCTTTTGAAGCAGTAGTCGCTTAAGAGAATCTTCCAACGCGCGCTTTGTCAGTTGTCCAGCCATTGCTCTCCCGCCATCAAAGTTGAATCATGAAATATTCCCATGGTACCCCGCATGCAATCACCATCCACGAAGGGAACAGACACCTTTGTGGTGGTCGCGCTCTCTACTCTTTCGTCGAACCCGTGCTTCCCGATTCGGCGTTCCAGGGCATCTCATCCTCGAACAGCCATGTACGGGCAGATCCACTATCGCGTGCAGTCTGCGGGTCGGGTAAGCAGGTCTGTTTATAGGCATCTTGGATACACTTGCCCATAAAATCGTTGAGCTCGGTCTGGTCGCCCTCCATGACATAGGCGACATCGCCGTCCATGATGTAGATGCTCGGACCCTCATTGCCCTCGTAGCCCGGATCGTACGAAACATCACATAACTTGGCGCCATTCGTGGTGTCCAACTCGATGGACGAGCGGTATCCGCCAACCATGTCGTTCGCCTTTGCTCGATAGGACGCATATCCATACCAACGCTTGAAGGTTTTACCCTTGAGTAGCTCGGACGCCCTATCGATCAGGCTTGTATCCGTGGTATAGCGCATGGCCCCAAGCTGAATGCGCGGATAATTGCTAATTCCCAGCGCAGCCGGTTGCTCATCAAAATCAACAGTAATGGTCTCGGGCTTGTCGTCGCCGGTCAGAAGTTCGATAGATTGAATCACAGGCTTAACCACCGGTTCCGTCACCGCAGCAGGTAGCAATGCCATGCCGACAACGCCCGCGCCAACCACGGCAATCGCAAGCGCCAAAACAATCAATCCAATACGGGTTGAACGGCTCACGGCAAAACACCTCACAATACAAACCTGCGACGTGCGCTAATGATACCGCCAGCTAACACTATCACCAAAAGAAACCGTCCACTCCCCACCACCACGAAAGGGACAGGCCCTTTTGTGGTGGTTTTCGACTCTGGCGCTCAACTGTCTCGATCCATAACATCTAGCTGCCGTTTTGGACCTCAGATGTTACAGATTGAGATGAAATGTTCAGCAGCTCCCGTTTATCTAAATCTGTAACAACTACTCGGCAAATAGAGGTCCACCTGTTACAGATTGAGATAAACCTCGGACACCACCAAGGCGCCCGTCCCCAATGCGGTGCTTCGACAAAAAGAAGCCGCCCCGATAACAGGGGCGGCATCAAGCAAGTCTATTTATTAGCGTCCCTCAAGACCCAACGAGAGCGTCGCGGTAGCCCCGGACACACCTTTCCCTCGGGCGGCCCTCGCGAAGCGCGTGAGCACGAGGGAAAGGTGTGTCCGGGGCGCACAGCAACGTTACTCGGCAGCGGCCTTGAACTTGTTGTAGTTGATCAGACAGCCGGCCTTGACGATGGCACGCTCCTCCGTCGTCATATCGGCAATGTAGAGCTCAATCTGCTCGACCGCACCATCGGCGCGCACTACGTACGCGGCGATGTTCTTCAGGTCGCCATCGAGCGCGGCGCGGATACCCGGCACAAAGACGTAGTCGCCCACCTCAAAGTTGGGCTCCGTCTCCATCTGGAAGGGCACCATGCCCCAGTTCATCACGTTGGAGCGATAGCGCTTGGTGGCGTACTCGTGGACGATGTTGGCCAGACCGCCGATCACGCGCTGGCAGCTCGCGGCCTGCTCGCGGGCGCTGCCGTCGCCGGGCTTCTTGGCGTAAATCATGGAACCGAACTCGGTCGCCTTGGAATCGGCCGCGACACCCGCGCCGGCCAGCGCCTCAAACACACCGGCAAGCTCGACATCGAGCACCGACAGGTCACCCGCGGACTCGCCGGCAACGCGACGCTTCTCCACAGCGTCAACCTCCTTGGAGCGGCCCACGTAGGCAGGGTCGCGGCGGCTGAGCGTAAACTCGGCCAGGCCCAGCGGGTTGGAGCGGAAGGAGCTCGTCTCGCCCGAGGGAATGAGCTCGTCGGTCGTGGTGACCGGGTCCATGATCTTGGAGCACACCTTGAGCAGAATGTCGTCGCCGAGCGGCTCCATCGCAGGCCACGGCTTGATATTGGGACCTTCGACCAGCTCATCTGCAGGCTCGGCCTTGCCAAAGCCCCAGTATACGCGCTTCTTGTAGGGAGCGTCGTCGAAGGTGTACTCGCAAGCCTCGTCCCAGGTGTCCTCGGGCAGGTCGGTCGCCGGCGTCAGGATGCCGCCGTTGGCAGCCGTCGCCGCAATGGAACGGGCGTCCATCAGAGCCACGGCGCTCAGCTGGCCATTGCCCGGCTTGGAGCCCTCGCGGTTGGGGAAGTTGCGCGTAGTGTGGCGGATCGACAGGCCGTTGTTGGCGGGCGTGTCGCCGGCACCGAAGCACGGGCCGCAGAATGCCGTGCGCACGATCGCGCCGGCCTCCATAAGGTCGTAGATATAGCCGCGGCGTGTAAGCTCGAGTGCCACGGGCTGGCTCGTGGGATAGACCGACAGCGAGAACTCGCCGCAGCCGGTGTTGGCGCCCTTGAGCACGCGGGCAGCCTGGACCACGGAGTCGTAGTTGCCGCCCGAGCAGCCGGCGATAACGCCCTGCTGCACGTGCAGCTTGCCGTCGACGATCTTGTCGAGCAGGCTAAAGTGCGTCTTGCCCTCGCCGATCTTAGCGGCCTCGAGCTCCACCTCGTGAAGGATGTCCTCGAGGTTCTCGTTGAGCTCGTCAATCTCAAAGCCGTTGGAAGGATGGAACGGCAGCGCAATCATGGGCTTGATGCTCGACAGATCGACCTCGACGCAGCCGTCGTAGTAGGCAACATCGGCAGGCTTGAGCTCACGGTAGTCGTCGCCGCGGCCGTGCATGGCCAGGAATGCGTGCGTGTCCTCGTCGGTGGCCCAGATGCTCGACAGACAGGTGGTCTCGGTGGTCATGACGTCGACGCCGTTGCGGTAGTCGGTCGTCATGCTCGCGATGCCGGGGCCCACAAACTCCATGACCTTGTTCTTGACGTAGCCCTTGGCAAAGACAGCGCGGATGATGGCGAGCGCCACATCGTGCGGGCCGACGCCGGGGCGCGGGGCACCCGTGAGGTAGATGGCGACGACGCCGGGATAGGCGACGTCGTAGGTGTCGCGCAGCAGTTGCTTTGCCAGCTCGCCGCCGCCCTCGCCCACGGCCATAGTGCCCAGAGCGCCGTAGCGGGTGTGCGAGTCCGAACCCAGAATCATCTTGCCACAACCGGCGAAGTTCTCGCGCATAAAGGAGTGGATGACCGCGATGTGCGGCGGGACGAAGATGCCGCCGTACTTCTTGGCCGCAGAGAGGCCAAAGACGTGATCGTCCTCGTTGATGGTGCCGCCCACAGCGCACAGCGAGTTATGGCAGTTGGTAAGCACGTAGGGCAGCGGGAACTGCTCCATGCCCGAGGCACGCGCCGTCTGGATGATGCCGACGAAGGTGATGTCGTGGCTCGCCATGGCGTCGAAGCGAATCTTGAGCGCCTCGGGGTCGCCGGACGTATTGTGTGCCTGAAGAATCGAATACGCGATGGTGCCACGCTTGGCATCCTCGGGCGTCTGCGTAATACCGCGCTCAGCAGCCTCGGCCGCAGGCACAACCTCGCTGCCACGGCGCAGGTAGATGCCGTCCTCGTACAGCTTGACCATACTGTCTCCCACTCTGCCCAAAAGATTTGGGCGCATAGCATACATTCGTTCAATATCGTGCCATAGAACGGTTGCGAGTGGGTTACGAATCTGCGCGTTCACTTTATCTCAGTAAAGCATAAGGCGAGCCGGGGGCGGGAAGACGGGTTTGGCGCACGGAATGTCCCCAAGTGCCGGCAGAAAAGGAACGTCCCCAAGTGCCGAAATGACGAGAGTGGATAATCTCCCACTTTGAGCCTGCACATAGGCCAAAAACGGGAGATTATCCACTCTCATTCTGTGGGCACTCATTTAAGTACGTCCCCAATGAGTGCCCGGCGGCGCCGGCGGAACTACAGGTCGCCGCCCGTGCCCAGTAACTTGCGCATGACTTGCTCGGGGTTGACCGAGCCATCGCGCGGGGCCAGTGCGGTGATCTTCTTCTGCATCTTGTACTCGTGCAGCTCGTCCTCGAGCTGGCGCACGCGGGCGCGGAGCTTCTCGTTTTCGCGCTCGCGCTCCTCGGCACGCTCCTTCATATCGAGAATGCGCACCACGCCGGCAAGGTTGATGCCCTCATCGGTCAGCTGGTTGATGAGCTCCAGGCGCTCGATATCGGCACGCGAATACAGGCGCGTGTTGCCGCCCGAGCGCTGGGGGTTCACCAGGCCCTTGGACTCGTAGACGCGCAGAGTCTGCGGGTGCATGCCGGTCAGCTCAGCCGCCACGCTGATCATGTACAGCGGTTTGTTCCTATTGTCCTCGGCCATGCTACCTGACCCCTTTCCGTTTCGCACGTCTACATCATAAGCCCGCGGACGCGGGCGGGCACACAGGCGCCCTAGTACGTCGCCTTGTAACGGTTGACCTTCTCGCGATAGTCGCGCGTGTCGGCCTCGCGCAGTTTGGTCATCGCGTCGCGCTCGTCATCGGATAGGTTCGTGGGAACCTGCACCCTGATCTCGACGAGCAGCGCACCCGTGCGGCCGCGGTGCTTAACGTCGGGCGCGCCCATTTCCTTAAAGCGAAACTTCTTGCCCGTCTGGGTACCCGCGGGCACCTTCAGACGAACCGTCGCGCCACCGGGCGTGGGCACGTCCACCGTGCAGCCGAGTGCCGCCTCGTAGACCGAAATCGGCACCTCCATGGTCACATCGGCGCCCTTGCGCTTAAACAGCGGGTGCTCCTCCACGTGCGTGGTCACGACCAGGTCGCCGCGCTCGCCGCCGGCGACGCCGTACTCGCCGCGACGCTTGTAGCGCAGCTTGCCGCCATCCACGGCGCCCGCAGGCACCGAGACCGTGATGGTCTGCTGCTCGCCCGTCGAGGGAATGCGGTAGGTGACCTTGTGCGTCACGCCGCGGAATGCGTCCTCGGCCGTTACGTCGACAGTCAGCGACAGGTCGCCGCCCTTGCGCGCGCGACTGCGGCCCGCGCCGGCACCGGCATTACCCGCGGCCCCGGCAAAGCCCGAGCCCCAATCGCTGCCCCAGGCGCCGTTGCCGCTAAAGATGCTGTCGAAGATATCACCCCAGCCGCTCGCACCGGCGCCGGCACCGTAGCCGCCGCCGTACGCGCCGCCCGCGCCCGGCATGCCGCCGAACATGAGCATCTGGTCGTACTCTTTGCGCTTCTTCTCGTCCGAAAGCGTCTCGTAGGCCTCGCTGATCTCCTTGAACTTGGCCTCGTCGCCGCCGGCATCGGGGTGATATTTTTGCGCGAGCTTGCGAAACGCGCTCTTGATCTCTTTGTCGGAGGCGCTCTTGGATACGCCCAGGATGTCATAGAAGGTTTTGCCTGCAGCCATCGTAGCTCCTCTCCTGTTTCATCCACCGTCCAACGGGCGGCGGCTCATACTGTCATATGGCACTAGGCCAGAAAGGGCCCCGGGTGTTGCCCCGGGGCCCTTCTCAATTACTCCTCGGTGCTCTCGGCCGTGTCGGCCGCAGCATCCTCGGGCGCCGCTTCGGGCTCCGGTGCGGGGCGCTTCTCGCCACCGTAGGTCACCGTCACCATCGCGGAACGCAGGATGCGGTCCGCCATGCGGTAGCCCTTCTGGTACACGTCGTTGACGGTCTCGTCGTACTGCGACGCGTCCTCGACGCGACCCACGGCCTGGTGCTCGAGCGGATCGAACGCCTCGCCCTTGGGGTCGATGGGCTCAACGCCCTCGTGCGCAAACACATCGAGCAGCTTGGCATGCACCGCATCGACGCCGTCGACGAACTGCTTAAAGTCGTCGGCAAGCTCCTGGCTGCGGGCATGGTCGATCGCACGCTCGATATCGTCGACCACCGGCAGCAGCGCGGTGACGAGCTTCTCGGTCGCGCGCTCGCGCTCGGCGATGCGCTCGTTGGCGGTGCGACGACGGAAGTTCTCCCAGTCGGCCTGCAGACGGGCGGTGCGCTCGGTGGCGTCCTTTGCCTTGTCCTCGGCGGCCTTCTGAGCCTCTGCCGCAGCATCGAGCTCATGACGAACGTCGGCAAGCTCCTTCTGGGCCTGCTCGAACTTGAACTTAAAGTCGTTGTCGGCGGCTTCCTCACCGGCGCGGATAGCGGCTTCCACCATCTCGTCCTCGGTCATCGTCGCCTCCTTGTTGGAATCCTCTACCTGGTTCTCGGCAGCCTCGGCGGCCGGGGCCTCGTTGGCCTCGGTATCGTCTACGGCCTCTACGGGAATCTTCACGTCCTTCTCCTCAGAGTCAACGGGGGCGGCGCTGGGGGCAGCCGCCTCCGTGCGAGCTTTACAGTCGGACATGATTACTTGTCCTCGTCGTCTACAACCTCGTAGTCGGCGTCGACCACATCGTCGTCGGTCTGGGCGCCGGCGGCACCGTCGGTCTGCTGCTGAGCGTCGGCGTAGACAACCTGAGCCAGCTCGTAGGCCACGGACTGCAGGGACTCGCCAGCGGCCTTGATGGCCTCGACGTCAGAGCCCTCGAGCGCCTTCTTGGCGTCGGCGATAGCGGCCTCGGCCTTGGACTTCACATCGGCGGAAACCTTGTCGCCCAGCTCGTTGAGGGTCTGCTCGGTGGAGTAGCACAGGCTGTCGGTCTGGTTGCGGACCTCGACCTCTTCCTTCTGCTTCTTGTCCTCCTCGGCATGAGCCTCGGCGTCCTTGACCATACGATCGACTTCGTCGTCGGAAAGCGCGGTAGAGCCGGAGATGGTGATCTGCTGCTCCTTGCCGGTGCCCTTGTCCTTAGCGGAGACCTTGACGATGCCGTTGGCGTCGATGTCGAAGGTGACCTCGATCTGCGGCACGCCGCGGCGGGCGGCCGGGATACCGGTCAGCTGGAACTTACCAAGCGACTTGTTGTCGCGGGCAAGCTCGCGCTCGCCCTGGAGCACGTTGATCTCGACGCTGGTCTGGTTGTCGGCAGCGGTGGAGTAGACCTCGGTCTTGGAGGTCGGGATCGTGGTGTTGCGGTCGATCATCTTGGTCATGATGCCGCCCATGGTCTCGACACCCAGCGACAGCGGGGTAACGTCGAGCAGCAGGATGCCCTCGACGTCGCCGGTGAGCACGCCACCCTGGACGGCAGCGCCGTCGGCAACGACCTCGTCGGGGTTCACGGACATGTTGGGCTGCTTGCCGGTCATGGTCTTGACGAGCTCCTGGACGGCGGGCATACGGGTGGAGCCGCCGACGAGGATGACCTCGGTCAGATCAGAGAGCTTGAGCTTAGCGTCGCGCAGGGCGTTGGTGACAGGCTGCTTGCAGCGCTCGAGCAGGTCGCGGGTGATCTTCTCGAACTCGGCGCGGGTCAGCGTGTAGTTGAGGTGCAGCGGGCCGGACTGGTTCATGGTGATGAACGGCAGGTTGATGGTAGACTGCTGGGCGGCGGAGAGCTCCTTCTTGGCGTTCTCGGCGGCCTCCTTCAGACGCTGCAGGGCCATGGGGTCCTGACGCAGGTCGATACCGTTCTCCTGCTGGAACTTGTCGGCCATCCAGTCGATGACGCGCTGATCCCAGTCGTCGCCGCCCAGGTGGTTGTCACCCGAGGTGGACAGAACCTCAAACACGCCGTCGGCGAGGTCGAGGATGGAGACGTCGAAGGTGCCGCCGCCCAGGTCGAAGACCAGGATGCGCTGGTCGGAGCCCTGCTTGTCCAGGCCATAGGCCAGAGCGGCAGCAGTCGGCTCGTTAACGATACGCTTGACGTTGAGGCCGGCGATCTTACCGGCGTCCTTGGTGGCCTGACGCTGGGCGTCGTTGAAGTAGGCCGGGACGGTGATGACGGCGTCGGTGACGGTCTCGCCCAGATACTTCTCGGCGTCGGCCTTCATCTTTGCGAGCACCATGGCGCTCACCTGCTCGGCGGTGTAATCCTTGCCCTCGATGTCGACGACGGCACGGCCGCCCTGGCCCTCCTTAACCTCATACGGCACGGTCTTGAGCTCGGAGGTGCACTCGGAGTACTTACGGCCCATGAAGCGCTTGATGGAGAACACGGTGTTCTTGGGGTTGGTGACAGCCTGGTTCTTAGCGGCCTTACCCACGACGCGGTCGCCGTCGGCACGGAAGCCCACGACGGACGGGGTGGTGCGGTCGCCCTCGGCGTTCACGATGATGGTCGGAGAACCGCCCTCGAGGACGGCCATAGCGGAGTTAGTAGTACCAAGGTCGATACCAAGAATCTTGCCCATTAGAAATTCCCTCTCTCTTGTGCGTTTGCGCCGCCTCGGCGGTCTGTCGCGCGGTGCTTCGGCTTGTCTTTCAGGATGTAGTGTATCCCCTTATGGGCCGGAATATACAAAATCTAAGTCAATTCATATAAGATTTCTTATTGCTCAGAGTTTAGGTTCGCAAAATCGCAGGTAGAAGCGCTATTTGAGTTCTCGGCAAATCTATTGAGATCTATGTAGAGATGGCTGAGGTTTGGGTCCCGGAGCTCTGCATGTCATTTCTAGCCCGTCCACAAATGGCAGGATACTTGCTCAATCGCTCAATATTTTGAGTCACCTTTAGCTAACATTTGCGCAGCTCGGCGACCCCACCTGCGTGTTTTTTAGTAAGCCGCGGCATACTCGGCGAACGGTATGAAGATGCCGGCCAGAGGGTATTGCAAACGGTCGCTCCCGTGGTATGTTTTTGCCCGAATCAAACCGACGCGCATCGCCTGTAGCGTCGGTCAACAGAGAGGAAACTACCATGGCTCATCCCGTAATTGATGCCGACGAGTGCATCGCTTGTGGCGTTTGCGTCGACTCCTGCCCCGCTGGCGTTCTGGAGCTCCAGGACGTCGCTACCGTCGCTGACGAGGACTCCTGCGTCGCCTGTGGCGCTTGCCAGGACGCTTGCCCCGCTGGCGCGATCACCGAGATCGTCGAGGAGTAACAACTCCCCCACTTGCACACTCAAAAGTACACCGTGCACAAAAAGGAGGCCTCCGCATCGCCGCGGAGGCCTCCTTATTTTGTTTGTGCGGATAACTAATTTGGCACCGCCGCAGGTTGAGCATAAGTCAGCGAAAACGCCCCTAAGCGAGCAAGGTGACGTGAAAGAGGAGGGAAGCGTACTTCGGTACGCGACCGACGATTGAACGTCAGATTGCCGCTTAGGGGCGTTTGCAGCGTCGGCTACGATAGGTCGCCCTCGTAGGGCATAAGGTCTGCGAGGTAGCCTTTCTCCTTGAGCATAGTCTCGATCTCGTCGAGGGTCCGCTCGTCTTCCGCCGCGATGCGATGGAAGTGGTAGCCGCTCGTCACCGTCAGCAGCGGGAAACTCTTGCCGCTGGCAATACCCTCCAGATAGCGCTCGATATCGCGACGGTTGCGAATGTCCAGGTCGGCCGTGATCTTGCCATACACGCGGTGGTTGACAATCACGTTGAGCACGGCGCCGCCCGCGTCGACGATGCTCGTGAGCTCGTCACCCGCCTGCTCCACGCCATGGTGCACCTTGACCAGGCGCGTGGGCACCGCTGGGCTGCTCGGAGCCTCCTGCAGTACGTAGCCGCGATTGGTGGCAACGATGTCGTGCCCATCGGCACGCAGCAGGGCGATGTCCTGCACGACAACCTGGCGGCTCACACCCACCTCGCGAGCAAGCGCACCGCCCGAAACGGGACCTTTGGCTCCCTCGAGCACGCCCATAATGGCACGGCGACGCTCGCGGGCATCCATTATTTACCGTCCAGCAGACGCAGGTGCTTAAGCGAGAGGTCGAGGATCGGCGCAGAGTGCGTCAGCGCTCCCGAGCTAATAAAGTCGACGCCCAGGTCGGCAAGCGCGCGAATATTGCTCGCGTCCACGTTGCCCGAGCACTCGGTCTTGGCGCGGCCGGCGATAAGCTCGATGGCGGCAGCCATGTCATCGTGGGTCATGTTGTCGAGCATGATGATATCGGCACCGGCCTCCACGGCCTCACGTACCATGTCCAGGTTCTCGCACTCAATCTCGACCGTCGTGGTAAACGACGCATGGGCGCGCGCCATCTCGATCGCGCGTGCCACGCCGCCGGCGGCATCGATATGGTTGTCCTTGAGCATGACGGCCGTCGACAGGTTGTAGCGGTGGTTGCTGCCGCCGCCGATCTCAACCGCCGCCTTCTCAAACACGCGCATGCCCGGCGTGGTCTTGCGCGTGTCGACGAGCACGGTCTTGGTTCCCTCGAGCGCTGCGGCCATGCTGTGCGTGTAGGTAGCGATGCCGCTCATGCGCTGCAGGTAGTTGAGTGCCACGCGCTCGCCCGAAAGCAGCACGCGCGCGTCACCGCGCACTTGGCCCACGTGGTCGCCGGCATGCACCTCGTCACCGTCGGCAACATCAAACAGCACCGAGCTCTGCGAATCCAGCAGTTCAAAGGTACGAGCAAACACATCCAAGCCGGCGATGATGCCGTCGGCCTTGGCGATAAGCTCAACGGTAGCGGGACGCGCTGTGGGGCACACGCTCGCCGTGCTCACGTCCTCAAACGTAATGTCCTCGCGCAGAGCCTGCAGAATCAGATCATCGACGACGAGCTTCATGGTAATGGGATTCATGGTCTACTCCTCCACGGCCTGCGTGCCGGCGGCACGGGCCAAATCATCGATTGCCAGGGTGTCGGCGCTCAGAGCGCGATGGCGGCCATCGAGCGCGGGTTCGCCCGCCTGCTCCACGGCCAGCGACTTGCCGGTGCGCATGTACCACGCAGCGCGGCGACCCCAGACCAGCGCCTCGAGCAGGCTGTTGGAAGCCAGGCGATTCTTGCCGTGAACGCCGTTGCAGGCTGTCTCGCCCGCGGCATAGAGCTCGGGCATCGAGGTGCGGCCGTCCTTATCGACCCACACGCCGCCCATAAAGTAGTGCTGCGTGGGCGTGACGGGAATGGGCTCGTCCAAGATGTCGCGGCCGTCCTCCAGACAACGCGCGCGGATGTTGGCAAAGTGCCCGGTCACCACGTCGCGCTCGACGGGGGCAAAGCTCAGCCACTCGTGCTCGGTACCGTCGAGCTTCATCTGCTCGCGAATAGCGGCGGCGACCACATCGCGCGGCTGCAACTCGTCGGTAAAGCGCTCGCCGGCGGCGTTGAGCAAAATCGCGCCCTCGCCACGGCAGCTCTCGCTGATCAGGAAGGTGCGACCCGGCTGCGGCGAGAACAGCCCCGTGGGGTGGATCTGCACGTAGTCCAGGTGCTCCATCTTAATACCATGCTCCTGAGCGATATAGCAAGCATCGCCCGTGAGCTGTGGATAGTTGGTCGAGTGATCGTATACGCCGCCGATACCGCCCGTCGCCCACAGCGTATGGCGGGCATGGATCTTAAACGGCTCGCCGGCATGCGCGCCCTCGGCGGCATTTGTCAACTCGTCGGCGGGACGAACCGAATTGTCCTCGTCCACGGGAACGGCGATGACGCCGGTGCACACCGTGGCGCCGTCACGATCGGCAGTCAGGATGTCGGTCATGGCCACGTGTTCCAGAATCTGCACGTTGTCCAGCTTGCGAACGGCCTGAAGCAGCTTGGTCGTGATCTCCTTACCGGTGATATCGGCATGGAAGGCGATGCGCGGGCGGCTGTGCGCACCCTCGCGGGTAAAGTCGAGGCTGCCGTCGGCCTTGCGCTCAAAGTCCACGCCCATGGCCAGCAAATCGTTGATGACCGAGCGGCTCGAGCGGATCATGATGTCTACGCTCTCGCGGCGGTTCTCGTAGTGGCCGGCGTGCATGGTGTCCTCAAAGAAGGCATCGTAGTCCGAGCCTTCGGGCAGCACGCAGATGCCACCCTGCGCGAGCATCGAATCGCACTCGTCGACCGCGCCCTTGGAGAGCATGATCACGCGCGTGCTCATCGGCAGGTTGAGGGCCGCATACAGGCCCGCCACGCCACAGCCGGCAATAACGACGTCGCACTCCATATCGGGGTATTGCTTGGTTCCCACAGGAATCCTCTCCCTTGAATGTGACATAAGGGACCGTCCCTCATGCCGCATTGTTCTAGCGCGCTGCGTACTCGAGCATGCGGTCGAGCGTGAGCTTGGCCTGTTCGGCGGCCTCGTCCGACACGCCGATCTGCACCTCGCCCTCGCCCGTCTCCAGGCAGCGCACGAGCTTTTCGAGCGTGATGAGATCCATGTTGACGCAGGTGGGCTGCACCGCGGGGAAGTAGAACTTCTTGCCGGTGCCCTGGCAGCGGCGCTCGAGCTCGTAGAGCACGCCACGGACCGTCACGATAATGAATTCGCTCGCGTCCGACTCCTCGGCATACTTGATGATGCCGGCGGTGGAGCCAATGTAGTCGGCCTCGGCAAGGACATCGGCCTTGCACTCAGGGTGCGCCAGCACGAGCGCGTCGGGATGCGCCTCTTGCGCATCGACGATCTGCTCGACGGTGATGATATGGTGGCGCGGGCAGTAGCCATTGTTGAGGATGACGTGCTTTTGCGGCACCTGCTCGGCTACAAAGCGGCCCAGGTTTTGATCGGGGATAAACAGGACGTGCTGCTGCGGCAGCTCGGACACGATCTTGACGGCGTTGGAGCTGGTGACGCACACGTCGCTCCAGCTCTTGATCTCGACCGTCGAGTTGACGTAGCAGACCACGGCCAGGTCGTCGCCATACTCGGCGCGGGCGGCGTCGACCGTCTCGCGCTTGACCATGTGAGCCATGGGGCAGTCCGCGCCCGGCTCGGGCAGCAGCACGGTCTTGGTGGGGTTGAGCAGCTTGGCGCTCTCGCCCATAAACTCCACGCCGCACAGCACGATAGTCTGCTGCGGCAGGCTCTTGGCGAGCTTTGCCAGGTAGAAGCTGTCGCCGACGTAATCGGCAACGGCTTGGACCTCGGGCGCCACATAGTAGTGCGCCAGGATCACCGCGTCACGTTGGGTTTTTAGTTGCTGAATGGCCTCGACGAGCTCTGCGGGCACCAATGCCGCGCGCTCCGTTGCCGTCGTTGCCGATGCCAGGCCGGCCGCAATGTCGCGTGCAAGCTCCGACGCATCCATGTTCGCGCTCTGTGCCATCAAGGCCCCTCTCTTTTGGCGAATCTTGGGGCTTTAGTATGACACCTAGGTTTACAGCTGACAAGACAGCTGTAAACCTAGGTGTAAAGTTGAAATAATAATTCAATGATGGACGTACCCGTGTCGCCCGTAATCGGGACTATGGGCCAACTAGACCGTTACAGCGGCGCGGCCGCCGGAGTCAGCTGCTTGATGTAGGCCCACATGCGCTGCTTAGCGGCCTTGTCGGTGAGTGCCGCCTCAAAACCGTCGAGCGCGAGCACGCGGCGGCCCTGCACATGGGCGACCAGGCCGGGCTTGAGCATGGCGGTATCGAAGTCATCGATCGCCACGAGCATATCGGCGTAGGTCTCGCGCATGGCATCAGCCGCGTTGTTGTCGAGCAGTAGCACCGCCTCGGGGTCCAAGGCCTCAAGCGCCTCGCGGAACAGCTCGCACGGCAGAGTCTCGCCCACCGCGACCGCTCCGTCACCCACGCCGGCGACGCTTGCCAGCACGCAAAAATCCTCGGGCGCGTAGCCGATGGCCCCAAGCGCCTTGCGCAACGCCGCGCCATCCGGGCCGGCGGCAAGCTCGCCACCCAAACGTTCGGCCTCGTCCAAATCGCCTTTGACCAGTACGATCGGCGAGCACGCGTTGCCCGCGATACGCACGCCACGGATCGCAAGCGATGTGAGCTCCTGCTCAGCCGCCTGGGCGATGGCTTCTTTTTTCTGGCTTTGTGACGTGGACATGCGCTCTCCAATCGTTTGCGTGCCAACCATTATATAAAAGAGCCACCTGCGAGTGGTTGCTTTGCGGGCGGCTGGGTATAAGCACGGTCGTACTGAGTTTTACGCGGCTGAGCCGCATCACATTATGGAGGTCACCATGGCTGACATTAAGCAGATTACCCCCGAGAATTTCGATTCCGTCGTTAACGACAGCCTGCCCGTGCTGGTCGATTTTTGGGCACCGTGGTGCGGTCCCTGCCGCTCACTCTCGCCCATCGTTGACGAGGTTGCCGACGAGCTGGCGGGTAAGCTTGCCGTTGCCAAATGCAACGTCGACGACAACCAGGACCTGGCCATGAAGTATGGCGTCATGAGCATCCCCACGCTGATTGTGTTTAAGAACGGCGAGGAGATTGACCGCTCGGTCGGCGCGCTGCCCAAGGCGAGGCTGCAGGCGCTGCTGGAGAAGCACCTGTAATACGCTTGTTACATGTTGCCGTCTGTCTGCCGTCCATGAGCGCTTTTGCACCGCTCGCCGGAGATCCGGGTGCTGCGCCCGCGACCACGGATAGTATGGTAGTCACAAACAGCCCCCAGTGAACGGGTGCGGGCCGCACAGACTCGCACCCGTTTTCTTATGCAGCTGCACGCAGAGCGGGCGTAGTAAAATCTGAACCACTGAACTGCCCCATACAAAAGGAGATTTCCCATGCATGATGTTGGAATGAACATGAGCCAGCTTGCCATGAGCGTCAAGCAGGTCGACGACACCATCGAGCTCGCTCATGAGTGGAGCCATCAGTTGCTGCATGCGACCGAGAATTTTGACATGGAGCGCATCGGCACCAAGCTCGAGGCCGCCATGGCCGCGCTGCACGAGGCGCACGACGCACTCGAGGGCTACGAAGAGGCCATCGAGGCCGACCACAACTCCGTCGGCTCCGTGAAGCTGGTGTAAGGTGGCCGAACACGAGCACGGCTGCGGGTACGAGCACGTGCATCCGCACGGGGCGGACGGTGACGCGGGCTGCCACTGTAGTGGCTCCGGCTCCGAGCTGGTCCGCTTTTCGGTTACCGCACCCGACGACCTGCTGCGCCGTTTTGACGAGCAAATCGCACGCCGCGGCGACGTGGCCAACCGCTCCGAGGCGGTGCGCGACCTGATTCGCGCATCGATCGCCAAGGAGCAGATGCGCACGCCCAATGAGCATGTTATCGGGTCGCTCACCATGATCTACGACCATCACACCGGCGATCTGACGCGCCGTCTGGACGAGGTGCAGCACGACTACACCGACGAGATCGTATCGACCATGCACGTGCATCTGGATCACCACAACTGCTTGGAGATTCTGGCGCTTAAGGGTCGCGGCGAGCGCGTCTACGAGCTGGCCGACCGTCTGCTGGGCCTGCGCGGCGTTAAGCACGGCGAGCTCACGTGTGCCGCAACCAGGCAGAGCCTGGGGCTGTAGCGCACCTACCAAAAAGTGACAGGTTTGTTTTGGCAGATTTAGAAGTTTTACCTACCAAAATAAACCTGTCCCTTTTTGGTAGGTTTTGATGAGGGAAGGTCGCATGCGGCATGTGCATATTCATGTGACGGGCATTGTGCAGGGCGTTGGCATGCGGCCGTTTGTGTATCGCGAGGCCATGGCGCATGGCATTTGCGGATGGGTGCTCAATGCGGGCGACGGCGTGCATATCGAGGCGCACGCTCCGGTCGATGCGCTCGATGCTTTTGTTGCCGCGCTTTCTGAGCATGCGCCTGCGGCGGCTCGCGTGGAGCGTGTCTATATTGCGGATTTGGAGCCTGGCGACTGGAGCGCTGCCGATGAGCAGGGCTTTCGCATTGTGGCGTCGCAGAATCAGACCGCCCACACGACGCTCATCTCGCCCGACATCGCCACCTGCGACGACTGCCTGAGCGAGCTGTTTGACCCCGCCGACCGGCGCTTTCACTATCCTTTTATCAACTGCACCAACTGCGGGCCGCGCTTTACCATCATCCGCTCGCTGCCCTATGACCGAGCGGCCACGTCGATGGATCACTTTCCTATGTGCCCCACCTGCGCCGCAGAGTATGCTGACCCGCTCGACCGGCGCTTTCATGCGCAGCCCGATGCCTGCTTTGAGTGCGGGCCGCATATTACGTGGCGCGAGGCTGTGAACGGCGATGCGTGCGAGAATTCGTCCGCGACACCGGCCGTCGGTACCACACGCGAGGCCAGCGACGCTATCATCGAGCGCTGCGTTGAGCTGCTGGCCGACGGTGGCATCGTCGCCATCAAGGGCCTGGGCGGATTCCATCTATCCTGTGACGCTGCCAACGAGCAGGCGGTGGCCGAGCTGCGCCGTCGCAAGCGTCGCAGCAACAAGCCGCTTGCCGTCATGGTGCGCGGTCTTGCCGACGCCGAGTGTCTGTGTCATATCGATAGTGTTGAGCGCGACCTGCTGGCTGGCAGTGTTCGTCCCATTGTGCTGTTGCACCGCCGTGCAGCCGGCAACGACTCCCATGGCTCGCCCGACGCCATCGAGCTCGCGTCATCTGTCGCGCACGACTTGCCCGAGCTTGGCGTTATGCTCCCCTACACCCCGCTTCAGCATTTGCTGCTCGCCGCAACCGCGTCGCGCGGCATGCGCGCACTTGTCATGACCAGCGGAAACCTGAGCGAAGAGCCCATCGAGACCGACGACGATCTTGCCTGGGAACACCTCGTTGCCGCCGGCATCGCCGACGCGTTGCTCGGCAACGACCGCGCGATCCTCTCGCGCTACGACGACTCCGTGGTGCGCGTGGTCGACGGCGCCATTATGCCCGTGCGCCGTGCCCGCGGATACGCTCCGCAGCCGTTACCGCTGCCGGCGCTCGACGGCGCTCCGTCCTGCGTGCTCGCCTGCGGGCCACAACAAAAGGCTACGATTGCGCTTACACGTGAAGGGACGAACGGCGAGGCTACCTGTTTTGTATCGCAGCATATCGGCGATGTCGAAAACGGCAAGACCTTCGATGCCTGGAACGCCGCGCGCACGCGCCTGGAAGATCTCTTTGACTTGGCGCCCGCCGCCTTGGTCTGCGATTTACACCCCAGCTATCTATCGAGCCAGTGGGCGCGCGAGCAGGCACGAAAATGCAATCAGTCGCTCGTCGAGGTGCAGCACCATCATGCGCATATCGCAAGCGTAATGGTCGAGGCTATCGCCGCGGCCCAGCTTACAACCGACGCGCATGTCCTTGGCATCGCCTTTGACGGCACCGGCGCCGGCACCGATGGGACCATTTGGGGCGGCGAGTTTCTTGTCGCCGGCCTTGCTGACTTTGAGCGCGCAGCGCATCTGCGCACTTGGGCCCTACCCGGTGGCGTAGCGTCCGTACGCGACGCTCGACGCAACGCCTTTGCCCTGCTCAGCGAACTTTGCCTACTCGAGCACCCAGGCACCGCTCGGCTTTTGGACAGCCTCGACGAGCAAACGCGCAGCGTGACAGCCACCATGATCGAGCGCGGTATCAACAGCCCGCGTACCAGCAGCATGGGGCGTCTCTTTGATGCCGCGGCAGCGATTCTGGGCATCTGCGACAAGGCAACCTACGAGGGCGAACCCGCCATAGAACTCGAATCCGCCGCCTGGCGCGCGCTTGACGGCGAAATCAGCCGTTTCGCTGGCAATCAGGCGGGCGTATCGGCATCCGTCTCAACGTCGCTGGACAGTTTGTTCAGATACGTATTAACTAATAACCCCCTATCTGGCATTTTTGCCTCAGATTTTGCCAAAAAAGGCTCTCCGGACACCCTATTTGCGACAAGCGCACCCGGCACAGGCCCCAAATCGACCCATTTTGAGTCCTCACAGACGACTTTTGCCACCCAGAGCCGCTCTAAAAAATACGTATCTGAACTAACTGTCCAGGCTGTCTCGGACAGCCCTTTCGTTCTGGACCCCAAGCCACTTATTGAGGCACTTTTGAGCAGAATCGAGACCGGAGAATCCGCCGACCGGCTCGCGCTCGGGTTCCATATCGCCATCGCGCGCTCTTCGGCACGAATCGCACGCGAAATCTGCGCGCGCGAGGGCATCGATACCGTCGCGCTCTCGGGCGGCGTGTTCATGAACCGACTTTTGCTTCAGCTCCTTACCCACGAACTCAAAGACGTCGGTCTTGCCGTTTTGGTCCCCCACGCTGTACCCGTCAACGACGGCTGCATCGCCTACGGTCAGGCCGCCATCGCTCGCGCTCGCCTCGCGCAGACGGCGTTGCGATAGGCTGTTTTGCCAGCCTGCGCGCCGCCGTCTCACAGGTGTAACGCGTTTGCTCGTGACTCCCGCGAGCGCTACCATCATCTGATGGGTAATTAAGCGCCTATCCAGCGCAAAACGTATAAAAGGGGAACATTATGTGCCTTGCCGTTCCCGGTAAAGTAGTCAAACGCGACGACGACCTCAAGGCCACCGTCGACATGATGGGCATCGAGCGCCCCGTTTCGCTGCGCCTCGTGCCGATGGCACGGGTGGGCGACTATATTCTCGTACACGCCGGCTTTGGCATTCAGATTGTCGATGAGCAGGAAGCCCAAGAGACACTCGAGCTCGTCAATACCATGACCGAGCTGGCCGAAGAGGACCAGCTCGCCACCAACCCGGCCGAGGCATACTAGTGACGGCGGCGCAGCCGGTTCGCTCCGGTATCGACTTTTCGGCATTTCGCGACCCCAAGCTGGCTCGCGAGCTCATCGAGCGCATTCATGAGCTTGTCGGCGACCGCGCCATCAACCTTATGGAAGTCTGCGGCACGCATACCGTGAGCATCGGGCGCTATGGCTTTCGCTCCATTATGCCTGCCGGGCTCAAACTTCTGAGCGGTCCGGGTTGCCCCGTCTGCGTTACCGCCAACCGCAATATCGACCATGCAATCGCGCTCGCCAAGATGGACGGCGCCATCATCACCTCCTTTGGCGACATGATGCGCGTGCCCGGGTCGTCTACCTCGCTCGCCGCGCAAAAGGCGGCGGGGCGCGATATTCGCATTGTGTACTCCCCGCTCGACGCACTCGACATTGCCGAGCAAAATCCCGAACGCCCGGTCATCTTTATGGGTGTCGGTTTTGAGACCACGACGCCCACCATCGCCGCCGCCATTTTGGAGGCAGACGCGCGCGGGCTGCAGAACTTCTCGGTCTACTGCGCCCATAAGACCACGCCGCCGGCGCTGCGCGCCATCGCCAACGATCCCGAGACCACTATCGACGGCTTTATCCTGCCGGGACACGTCGCCACCATCACGGGCCTGGCTCCCTTTGACTTTTTGGTCGACGAGTTTAAGACCCCGGGCGTGGTTACCGGATTTGAGCCGGTCGACATCTTGCAGGGTATCTGCATGCTGGTCCAGATGATTGTCGAGAGCACGCCGGCGATCGACAACGCCTACCGCCGTGGCGTCAATGCAGACGGCAATCCCGTAGCGCGCCAGCTGGTCGAGCAGGTATTTGAACCGTGCGACACCACGTGGCGCGGGCTGGGGCCGATTGCCGGCTCGGGTCTTTCCATCCGCCCTGAGTTCTCGCGCTTTGATGCCGGCGCCCGCTTTGACGTGCCCGTTGAGACGACGGTTGAGCCGCGCGGATGCCGCTGCGGCGACGTGCTGCGCGGGGCCATTACGCCGAGCAGCTGTCCGCTCTTTGGCCGCACCTGCACGCCCGAGCACCCCGTCGGCCCGTGCATGGTGAGCTCCGAGGGCAGCTGCGCGGCGTACTACCGTTACCGCGACTATTAGGTTCCGCCGTCCCAACGAATGGCGGACCGGTCGACGCTGCGCCTCACCCATATAATTCCACCCACGATTGGAGTTTTCGATATGTCCCATAGCGTTACCGATAGCACCGTCCTGCTGGGCCACGGCTCTGGCGGCCAGATGATGAAGCGCATCATCGACGAGGTCTTTCTGGATGCCTTTGGGTCGCCCGAGCTGCTTGAGGGCAACGATGCCGGCGTCGCCGCACTGCCTGTGAGCGGGCGCATCGCCATGTCGACCGACAGCTTTGTGGTCTCGCCACAGTTCTTCCCCGGTGGCAACATCGGCCGACTCGCCGTGTGCGGAACCGTCAACGATGTCGCGACCTCGGGCGCCAACGTGCGCTACCTATCGTGCGGCTTTATCCTCGAAGAGGGCTATCCCATGGAGAAGCTCCGCCAGATCGTGCAGACCATGGCCGAGACCGCGCGTGAGGCGGGCGTGGCGATCATCACCGGCGACACCAAGGTGGTCGAGTGTGGCGGAGCCGACGGCGTCTACATCAATACCGCCGGCGTGGGCGAGGTGCCCGCGGGCGTGGCGCTCTCTGGCGCAAACTGTCAGCCCGGCGACGTCATCCTGGTGTCGGGTACACTCGGCGACCACGGCATCGCCATCATGAGCCAGCGCGAGGGTCTGGCGTTTTCGAGCACCATCGAAAGCGACGCCGCGCCGCTCAATCGCCTGATCGCCGACGTACTGGCCGCAGCACCCGACGCGCGCTGCTTCCGCGACCCCACGCGCGGCGGCCTGGCATCCACGCTCAACGAGTTTGCCCAGGCCAGCGGCGTTGCCATGGAGGTCGACGAGGATGCCGTGCCCGTGCGCCCCGACGTGCAGGCAGCCTGCGAGATGCTCGGCTACGATGTGCTGCAAGTGGCAAACGAGGGCAAGATGGTTGCCGTTGTGCCGGCCGAGCAAGCCGATGCCGCGCTGGCCGCCATGCGTGCTGCCCGCTACGGCGAGAACGCCGCCATCATCGGCCGTGTGCTGCCGCTTGCCGAGGGCACCCGTCCCGCCGTGCGCGTACGCACCGGCTGGGGCTCGACCCGTATCCTCGACATGCTCGTAGGAGAGCAGCTGCCGAGGATTTGCTAGCGGGAGAGCGTTGGCTGGCGCGGCTTCGCTCCGCCGCCAGGCCGTCGTCCCGCCCTGCCCGATCCGCTGCCACCCCAAGATTGAGCGAGCCAAATGTTCACCCTGGAAATGAGTGGAGCACACGTGCGGCAGAGAGCATGTAAATCGACGAATGCATTTCCCCCAAATATCAAATAGCCCCGCGACCGGGCTGAAATCGGTCGCGGGGCTTTGCATTTTCAAGCTTTGCTGTTGTCTACGATCTGAACTTTGGATACGTCAGCAGCATGAGCGCGACGCTCACGCCCAGCTGCATGAGAATCTGGCGCACGTCGCCGGCACCTCCTAACGCCGCGGCGCGAACCAGATTGGCGACGCCGAGTGGCATGCCGCCGCCAAACCAGAGCGAGAGACCTAGCAGCACCTTGTCGCCCATATCAGGCTCAAAGGGCACCGAGGCCACCACCGCCCGATACGCTCGCACCTCAAGGAAGATCAACGCCACGATGAGCAGCAAGGTAACGAGCATCGACGCGATCGATGCAGAGGACGCCGCAGAGCCCGTAAGCTCGCCCACAGTCGCATCCATAAGTAGAACGCCGACCGCATAAATCAGTGACATGACCCCCAGGGTCGTAAGCGCCGAACGCGCCCCAACGCGCCCCGCGCCCCTAGCGCCAACGTTTCTTGCCTTCATCGTTAACCTCCCTAAAGCAAAGGACCCGCCGGCGCGCACCGGCGGGCCAATCTTTCTGGAGCCAGCCCACCTTGGGTGGCCCAAAGCGCATCGGCGCGGCTTTTGCCCGCCTACTCCCCGCAGCCACTCTCGACAAGCGCCACGAGGGCATCGACGGCGGCCGCCTCGTCGGCGCCGTCGGCCGCAATCACAATCTCGCAACTGCAGGTCATCCCCAGGCTCATGACCATCAAGATAGACTTGGCGTCCTTGGCGTCTCCGCCCACCTTGCCAACGGTGATCGAGCTCTCGTACTTGCTTGCCTCCTGCACAAACAGCGACGCAGGACGCGCGTGGATACCGCTCGGATTCTTGACGACCGTCGTCTTGGAAACCATCTCTGCTCCTTACTCCACCACGATGTTGTCGGTTGCGGTATCGGCACCATTGCTAGCGATAAGTTTCTTATAGTAGAAGAAGCTCTTCTTCTTACCGCGTTTGCCGGTGCCGTTGCCGTGGTCGTCCTGGTCGACCGAGATCTGGCCGTAGCGCTTGGTCATCTCAGAGGTGCCGGAGCTGATCAGGTCGATAGGACCCCACCAGGCGTAACCAAAGACGTCGACACCGTCGAGAATCGCCTGGTGCATCTGCTCGACGTGCTCCTTCATATACTCGATGTGCGCGTCGTCGTCGCAGTAGCCGTTCTCATCGCGGTTCTCGGTCATGCCGTTGCCGTTCTCGGCGATAAAGATCGGCAGGTGGTAGCGATCGTAGATGTGGTTGAGCGTGATGCGGAATCCCACGGGGTCGATCGGCCAGCCCCACTCGGTCATCTCGAGGTATTGGTTCTTGATCTCGGTAAGTAGCTTGCCGCTCGGCTCG
This sequence comes from Collinsella sp. AM10-26, assembly GCF_003472525.1. Taxonomy (NCBI): domain Bacteria; kingdom Bacillati; phylum Actinomycetota; class Coriobacteriia; order Coriobacteriales; family Coriobacteriaceae; genus Collinsella; species Collinsella sp. AM10-26. The sequence goes on from NZ_QRMC01000007.1 coordinate 28,329, forward strand.
GGGGAGATCTTGCCCTTGTAGCGCATGATGTAGGTCATGTAATAGCTGATGGAGATGTAATCCACCACGCCGGCCTTGAGGGTTTCGAGGTCGCCGTCCTCCATCTTGATATCGACGCCGTAGTCGCGGAAGAAGCGCTTTACGTAGTAGGGGTACTCGCCCTTGGCCTGGATATCGGTGAAGAACCAGTTGAAGTGGTCCTCAAAAAGCACCTGGAGCTGATCCTCGGGCTTGGAGGTCTCGGCGTAGTTCTCAAGACGGCAGAGCATGTTGCCGATGTGAGCCTCGGGGTCAATCTCGCGCAGTTTGATAACCGCCTTGGCGGAAGCCACGAGCTGGTTGTGAGCGACCTGGAACTTCTCGGGCCAACGGCCGGCATAGGGGTTGGAGCCGTCTTCTTTCTCGTCCCAAATCACGCCGCAGCAGGTGCAGGGGTTGGCGTAGACGTGGTTGATTTCGTTGAAGGTCATCCAATACTTGACCTTGCCCTTGTAGCGGCGGAAAAGCGTCTCAGCATAGTGCTCAAAGGCGTCGACCACGTGACGGCTCGCAAAGCCGTTGTACTCCTCGGCCAGGTGAAGCGGCATATCAAAGTGGTTGAGGGTGACCATGGGCTCGATCCCGTGCTTATGGCACTCGTCAAAGACTTTATCGTAGAAGGCCAGACCCTCCTCGTTGGGCAGGGCGTCGTCGCCGTTGGGGAAGATACGGCTCCAGGAAATGCTCATGCGAAAGACGCCAAAGCCCATCTCGCCCAAAAGCGCAATGTCCTCCTTGTAGGCGTGGTAGAAGTCGATGCCGCGTCGTTTGGGAAAATCATAGGCCATCTCGTCTGCCTTGCGAGCTGCGAGTGACTGTCGCGTAACGGAGTTGAGCGGGCCGCCCTCGACGATGCCCTCGCGGGCGCAGGTCTCGCGGTCGAGCAGAATCACATAGTCGGAGACCGCAGGGCCGCGACCGCCCTCGTCCCATGCGCCCTCGATCTGGTTGGCAGCGGTAGCGCCGCCCCAGAGAAAGCCCTCGGGAAAAGTCTCACCAAAGTCATAGGTAGAAAGGTCGATCATGGCATGTCCTCATCTCTCTTGGTTGGGTTGGGGATGCGAGCCGCAGGACACGGCCCGCAATCGGAAGACGCGTTAGCGGGCGGTCAGCGCGCGCACTACGGGCATCATCTTCTTGGCCATGTGCAGCTCGGCGCTGATGGTCATAAGCGTATCCTGGGCGTGCACGAACAGCAGGGAGTACTCGACCTCCTCGCCGCCCGCCTGGCGCTGGATCATCTCGGTCTGCGCTTTGTGCGCCTCAAGGATCTTGGCATCAGCCTCGGCAAGGTGCGCGTCTGCCGCATCGAAATCGAACTCCGCCAGGGCGTCCATCGCCTTGTCGATGTAGGCGCGGCCGTCGCCAGCGTTGATGATGACGTTCATCGCGACTGCGGGAACGTTGATTTTCTCATCAGCCATCATGGCCTCCTATTCTTGGATACCGGCCGCGTCCACGGCCGGTACTGAAACATCTAGTAGCAACTAGGCGACGGACTCTGAGTCGCCCGTAGGGGTTTACTCGGCAGCAGCTACGGCAGCGGCCTTGGCGGCCTCCTTGGCAGCCTTCTTGGCCGCCTTCTTTGCAGCCCTCTCGGCAGCTTGCTCTTCCTCGATCTTGCACTGGTAGTCATCGGCAGCCTTGAAGAACGGGAACCACAGAATCGCGGCGATCAGCAGGTTGACGCAGACCAGTGCGATATTGCGCACGTCTCCGCCCGACATAAAGAACGCCGAGACCGCATTGGGCAGGAAGTTCATATCGAAATTCTCGACGTGCAGGCTCGCCCAGCCCATGCTCATCCAGAGGTAGGCGTTGGCAGACAGCAGGATAGACTGCAGCACCATGGGGATGAACATAAAGGGGTTGGCGACGATCGTGGAGAAGACCAGCGGCTCGTTAATGTTGAACAGCGACGGGATAATCGTTGCACGGCCGAGCGTCTTGTTCTTCTTGGACTTGGCAAAGAGCATGTAGAAGGCCAACGGAAGCGTTGCGCCCTCGCCGCCGATCATGATGTAGCGAGTAATGCCGTACGCGTTAATGTTAGTGGGAGCGAGGCCTGCGGCATAGGCGGCCATGTTCTCGGCAAGAGCAGACTTTTGGATGGACTGCTGGATCGGCGAGAACACCCAGCCGGAGATGCCAAAGAAGTAGAAGGTGTCCATGACAAGCGGGATGGCGATGGTGCCGGGCAACGTCTGGGCAAAGCCGGTAACGGGCGAAAGGATGATCGCGACCGCGCTAAAAACGTCGACCTGGAGCATGTTGGTAAAGAGCCAAGCCACAAAAAGCGACAGCAGCACCGCAATGATGTTATCGAACCAGTTCTTGACGAAGTCGGGCACGAGGCTGTCCTCGGAAAAGAACGTCATGCGCGCCATGCGCTTGTAGATAAAGCCAACGACAAATCCCACGACCATCGCGGTGAACATGCCACCCGCGCCAAACTTGGCCATCTGGAAGACATAGCCCTGATCGGTGATGGTGGGGTTCATGCACAGCATAAAAGCGCCTATACCGGTAAAACCGGCAATCATGCTGCGGTCTTTGCGATCTTCCTTGACCGCAACGTTATGCGGGATGATAAACGCCATGAACATGCCCACGAGGCCAAACGAGAACGTAGTGAGCGGCGACAGGTCGGGCAGGGCCGGGACAAAGCGACGGATAATGTTCCACAGGCTCGGGATGGCCGAGACCATGGAGAAGGGGACGATGTAGAGAACTGCGTCGGAGATAACGCCAAACCAGTAGGTTGAGGTAAGCTTGTTCATCACGGGGACGACATGCTCGGTGATCCACGCCTGGATCGCTTCCATGAACTTTTGCAGCATGTTGTCCCCTCCTAGTCTTCGTCAAGCAGGTCGTAGGCATCCTCGAGGATGCTCTCGCCGTCGAGTGCCGCGTAATAGTCGGGGTCGATGGCCATGACCTTCACGCCGTGAGATGCCACTTGAGACTGGATCTCGGGCACCTCGGAGGCGAAGTGCGGACCGAGCAGGAGGACGTCGATCTTGTCGGCGTAGTCCATAATCTCAGACTTACTGACTGCCTTGATGGTGCAGTCAAGACCCTTAGACTTTGCGACCTTGCGCATGCCTGCCGCCATAAAGCCGGTCGAGGCACCGATGCCGCAAGCGAGGAGAATGCGAACGGTGCCGTTCTCATCTGCCATGGGGTACTCCTTTCCCAATAAGCGGGCTCGAGGCAGCTCCGATGCCGCTGCGATCCCCGCTGTGTTCTTGGGCGCCCGTGTCGACCCGGCCGCCCTTGACCGTGACTGCACTATACGCTGCGGAGGGCTCTTGCCGCCAACCGACTTCTTGCCGCATAGCGGCAAGGCAGCAGATTTTCCGCCCGCACGGCAAGCCGGGCGATTTTCCGCTTGGGCGGCAAATTGGAAAAGACGCCCTTTCTTAACCTGAGATACCATGGGGCGGTACACCCTGTCTGCCGTTCATCTCCTGGAGGAAAGCCATGGCGAGCGCCAAGCAGAACCGCATTAACCGCATGATCGACGTGCTCGAAAACAGCAGCTCATGGGTGTCTTCCTCGATGCTTGCAGGCCTTTTGGGCGCGAGTGAACGAAGCATCCGCAACTATGTTGTAGAGGTCAACGAGGCCGGCTCGCGACATATCGAATCGTCTAAAGAGGGCTATCGCCTTGCCGTGGCAGCACCGGCTGCCACCAGCGCTGCCGCAAGTCCTCGCGAGAGCGTCGATGCCCTCCCCGCGAACGCGGACTCCAGGCGCGACTTTACTATCTCCCGCCTCGTCAACGCACGTGATGGACTCTCCGTCTTTGATATCGCCGATGAGCTCTTTATCAGCGAGAGCACGCTTCAGAGCTCCGTGATGCCGCAGGTGCGCGCGCTCGTGCGGCAGTTCGGCCTCAATGTCGAGACACACGACTACCGCATGACGCTCAGGGGGCGCGAGGCCGACAAGCGCAAGCTTCTCGGCCACATAGCCACCCACAACTCCTATGGCTACTTCACCTCGACCAAAACGCTCGAAAACATGTTTCCCGACTTTGACGTGCAGGCGACTCTCTCGAGCTTAGTCGAGATCTGCCAGCGCTCGGACCTGTTTATCAACGACTACGCGCTCTCCAACCTGCTCGTGCACCTGCTGGTGATCATCATCAGACTGACCTCGAACAACGAGCTCAGCGAGGTGGACGGCCCCATCGACGCAGACGGCCTAGTAGCACAGCTCAGGCAGCGCGAACAGATCGTACGCTGCGCCCAGCGCATTGCCGCCTACTTTGAGAAGGAGTTTGGTTGCGCCATCCCACGCGACGATTTTCAGCAGATTCTGCTGCTTTTGGCGCTTTCCGTCGAGCGTTGCGATTTTAACGAGCTCAGCCGCGAGAAGCTCTCAAGCATCATTGACCGCGAATTTGTAGACATGGTTCTGGGGATCCTCGACGAGTGCGGAAAGCGCTACGACCTGCCACGCTTTATCGACGAGCCCATGCGCCTACAACTCGTCCTACATATGTTTAACGCCTACCAGCGCGCCGTCTACCGCGTAAGCTACCCCAACCCGCTCGCCGCGCAGATCAAAAGCGAGTACGCACCGGTCTACGACATGGCGGTCTATATCGCCCACCGTTTCTCCACCGCCATGGATATTGAGGTGGGCGAAAACGAAATCGCGTTTATCGCCTTTCATATCGGCGCTTACTTTGAGAAGTTCTCCGCACCCGACGGCGCCGTCACCTGCACAGTGATTATCGAGGAGTACCACGACTTTGCACGAAGGCTCGTCGACGACCTCAAGACCGAGTTTGGCGATGACATAAGCGTTGTCGCCGTGATGAGCTGCGACAGTTACCTGGCCAATCCGCCCGAAAGCGATGCGGTAATCACCACAATCGACGTGCCGGTTTGTGGAGGCACCACCAAAGTCTTGATCGGACCCATCCTCACTAAGCAAAACGTGCGAAAGATTCGCGACCGGCTTTGCGCCATCCAGGAGCGGCGGCGGCGCCTCTATGCCCAGGGCCTTTTGGGGCGTCTGCTGCAGCCGGGACTGTTTATACGCAACATAGACGTAGTCGACGCCACAAGCTGCATCGACCAAATGGGGAAGCTTTTGGCTGTTCAGGGGCTCGCAACGCCTGAGTTTATCGCTGACGTGCATCTGCGTGAGAGCGTCTCATCGACGGCGTTTACCGACAGCCTCGCCATACCCCACGCGATCTCGGTATATCCCAAGCGCTCGTTTATCGCTGTGGCCCACAATGACACCCCGATTCCCTGGGGACGCCACGACGTGCGGTTTGTGCTGCTCATAGGCATCGCACAGGAAGATATGGGGCTCTTTAGAGATGTGCTCGACCTGATTATCGAAGTGTTCTCCTCGGTAGAGACCACGATGAGGCTCATGCAGACCGACACGTTCGAAGAGTTTCTGGCTGCGTTTACGCACGATATCGGATAAAAGGCTCGACCCGCATCCTCGACATGCTCGTAGGAGAGCAGCTTCCGAGAATTTGCTAGGGCGGAATTGCACGGCTGGCGCGATGTGGCTTGATATCCCTGGAGATGTTCAGATTCCAGCCACGCCAGACGCGTAAGCCCAGTATTATGAGGTGCGTTTTAAACTCAATGACGGGAGCTTTCATGGCAGCAGCTTTTACCCATGTGATCTTTGATCTGGACGGCACCATCCTCAACACGCTCGAGGACCTGGCAGCCGCCGGTAACCATACCTGTGAGATGCACGGCTGGCCCACGTTTGCCGTTGACGAATACCGCTATAAGGTGGGAAACGGCATGCTCAAGCTGGTTGAGCGCTTTATGCCCGCCGAGTATGCGGGCGACGGGCGTATGTTTGAGCAGACGCTTGCCGAGTTTAGGGCCTATTACGGCGAGCACAAGGAGGACCACACCGCGCCCTATGCCGGTACGATCGAAATGCTCGACCGCCTGCGCACCGCGGGCGTCACGCTCGCCGTGCTCACTAACAAGGACCACGTCTCGGCGGCACCGCTTATCGAGAAGTATTTTGGTTCCGAGCGCTTTGCGCTGGTGCAGGGCCGTGTTGATTCGTTTCCGCCCAAGCCCGAAGCACCCGTCACACTGCATGTGATGGAAGAGCTGGGCGCCGATCCGGCAACCACGCTCTATGTGGGCGATTCGAATGTCGATGTTCTGACCGGCCACAACGCCGGCCTTAAGAGCGCGGGCGTCAGCTGGGGCTTCCGCGGCCGCGCAGAGCTGGAAGCCGCCGGCGCCGACTGCGTGGTAGATACGCAGGACGAACTCGCGGCGCTGATCCTGGGCGAGTAACGAAGTCGCCACCTAACGCGGCCGTAGCGACTCTGCCACGCGGAAAGCGCGCCCCACTATTCGGCCAAAAACCGGGTCGCATTTTCCCGAGCCCTCGATGCAACGCTGGCGCAAGGAGTGTCCCCGGCTGCCGACAGAAAAGGAACGTCCCCATCTGCCGCCTTAAGCCAGCCAAGGGAGCGTCGTTGTTTTGGCAACGACAGCGAAAGCCCGCCAGAGCGAGCAAGGTGACGTGAAATGAAAGGGCGCTGACCTTCTGGTCGCGCCCTTGAAATTGAACGTCAGATTGCCGCTCTGGCGGGCTTGCAGCGTCGAGCCGTTACGCGGTTTGGCAAAACCGCGTAACAAACTACCACGTAACTCCCCTAGTTCATCATTGCATTCATCATCTCGGTGGTTGCGGAATCGTCGGCAGACCACTCGTTATCCTCGTTGGCGGAATACTTAAAGGTGACCTTGGTGTCCTTGGGCTTGGCGGCCTTGGTCACATCGACCATAACCTGACCGGCCATCTTGTACAGCTCGTCATCGGAAGGAACCGTGTCAAGCGCAGCGACCTTCTCCTGATACTGGGTGGAAAAGTCCTCGACGATCTGGTTCATGGACTTGCAGGTAATGGAGACCTCGGCAGTCGCGGTACCCTTGTCCTCGTCGACCGTCACGTCGCCGATCTCGTAGTCAAAGCCCTCGAGATAGGTCTTGGCATACTCCTTGGGATCGATACCCAGCTGCTCGAACTCGTCGCCCGAAGCCTCTTCCAGGCCGGCGAGGAAGTCGTCGCCACCGTTCTTGACCTCGTCAAACTGCGTCGTAAGATCCTCGGTGATGAGTTCCTCGATCGAAGGGCCTCCGCAACCAGAAAGCACGACCGCGCATGCAACCAAGACGGCCATGAGGGGCGCAAGCAGCAGCTTCTTTTTCATGTTGTTCCTCCCAATGAGCGGCACCGCGCTTCCCGGACGCGGCGCACGTTGTAATAAGTAAGCCCATACTATCCACTTATAAACACCCTCGACGGCACGAAGGCGCGGTCGGTTCGTTTTAGCGTCCGAACGGTTTGCGAGCCCGCCCAACGTGCAATAAAACGCTTCCCCGCGGTGCAATAAAAAAGGCGGCCGGATAACCCGACCACCCTTGCACACCCTTTGGATGCCGCAGCTTACTTGCGGACGACCTTGACGATGGCATCGCCGGCGGCGACAGCGGAGTCGGCCTCGACGGCGAGCTCGACGTCGGCGAACTCGGCGGTGTTGGACACGGCCACGACGACGCAGTCCTTGTAGCCGGCAGCGGCGATCTTGGCGCGGTCGATCTTGAGCATGGGCTGGCCAGCCTTCACGACGTCGTCAGCCTTGACGAAGCCCTCGAAGCCATCGCCGTTCATGTTGACGGTATCGACGCCAACGTGCACCAGAACCTCGATGCCATTATCGGACTGCAGACCCACGGCGTGACCCATGGTGACGGTCACCTTGCCGTCGCAGGGAGCGTAGACCAGGTCGTCCTCGGGCCACACGGCGCAGCCCTTGCCCAGAACCTCGCCACCAAAGACGGGATCGGGCACGTCGGCCATCTTGATGACCTTGCCCTTGACGGGCGAGCACAGCACATCGGCGCCGGCAGAAGCAGAGATAGAAGCCGGAGCAGCGGCAGCCGCGGGCTCAGCCTTCTTCTTGAACATGTCAAACAGACCCATACGTTTTCTCCTCTTGATTAAGCGCAACGTTATGCGCATGCCTATGGTGATTATAGTGCCAAATGGTTCAAATGCTAAGGTGGGGACTCGAATCGCGAGCCCATCCCGAGGCTTTTCCACGGTGGCACTCATCTTGTCGATTAAGCCAGGCCCTCGGTACCGTTGGACTTGATGATCTTCTGGTAGGCGAAGAAGCTGTCCTTGCGGCGGCGCTCGTAGGTGCCGGTGCCGTCATCGTACTTATCGACGTGGATAAAGCCGTAGCGCTTGCGCATCTCGCCGGTGCCGGCCGAGACCAGGTCGATGGGACCCCACCAGGTATAGGCGATCAGGTCGACGCCGTCCTCGATAGCCTCGCCCATGGCCTTGACATGGCTCTGGAGGTAAACGATACGGTACGGATCGTGGATGGAGCCGTCCTCCTCCACCTCGTCGTAGGCGCCCATGCCGTTCTCGACCACCATCAGCGGAATCTCGTAGCGGGCGTAGATCTCATTGAGGGCGATACGCAGGCCCGTCGGGTCAATCTGCCAGCCCCAGTCGGTGCTCTCGAGGTAGGGGTTTTTGCCGCCAAGGGTCATGTTGCCCTCGGTCATCTCGTGGTCCATATGGGTGCCCACGGTGCCCGACATGTAGTAGCTAAAGGTGTAGAAGTCGACCTTGCCGTCGGCGATGTCCTGCAGGTCGCCGTCGGCGATGTTAAGCTCGATACCGTTCTCGGCCCAGAAGCGCTTGGCGTAGAACGGGTACTTGCCGCGCACCTGCACGTCGGAGCAGTACCAGTTCATGGTGTTCATCTCCTGCTGGGTGGCAAGGACGTCGGCCGGGTCGCATGTGGCGGCATAGGACAGGATAAAGCAGTCCATGTTGCCCATCTTGAGTTTGGGGAAGTGCTCGTGCGCATAGCGGATGGCGCGACCGCTCGCCACAAACTGGTGGTGGAGGGCCTGGAAACGCTGCTGCGGGGTGGTGTGGGCGCCGGAGGCCGGGCCCTCGTAGCCGCGAATCATGCTGGTCTCAAAGAGGTTGCCCAGGTCCAGGGTGCCACAGTTGATCTCGTTGAAGGTGAGCCAGTAGGTCACCTTGTCGTGATAGCGCTCGAGCACGGTCTGGGCGTAGCGCTCAAAGAAGCCGATAAGCTCGCGGCTCTCCCAACCGTTGTACTTCTCGACCAAGGCATAGGGCATCTCGTAGTGGCTGAGCGTAACAAGCGGCTCGATGTTGTGTGCGCGCAGGCAGTCGAAGACACGGTCGTAGAAGGCGAGGCCGGCCTCGTTGGGCTCGGCATCGTCACCGTTGGGGAAGATGCGGCTCCAGGAAATGGACATGCGGAACATGTTGAAGCCCATCTCGGCAAAGAGCGCGATGTCTTCCTCGTAGTGATGGTAGAAGTCGATACCGTCGTGATTGGGGTAGAAGCGGTTGGGGTCGATGTCGAGCGTAATCTGACGTGGCTCCTTGTAGCTGCCGCCCAGGAAGTGGTCATCTACGCTGGGGCCGCGGCCGTCAACGTTCCATGCGCCCTCAAACTGGTTTGCGGCCGTGGCGCCGCCCCAAAAGAATCCCTCGGGAAATCCCATATGTGCCTCCTCGCAGCGGGTTTTATGTGCTGAGCTGAGTATCGCGCGCACTTGGGCGCCCAAGGCGCGGAGGCGCTGCATTGGACACTTCTTTTCGCCCCAACACGTCCGCCAGCTGACACTTTTTGATACCGAGGCCTAGACGAGGCAAAAATCAACCTGATGACCGCCCTCCAACCCGGGTGGATGAAACGAAACATGAGACACAGTATTTAGGTGTGGCATATCGATAGCTAAAAGCCCGTTCCGTCTTACTCATCCACGGTATGTTGCCGGGGTGCAGCCGTAGGCGGCGCGGAACTTGCGGTAGAAAAAGCTCATGTTCTCGTAGCCGACGGCACGCGCCGCCGTCTCGGCCGTAACGCCCGCGCGCAAGAGCTCCGCGGCACGCGCGAGTCTGCGCTCCTGGACCAGCTGCCGATAGGTCTTTCCCACATGCTGCTTGAGCAGCGCCGACGCGTAGTTGGGGCTCACATGAAAGCGTGCCGCCATCTCCTCGAGCGAGCAGGCGGCAAACGAACGCTCGATATAGCCGAGCATCCCTGCCACGAGCGAGGCCGCGCGCCCCGACTCATCGCGCCCCGCCGCCGCGCCGCGCACGAGCTCGCGCTCGTAGCAATCCATGAGCTCGGCCAACAGGAGCTGAAACAGGCGCAGAACGATCTCGGCGCTGTTGAGGCTCGGCTCGTAGTGTTCGCAGAGCATCTCCTGCATGTAGCGTCGCACGCGCCGACTCTCCCCGCAGCGAAAGCGCACGTGCCCGCGATGGTCGGTCTCGCTGTTGAGCGCGTTGAACAAAAACCGCGATACCGCGCTCTCGCGCGAGAGGCTCGCCTCGAGGCTGCGCTGTAAAAAGGTGCGTGAAACGGTCATACTTAGCATGATGTCTTCCTCGCCGAGCGCCGCCACCGCATGCGGGCAGGCGGCATCGAGCAGCAGCACCTCGTTGCGCTCGAGCACGAGTTCCTCCCCCGCAACCGTCTGCGGACAGCGCCCCCGGTACACATAGCTGATCTCAACGTAGTCGTGCACATGCTCGGGTACCGCGTTAAAGCGCGAGTTTCTCCTAATCATCAGGCCAGCTGGCATTCCGGCCTGAGCATATTCCGCCCCCATCTGTCCGATCTTTCGCACCGACCGCCCATCGACCTCAACGCGCTCGGTCATGATCGACCAGTCAAAGGGAGCCTCGTCCCTATATCGTCTCTCGCTGGTGCTCAGCTCGCTCAGCCGGCGCTCGAGCTCCAAGATCTCCATGGCCCCGCCAATCGTTGATTCGGTCATATTCTGCCGTGATTTGGATATTAGCACGCCGCCGCCCGCACGCCAGAATGGAGTCATGCAACATACGCTGCCCACCATCGGCTTGCAAGGAGGATCCATGACCGCGTACTACCAGCAGGTGCTCAACGGTACCTACGACAACCACGTGCTCCCGTTTTTGTGGATGAAGGGCGAGAGCCAACAGACCATTGCCGAGTATCTGGAGAAGATTGCCGGCGCCGATATCCACGAGGTCTGCCTCGAGAGTCGCCCGCATCCCGATTTTTGCGGTGAGGGCTGGTGGCGCGACCTGCGCTTTGTGATCGACACGTGTAAGCAGCTGGGCCTCAAGATCTGGATCTTGGACGACGCACACTTTCCCACCGGATACGCCAACGGCGCCGTCAAGAAGGCGGCGCCCGAGCTCCGCAAGGTCGTTCTCACCCACCGCACCATCGACGTGGTGGGCCCCACGCCGCAGGCGAGCATCGTGCTCACCAACATGTTCGACAAGACGGAGCGCTTCTATGGCGTTACGTTTATGCAGGAGGGGTGCGCCGTCGAGGTGGAGCACCGCGTAATCGAGGACGAGCACGGCATGCCCTGCCGCTTGGTCTTTGACGCACCGGCCGGCATTACGCAGGCGTGCGTGATGTTCACGAGCGGCAAGACCTCCTACAACGAGGACCACATCAACATGGTCGACCGTGCCTCGGTGGCGCAGCTCATCGATGCCGTGTACGAGCCGCACTTTGCGCATCTGGGCGATGAGTTTGGCGAGACCATCCTGGGCTTTTTCTCCGATGAACCCGGCTTTGCCAACGAGAAGGGCGTCACCGGCGCCGATGGTATCTCCGACACGCTCATCGGTAAGGCCACCGCGCCCCTGCCCTGGTCGGCTGAGCTCGAGCGCCGCCTGCGCGCGGCGCTGGGCGAGCGCTACCTGGACGAGCTCCCGCATCTGTGGGATCGCAAGGACGCCGGCGCGCACGTGCGCCACGTGTACATGGACATTGCGAGCACGCTCTACAAGGAGTGCTTCTGCGACCAGCTCGGCGACTGGTGCCGCGCGCACGGCGTGCAGTATATCGGCCACGTGATCGAGGACAAGGATTGCCACGCGCGCCTGGGTGTGGGCGCCGGCCACTACTTCCGCGCCGTGGGCGGCCAGGACATGGCGGGCGTGGACATCGTGATCAACCAGCTCATCCCCGGCATGGACCAAGGGCTCCACTCCTACGGCCGCGGCGTGTGGGACCTGGAGTTCTACAACTACGCGCTGCCCAAGCTGGGCTCCTCGGCAGCGCATCTCGACCCCAAAAAGCAGGGCCGCTGCATGGCCGAGGTGTTTGGCGCTTTTGGCTGGCACGAGGGCCTGCGCGAGATGAAATGGATCGCCGACCACTTTATGGTGCGCGGCGTCAACTGGTTTGTGCCGCATGCCTTTAGCATGGCAGCCTTCCCCGACTTCGACTGCCCGCCGCACTTCTACGCGCACGGTCAGAACCCCCAGTTTGCGCACTTTGGCAAGCTTATGAGCTACATGAACCGCACCTCGAGCCTGCTTTCGGGTGGACGAGCCGTCACACCGGTGGCGCTTCTGTACCACGCCGACGCCGAGTGGGCGGGCGAGGCCTCGTTTATGCAGCATGCCGCCGCCGAGCTTGTGCGTGCGCAGATCGATTTCGATATCGTGCCGGCCGAGGCGTTTGAAGATACCGAGCGCTACGTCGTGGAGTTCGCCGCAGACGGCAGCGGCTTTAGCGTGAACGGCCAGGCGTACCGCTGCCTGGTGATGCCCGGCGCCGAATATGCCGGCGGGGCCGTACTCAACTTTGCCGCGCGCGCTGCGGCCGCAGGCGTTGGCGTATATGCCCTGGATAAGCTGCCGAGCAAGCGCTATGACGGCGAAGCTGCCAGCCGCGCGGGCTTTGCCCCTGTGGAGGCCAACGAGCTTGCAGGCGTGCGCGTTGTTGCCACTTCTGAGCTTGCGAGCGTGCTCGCCGCAGCTGGCATGCAGACCGTGGCGTGCACCGATCCGCAGCCGTGGCTGCGCGCGCTTCGCTACGACCGCGCCGACGAGAGCTACCTCATGCTGGTAAACGAGCATCCCAAGCAGGGCATTCACACGCATGTTGAGCTCGCTGACGGCGCGCCCGTGCACGGCGTGCGCCTCGATTTGCTCAACGGCAGCGCACCCGTCGCCTTTGACGGCACGCTTGAGCTCGCGCCCTACGAGAGCTGCATTGTGGTGCTCGGGACCGAGGCGCCCGCTGCCGACGAGCGCGGAGGCTCCGATGCCGAGCGTGAGGTCACGCGCGTTGACGGCCCCTGGAACGTCTCCTTTGCCACGCCCGGCGCCGATACCACGCACCCGGCCTTTGGCGAGCCCGTCGAGCTTGACGACCTGCACGATCTTTCCTGCGCCGAATTCCCCGGCAAAGCGGGCATCTTCCGCTACCAGGCAAGCTTTGCCGTTACTGAGAACCTCGCCGGCGCCGCGCTCGACCTGGGCGAGGTCTTTGAGGCCGCCACGATCACGCTTGACGGCGCGGATCTGGGCTGCCGCATCTGTCCGCCCTACCGCTTTGAGCTCGGCACCCTTGCCGCCGGCGAACATGCGCTCACAATCGATGTGATCAACACCCTCGACCACGCCATCCCCGACATCTTCGCCCTCACCGAACCCTCCGAGCCCAGTGGCCTGCTCGGCCCCGTCCGCTTGCTCGGGTAACGGCCCCTTACGGGACGCCCGGCTTGCTCTCCCCAGCCAAGCCGGGCGTTTTGTTTACCGCTATGATTGATACATCGCGATACGAACGCATAGGAGTCATATGGACATCAAGCGCAAAATCACCCAAGGCAAGGAGCTCACCCCCACCGAGCAGCAGCTCGGGCAAATGGTTCTTGCCATGGGCGAGGACGTCCGCGGGCTCTCCATTAAGGAATTTGCGCGCCAGGCCAATGTCTCCGTTGCGAGCATCCACCGCTTTTGCAAAAAGCTCGGCCTCGAGGGCTTCAAAGAACTCAAGGTCGAGCTGATGCGCGCAGCCTCGCGCGCAGACTCCGCCCCCGAGGTGGATATCAACTTTCCCTTTGATGCGACCTCCAGCGCCCAGGAGATCTCCGAGCGCATGGCGCGACTGTACGAGACCACGCTTTCCGAGACGCGCGAAATCCTCGACCCGGCACAGCTCGACTACGCCGCCAAGCTCGTCTTACGCGCCGACACCGTGGACATCTACACGGGCTCGCATAACCTGTATCCGGCGGGAATGTTCCGCGATCGCCTGCTTTCCGCCGGTAAGAGCTCGACGTGCTACGACAATATCGAGGCCCAAGTGCGCACGGCGCTCGCCTCGGGCCCCGGCCATACGGCAATCGTCATCTCCTACAGCGGCCTTGCCCCCAACCTCAAGGAGATCTTGCCGATCCTCTGCAGTCGACATGTCCCGGTCATCGTCATCGGCACGCCATACTGTGCCCGCATTCACCCCGGCTTTGCCGCCTATCTCACCGTGAGCGATATCGAGAGCCTGAGCCACCGCATCACGCAGTTTGCCAGTCACATCGCCGTGCAATACGTGCTCGATTCGCTCTACAGCAGCTACTTTGCCAAAGATTACGCCCGCTGCTCCGAGTTCCTCGAGCAGTCCTTCCCCTTTACCAAGCTGCCCGGGCTCAAATAAAACGAGAGAGGATTTTTGGACACTTAAATGACGAGGGTGGATAATCTCCCACTTTGAGCCTGCGCACAGGCCAAAAACGGGAGATTATCCACCCTCATTCTGTAGTCGTTACTCGGGCCCTTTTGCCGCTGGTCGCGTTGGAACCGCGCGCTACTGAGCGGGCGAGACCACCAGGAGCGCGTCGTGCTCAAAGGGGTGCTGGGCCACGCGAACCTCGCCATCGGCATCCTTGACGGGCAGGTTTGCCACGCGCTTGTTCTCTAGGTCAAACGCCACAGCATTCCAGGCGGTGGTGCCGCCCTCGAGTTTGAGCTTGACGGCCGTGGTCCTCGGCAGATAGACCACCACGCGTTCGCCCACGCGCGCCACACGGATGGCTTCGCGTGCATCGTCGAGCAGCTCCTGCGCGGGTTCAACAGCTACCGCCCCATCCGCGCTCGTGGCACCCAGGCCGCGCAGCACGTGCTCGATCAGCCCAAAGTCCCACACGCCCGCAAACTGCAGGCACTCTTGCCAGCGGAACGGCATGTCAAAGCCCTCGCCAAGGACGCTGCCACGGCTCTGAGAGGTCTGCCAGTTCCACACGCCGTGCGCACCGTAGGTAATGCCGGCACTGGCACCGGCCAGAATGCTCGACCAAACACTCGCGCGACAATCCTGCGCGGTAAAACGCCAGTACACGTTGCGGCTCGCGCCCATTTGCTCGTAGCAGGGCTCGGAATTGACCATCGGCTTTTTGGGATACTGCGCGCGAAAATCCTCGGGCAGCTTCCAAGCTTCCTCCTGACCGCTATAGTTGTGGCCGGGCTGGAACATGTAGAAGTCCAAGCGATCGGCAAACTGCTCGGGCAGGGCGCGGTTGCCACGGTTGATATGCATGGTGTGCAAGGACTCGGGAGCCAGCTTGGTGACCTCGTCGAGTGCATCCCCGTAATAGGCGATAGCCTCGTCGGTCTTAAAGTCGGTGTCGCCTGTCACCACGTAGACGGGGTCGAACTCGCCCAGGTTCTCGACGACGCGGGCAACGTGGGCGCGAACCTCCTCGCGCGGCATGACCTCGGCACCCAGGCGCTCGGCGATCACGGAGCCCCAGGTACCGGGCACGTAGTTGCACCACATGAGCACGAGCGCCGGGCGAATGCCGTGCTCCACGGCTGCCTGGCACATGCGGCGGGCGCGGTCCCAGTACTCCTGGTTGGGTGCACTCCAATCAAAGTGCACGCCGTCCTCGCTCGCATAGGGCCAAATGCCCAGGTCGGGCAGGCAGCGGTCCCACTGCGGAAGGGTGTTGATCTGCAGTACGTTCATACCCTGCTCGGCACGGCGGGTGAGGTAGTAGTCCCAATCGTTCTCGGTGATGCTCGTAAAGGCACTCCAGCACGTATCGGCAAACCAAAAGAATGGTTTGCCGTCGCAGAGGAACCCGTCCTCACGGGTATTGACGGTCAGTTTTCCCAAGCTCATATGGCACCTTTCTCTTGGGGAGACTTGCTAGGAGGGAGGTAAAGAAGTCGCCTGCCGCATTATCACAGTAGGGTCTGCGGCTGCAGTTGCTCAGCTCAAATTGAACGCACGCGAAGCACAGGGCCCTTACGTCTCTCCTAAAAAGTCTACAGGAAGGCCCCGCCGGGCTTATGCCAAGCGGAGCCCTGTCGTGTAGGGGGTCTTATTTAGACCAAGGCTGGGGCGACTAGGCCTCCATCTCGGCGAGCTCCTCCTTGGAGAAGCCGGTGACAAAGACGACGGCAGCGGCAATAGCAAAGGAGATTGCCATACCGACGATAGCCCAGACGGTGTTCATCTGGCCACCTTGCAGATAGTTGGTGAAGACCAGGAAGTTGGAGGCACCGCCTGCGAGGTAATAGGTGACGCCCATGAGGCCCGAGAACACAGCGCCGATGGCACCGCCGATGAACATGCCGAGCATGGTGCGGCGGAAGCGCATGAGGATACCGAAGAGCGCGGGCTCGGTGACGCCGCCGGCGATGGCGGAGATGACGTAGCCCAGGGCAAGACTCTTCTCGTCAGCGTTCTTCATCTTGAGGAAGGCACCGAAGGCGCAGCCCCAGACAGCGGCCATAGCGCAGTTAGTGGAAACAAAGACGAAGGGATCGTAGCCAGCAGCGATGATCTGCACCTGAGCGAGCAGGATAACGGGCATGTGCATACCGCAGACCACGAAGAGCTGCCAGAAGGCGCCGAGGATGGCCATCACGATCAGGATACCGATGCCGCCAAGGTCAGCAAGCCCGAAAAGAATGTTGGCGATGAGGCTGCCGAGCTCGTTGCCGATCGGAGCGAGGACGATAAAAGCAATGGGAATCGTGACGATCATGGTGCAGAACGGCGTGAAGACCGTGGAGAGCACGTCGGGCATGACCTTCTTAAAGAACTTCTCGATGAAGTAGAGGACCGGCACCGAAAGGATGATCGGCAGGACGGACTGCTGATAGTTGGCAGCGGCGATCTGGATGCCGTAGACCGAGATGATTCCGCCGCCCTCCTGGGTGGCGACGCTCACCACGGACGGGGCCATAAGGGCACCGCCGAGAAGCATGCCGAGAACGGGGCTGGCGCCGAGCTTCTTAGCCGCAGCATAACCCAGGTAGATCGGGATAAACGTAAACGTGGCCTCATACAGTGTGGTGTAGAGGAACGTATAAGTCGGGTCCGTGTCCGAAAAAACGCCCAGCATGGTGGGGCCAAGGACAGCCGCGATGGTGCGGAACAGACCGCCGGCCATGAGCAGCGGGATCAGCTGGGTCATGGAGCCCGACAGATAGTCGAGGATGATGTTGGGCAGGTTCTTGAGCTCGAACTTCTCCTTGGGAGCATCGAGATTCTCGTCAACGGCGGCACCCTGCTTGACGCCGGAGATGGCGACGAACTCGGTGAGCACCTTGGGCACGTTCTGGCCGATGATGACCTGGAGCTGGCTGCCGGCGAACTGGCAACCCAGAACACCCTTGACCTTCTTGATCTTCTCCACGTCGGCCTTGCTGTTATCCTTGAGCGTCAGACGCAAGCGCGTCATGCAGTTGGTGGCGACGGTAACATTCTCCGCACCGCCCACGAGCTCGAGGACATCGGTGGCAATCTGCTTGTTATCTACTGCCATGGGACCCCTCCCCATATCTTCGTGTGCCTACTCGCTTGTGTAAGCACGCCTTTGGCTCGGCGACTATAACCCCTTACGGTTGCCGAACCCTTGGATACGCTGTCGTAAACAATTTGTTTACTGAACGTTTACGGGCTTTAGTTTACACGGAGTGCCTGATTTGTGGCAATTTTGCCGTCTGGAGTCCGGTGAACGGTAGGAAATCGGGGGTAAGCGTATTTAGACGGTAGAAGATCGTCTATTTGACCGATATTGATATATGGCTATTTACGTGGGCTTTTATTTTGATAAACACCTTTGTAACGAGCTAGCTCATCAACAATAGTCCTGCTAGTTAATAGTAAACATATGTTTAGTAGTTCATTGCGTGTTCAGTTTTACCGTTTACCGAGTTCATCTGCTCATCCTACAGTTCTGCATTAAACTAAACATGTTTAGTCTGTATTGCCGCCCTTGTTTAGTACTTGCGGCACAAAGGAGTAGCTCATGGAACTCAAATCGTGTACCTACGCAACCGTCACCACGCTGGGCGATTTTGGCCCCTGGATCAACAAAGTGGTGCTCGACCTGCCGTGCGTTGTGCGCGCCAACGACGTGAACGAGCACACGTTCAATATCTACTGTGCCCGCCATGAGCGCACGGGCGAGGTCCTGATGCGCAAGGAGCACGGGGCCGATCACGCGGCGCCCTCCGTGGGCTACGTGCCGGTGCTCGCCGCCTACCCCTGCGATGAGAACGGTCAGCGCCTGCCCAAGGGCACACACGTAGCGCTCGAGACGCCCGAGGTGCGTCTCACCAAAGAGATCGAGGGTGGCGTGCTGGGTTCGCGCTATATAGAGAACCACCTGCGCGTGACGCAGCTTGTGGCCCTCCCGGGCGAAGACGGCGATGACCCCACCGCGGGCCTCGTCTTCGATCGCAGCCGCGGCGACATCTGCCCCGCGCTCAAGGGCTGGCATAACGCCGTGCAGCAGACGCCCGTCGACGGCATCGCGCTCGAGTACGGCTATTTTGAGCCGAGCTTTGAGCCCGCTGACTCCGCGCTTTTCAACCCGTTTGCGCCCAAGGACACGCCCGCCGTCGAGAAGGCGCCGCTGATCGTGTACCTGCACGGCGCCGGCGAGGGCAAGGGCGCCACACAGGGCGAGGGCGCAACGCGTGCCTACACCGGCAACCGCGTGACAGCGCTCTCGCAAAAGCAGATTCAGCGCTACTTTGGCGGCTTTGCCTGGGTTCTTGTGCCGCAGTCGCCCACGTTTTGGATGGACAACGGCGTCGAGCAGCTCGGTCGCTCCAACCAGAGCATCTACTCCCCCGTGCTCAAGGCGCTCATCGACGAGTTTGTCGCCGAGCATGCCGACCGCATCGACACCGATCGCATCGTGGTCGCCGGCCTTTCCAACGGCGGCTTTATGACCCTGCGCCTGTGCGCCGACTACCCCGATTTCTTCGCCGCGGGCCTTCCCTGCTGCGCGCCGTGGTACAACGCCACGGACGAGGACGTGGCCGCACTCTCCAAGACGCCGCTG
The DNA here is from genome assembly GCF_003472525.1 of Collinsella sp. AM10-26. Taxonomy (NCBI): domain Bacteria; kingdom Bacillati; phylum Actinomycetota; class Coriobacteriia; order Coriobacteriales; family Coriobacteriaceae; genus Collinsella; species Collinsella sp. AM10-26. The sequence continues at coordinate 47,549 of NZ_QRMC01000007.1, forward strand.
TGGTTTACGCACTCCAAGGGCGACGAGCTCGTGTGCCCGCAGCAGACGGTGCTGCCGCTCACGGCGCGCCTGCGTGATGCCGACGCCAACGTGCACCTCACCTACTTTAGCCATGTCGAGGACCTGACCGGCGTGTACCGTGAGGCCGACGGCTCGGCCAAGAAGACGTTCAATCACGGCGTGTGGATCCACCAGTTCAACGACCTGTGTTATCAAGACTTCGACGGGGGCAACGTACTCATCGACGGCGAGCCGGTGGGCTGCTGGGAGTGGTCGGCCAGGGTTTCGAGGTAACCATTCCATCGGGTGCCCCGCCCTTTAGTTTTGTGAACGTCCTCGCGCATGGGCCCGTTCACCCTGCTCCTTCGGAGCATCGGATAAACGGGCCCGCGCTGCGGAATGTTCACAAAACTAAAGGGCGGGGCACCCTGAGTTAACGTTGTTCGAAACGCTGGCCGGGCGCTTCCGGCGGACCACCGGGTTGGTGGCGATGGGGGCGTGCGTCCCGTCTTGCCTTGCGCGTAACTGGCTGAAAAAAAATCTTGGTTGGAGTTGTTCCTATGTCTCAGAATTTGACTCGGGTGATTGTTACCACCGATATGGAAGTCGATGATATGAACTCTCTGGTTCATTTGGCTCTGTATCTCAATATGCTCGATGTTCAGGCTGTGGTGTACACGGCTTCGCAATATCACTTTCTTGGCGATGGTGTCCATACGCTGGGCGAGGTGAATCCGCATTGGCGGACCAAAGGCGTGCGCTCCTATACCTGGGACGTCGTTCCGCACGAGCCCGACCCCGAAGCTGGCTCGCTCATGGAGTACCGCCCATTCCCCGAGGGTTGGATCGAAAGCCTGTGGAGCAACGAGTATGCCCAGGCCTGGCCGCAGCTGCAGGCCAATGCCGCTGCCGCCGGCGAGCCGTCCTTCCCCACGCCCGCTCAGATGATCGAGCGCACCTATATGGGCAACGCCGCCTTTGAGGGCGACGTACGCGAGGAAACGCCCGGTTCGCGCGTCATCGCCAACGCCATCATGGATGATGACCCCCGCGCGCTGTGGCTCCTTTCCTGGGGCGGTATGAACACTATCGTTCGCGCCCTCATGTCCATCGCCGAACAATGGCAGAACACACCCGAGTGGCCCGCCGTGCAGCAGAGGGTCCATCAGAAGGTGCGCGTGATGGGTGTTGCCGATGGCGTAGGACAGGACAACTCATGGCTCGACCATGGACGCGAAATCTTTCCCGAGCTCGTCTTTTGGCGCGTGCCCTATAGGTACGGCGGCTATATCGACGCCAAGACGGCTCAGCCCGATACGCTGCCGCTATTTAAGGCCCCTTGGCCCGAGCAGAATCTCACGCAGGGCAACGGCCCCCTCATGGCGCGCTATATGCTCTATGGCGATGGCAAGGTCTACGAAAACGAGCCCGAGCGCTTTCAGTTTGGCAAGCATGCCCGTCTGGATTGGGGCCTGGAGGGCATGCCCGCGATGCAGTTTGAGCGCGGCGACTTTATGGCCGAAGGCGACAGCATGACCTATATTCCGCTGCTGCCGTTTGGCCTGCGCGGTATCGACGACCCCGACTTCGATACGCTACTCGGCAGCATGTTTCATGATGGGCGCCCCCATGCAGGCGCACCCACCGATTTTGCCGCCATCAGCACGCCTGCAGACGACAACCCCAATCCCTACCTGCGCGCCTATCAGGAAGACTTTGCCGCCCGCGCGCAATGGTGCACCCATGATCCGGCAGCTTGCTCGCATCCGGCGCATGTTGTCGAAGCTGCGGCCGATCGCAGCGCTACAGCCGGCGAACGCGTCGCCCTTGCAGCGACCATCGTCGACCCCGACGACAAGGGCTTCGATGCGCATTGGGATGTCGCCGTGGACCCGTCGAGCTATGCGGGCGCCCAAGACCTGTCGCTGTGGCAAGAATGCACGCCGGACACCACTTTCGTCGTGCCCGCCGACGCACGGCCCGGCGATCGCTTCGTGCTCACCCTCACCGTGCAGACACGCGCCGAGCGCCCCTGCAGCCGCTACGCCCAGGTCGCCATCACCGTCGCGTAGCAACCGACGGCGCCCACATTCGGCAAGGAGTGTCCCCAGGCGCCGGCACAAAAGGAACGTCCCCAAGTGCCGCCTGTTCGCCGAGCGAGGATTTTTGGACACTCAAATGACGAGAGTGGATAATCTCCCACTTTGAGCCCGCAAACAGACCAAAAACGGGAGATTATCCACTCTCACTCTGCGGGCACTCATTTAAGTACGTCCCCAATGAGTACCCCCACGGCAACGGCACCGCCGATGTTTTGGCAACGACAGCGAAAACCCGCCAGAGCGAGCAAGGTGCCTTGAAACGAGGCGGCATTGACCTTCTGGTCATGCCGCCGAAGTTGAAAGGCAGATTGCCGCTCTGGCGGGTTTGCAGCGTCAAGTGGTTACGCGGGTTGGTAAACCCGCGTAACTAACGAACTCCGTACTGCTCGTAGTAGGCGTCGATGGCGGTCTTGAGCTCGTCGTCGATGACGACCTTACCGTCGATCTCGTGGTTGTAGAGGGTCTCGACGACCTCGGCCATGGAGACGATGCTCGCGACGGGGAAACCGTACTTGGCCTCGATCTCCTTCTGCGCGGTGGTCACGCCACCCTTGCCGACCTCCATGCGGTTGAGGGACACGATCAGGCCCTTGATCTCGACATCGGCAGCAGCCTTGACCTTGGGATAGGTCTCGTCGATGGACTTACCGCTGGTGGTGACGTCCTCGACCATGACCACGCGGTCGCCGTCCTGGGGCTCATAGCCCAGCAGGTTGCCCTTATCGGCGCCGTGGTCCTTGGCCTCCTTGCGGTCGCAGCAGTACTTGACCTCCTTGCCGTACAGCTCGTGGTAGGCAATCGCGGTCACGACGGCCAGCGGAATACCCTTGTAGGCCGGCCCAAACAGCACATCAAAGTCGTCGCCAAAGTTATCGTGGATAGCCTGGGCGTAATACTCGCCCAGCTTCTTGAGCTGGTAGCCCGTCACGTAAGCGCCGGCGTTCATAAAGAACGGGGATTGACGGCCGCTCTTGAGCGTAAAGCTGCCGAATTTAAGAACGTCGGACTCGACCATAAACTTGATGAACTCTTGCTTGTAAGCCTCCATGCGGGCTCCTCTCGTAATCGCGTACGTGCCTTCCAGTTTAGCGCAGGCGAAGCGTCGATGCGGGCGCGCTTTGAGGCCACGGCATTCTGTAAAGGCTTTGTCGGGGGCAACGGTTTTCCGAACAATGGGGGTTGACATGTCAAACCCCCTCATCAAGAATACGGGCGGATTAAAACGGGTACGAGATACCCAAAGCGCGCTGCGCCCGTCCATAAGGAGGTGTGCCATGGAAGGCAGTCATAGTCGAAAAACCTGCATGCCGCCCTCGGCACGCCGCGAGGACTCCGCACACGCATAAGCACCAATAGCCGATCGTCAAAACCACCACAAAGGTGCCTGTCCCCTTTGTGGTGGCTCGCAAGCATGACGTGAGCGACATCTAGGTTTTTTTGAAGCAAATACGACACGTACGCTAACTCCCTTCAACAAGAAGGACCCTATGCTGATGCTCAAAACCGCCACGGTACTCGAAGCCATCTCCAAGCGCCGCCGCACGGCGCGCCCTGCCGCTCACACCGGCCTTGCCAAGAACACCATATTCGCCGCCACCCATAGCGCCGATGACGCCCTCGTGCTGCTCGACGCCACGGCCGACGGGCTCACTGCCGAGCACGCCGCCGAGCGCCTGGACGCCGCCGGCCCCAACACCATCGAGGCGCCGACCAAGACGCTCGCCCGCCGCATCGCCGACGCATTCATCGATCCCTTCGCCGGCATCCTCGCCGCGCTCGCGCTGGTCTCGCTCTACATCGACGTGCTCGCCGTGCCCGAGCCGCAGCGCGATCCCTCCACGGTCATCGTCATCGGCATCATGCTGCTGGTATCGGGCGGCATGAAGTTTATCCAGGAAGCCCGCGGCGGCAATGCGGCCGAGGCCCTCAAGGACCTGGTCTCCAACACCTGCTGCGCCCTGCGCGGCGGCGAGCGCCTCGAGATCCCCTTTGACGAGCTCGTCCCCGGCGATGTGATTCGCCTCTCTGCCGGCGATATGGTGCCGGCCGACGCCCGCATCATCACCGCGCGCGACCTGTTTGTGATCGAGTCCGCGCTCACCGGCGAGAGCGAGGCCGTCGAGAAGACCGCTGCCACAACGATCGTCGAGGGCGCCGACAGCTCCGCACTGCCGCTCTCTGCCTGCAAGAACATCGTCTTTACCGGCACCTCCGTGCAAAACGGCACTGCCATGGCGCTTGTCGTTGCCACCGGCTCGGACACCTACCTGGGCGGCATCGCCAAGATGCTCAACGGGCGCGGCGAGAAGAGCGCGTTTGACCGCGGTGTCTCGAGCGTCTCTATGCTGCTCGTGCGCCTCATGCTCGTTATGGCGCCGGCCGTCTTTGCCATCAACGCCGCTACCAAGGGCAACGTCATCGACGCGCTGCTGTTCGCCACGAGCGTAGCCGTGGGCATCACGCCGCAGATGCTTCCCGTCATCGTGACCACGAGCCTGTCGCAGGGCGCCAAGGACCTCGCCCGTCGCCAAGTTATCGTCAAGGAGCTGCCGGCGATCCAAAACCTCGGCGCGATGGACGTCCTGTGCTGCGACAAGACCGGCACCCTCACCGAAGACCGCATCGTGCTCGAGCGCTATCTCAACATCGACGGCAACGAAGACGCACGCGTGCTGCGCCATGCGTTTTTGAACAGCTTTTTCCAGACCGGCCTCAAGAACCTTATCGACCTGGCCGTCATCGACCGTGCCGGCGTGACGCCCTCGAGCATGGAGCCCGATTCCATGCTGGGCCAGAGCCTGCGCGACCGCTATACCAAGGTCGACGAGGTGCCCTTCGATTTCTCACGCCGTCGCCTGAGCGTAGTCGTCGCCGACGCCCAGGGCAAAACCCAGATGGTTACCAAGGGAGCTGCCGAGGAAATGCTCGAGATTTGCTCCTTTGTCGAGGTTGACTGTGTCGCCCAGCCGCTCAGCGAGGATAAGCTCGCCCAGATTCGCAAGCAAGTCGCCGAACTCAATGCCGAGGGCCTGCGCGTGATCGCCGTGGCGCAAAAGACCAATCCGCGCTGCGTGGGCGAGTTTGGCATCGCCGACGAGTGCGACATGGTGCTGATGGGCTTTTTGGCCTTCCTCGATCCGCCCAAAGCAAGTGCCGCGGGCGCCGTCGCCACCCTCGAGGCCAAGGGCGTCGCCGTTAAGGTCCTGACCGGCGACAATGACCGTGTCGCCGCCACCGTCTGCGAGCAGATCGGCATCGACGCGAGCAACGTCTTGCTGGGCTCCGAGATCGATGCGCTCGACGACGCCGAGCTTGCCGAGCGCGCCGAGAACACCCACCTCTTCGCCAAGCTCTCGCCGCTGCAGAAGGCGCGCCTGGTGCGCGTCATGCGCGAGTTGCTCGGCCACACCGTGGGCTTTATGGGCGACGGCATCAACGACGCCGCCGCGATGCGTGCGAGCGACTGCGGCATCTCGGTCGACTCCGCCGTCGATATCGCCAAGGAATCCGCCGATATCATCTTGCTCCAAAAGGACCTGGGCGTGCTCGAGCGCGGCATCATCGAAGGCCGCCGCACCTACGGCAACCTGCTCAAGTACCTCAAGACCACGGTGAGCTCCAACTTTGGCAACGTGCTGTCCGTAACCGCTGCGAGCCTGTTCTTGCCGTTTTTGCCCATGAGCGCTCTGCAGCTGGTGCTGCTGTCGCTGGTCTACGAGATCGTGTGCATCGCACTGCCGTGGGACACCGTCGACAACGCCTGGACTGCCCGCCCGCGCGCTTGGGACGCTGCGTCCATCAAGGGCTTTATGCTCGAGCTGGGCCCCGTGAGCTCGCTGTTTGACATCGTGACCTTCGCCGCGCTCTTCTTTGTGGTGTGCCCCGCCGCCGTGGGCGCAAGCTGGTCCGAGCTTGCCGCCGCGGGCGACGTCGCGGGTATGGCGACCTTTGCGGCGCTCTTCCAGAGTGGCTGGTTCGTTGAGTCCATGTGGTCGCAGACGCTCGTGATCCACATGCTGCGCTCCCCGCGCCTGCCGAGCCCGCGCGACCACGCCGCGCCCGCGCTGTGCGTTCTCACCGTGCTGGGCCTGGCGCTCGTCACTTGGCTGCCGGCAAGCCCCATCGCCGATGCACTGGGGCTCATGCCGCTGCCAACGAGCTTCTTCGCGCTGCTCATCGGCATCGTCGGCTCCTACATCGCGCTCACCCAGCTGGCCAAGCGCCGCTACATCGCCCGCCACGGCGAGCTGCTGTAGCGTTGCCGGCACCATCGTCAAGAATGTCTGGGCCGTCGCGACCCACCCCTGCTGGCCGCAGCGGCCCAAAACAGCTAAAAAAGCCCCGTCCCAAATTAGCTAGTCTTGAGGCGTCCAGGACCAGAAGAAGTTAATGAGGGCCACGCGCGAGGCGGCACCGGTCTTTTTGTTGATTGAGGCGATATGACGGTAGAGCGTAGAGCGCGAAAGGAAGAGCGTTGCAGCGATATCCTGAACGCTCTCGTGCGATGCGACCAAGGCCTCCAAAATATCGCGCTCGCGCTCTGTAAGCTCAAAGGCGGCGACAAAGGCATGGAGACGTTCGTCGAGCGTGAGCTCCGGCACCTCCGCGGAAGCGGGCTCGCTCTGAGCAGACGCGCGATCCGCGCCAAGATCATCGGCAGCAAACGCCAGCTCGCCGGGCACCGCAGCGTCATCTGCCCGATGCCCAAACTGTCCCAGCAGCGAAATCGCAATGCCCACAAACAGTACGAGCACCGCACCCACCGCCAGCAGCACGTTCTGGCTCGAGATAATCGCCACCGCCGGCGCCGTCACGAGCATCGCGCAAATGTTGCTGATGACACGACCCATGCACGGCCACAGATACGACCAGTGCGCATAAACCGAAATGGCAGCAAATTTCGTCGTAAAAAACACCACGAAGAAGCCCGAACCCAGATAGAAAATCGCCATGGCCGCAAGCACATTGCCGCCATTGCCGTCGACGAGCAAGACAAAGAACGAAAGCGTGGACAACATGGCAGTGCAAGTCATGGTGATGTTCATATACGAACGACCGTGCAGGTCAAACAAGGCGCCGGCAGCTAGAGCGCTCGCCGCCATCAACAGGCGCGGCCAATCGCCCAAATCGATGGCCCCGGCGGCATGCGAGGTCGTGAGCCCTGCATTGAGGGCGGCAAACACACCGGTAAGGCAGGCGGTTGCGACCGTCAGACGCACCACGGCGCGCCGAAAAGCCGCCGTTGATTCAGAATCGTCTTGCCACTTGGCGCCAAATTCCGACGCATCCACCGAAAGCTCGGCGATATCGGACTCGCGCCCAACCTCAGGCTCACCGTGTAGCTTGGCGCGACGGACGTTGTGGAGCAGTACCACCTGCGCAACCGCACAGGCAACAAGAACAAACTGCTGCGGAATCCCCGCAGGCATCACCATATGGTTGAGCACCTGCAGCAAAACGCCCAAAGCATACGAAAGTGCCAACACGCGCGCCAAATACGGCGTCCGTGCAAAGCGTCGCGCAAAGTTGGCATGGGCGGTCGATCCGCAGTAGCCCAGTGTGCAGAACGTCAGCAACCCGCCGGCAATGAGCATCTCAAATTGAGCCGCCATCATCAACAGCAGCAACGCCGATGCCGGCAACACGCCCGCGATGTCGCTTGTCGTATCGATCGCACGGGGACGGCGGTAGTACAGAAGGGGACGCACAAGAAAGCCGATTGCGCTCGCGCCGACGATGAAGCTCTCGTAGACAACGACCTCGCTCGGCGGCACAAACTCGGCAACGCGCACGTCAAAAAGATACTCGCCAGCCAAATACGTAAAATAGAACAGCGCTAGGCATATAATCTCCCGAATGCCCCGACGTAAGTATGCGGCTGTGTCTCCCATGCCTCTCATGAATCCCCCCCCCCGCCGCTCAACTGTTTGGATTTCAATTTTAATAAAGAATCAGTCCCGATAACGAAGCCAAGCTCGAAATGCCGCGAATTTGACCCCAGTAGTCCACGGCGTGCAGCGTTTTTGAGCCGTCTGTCCCAGAAGGAGCACGACGTGGACTGCTTGCTCGGCAAAGAGTGTCCCCGGCGACCAGTCGTTTAAGAACGTCCCCAATGACTACCCTAGAGCTCTCAACCCTTCATCTATGGCATTTCTTTTAGCAGGCCCGCCATATATAGGGGCAAATACAATATCGCCTTTCCATCCACCACGTTGTCCCGGTGAAGCACGACCGCCCGAGCCAATCCATAGTTTTCAACGCTCATCAGGCGATCGAGGGCAACGTGCTTTGTGCTGTACCTACCCGATTTGACCTCGATAGGCAAAACGACGGGGCTCCGCTTATCCTCGATAATAAAATCGACTTCTCCAACCTTGGCCGCGTTAAAGTAGAACAACGAAGAGTAGCCGCATGCGCGCAGCTCCTGGGCGACCGCATTCTCAAAAGCCTGCCCAAAGTTGATCGATTCCCGCTGCGCAACAATGGCCTCGACATCAGCGGGAGAAAAAGTAGAGAACAGCAGCCCCACATCGCTCAGGTAGAACTTGAAAAAACTGTCTTCCCGCGAGAGACCCAAGGGGAACATGGGCTCGCTCACCCTCTTAACCGGGATCGCAACGCCCGCATTAACAAGCCAGTCAAAATCAGGCTGCAAATCCAAAAATCGTTTCCGCTTGTCTATCCCGGTAACGAGAAAGCGCTTGTTCTCTTTATTGAGCTGCGCGGGCATGGCATCGTAGATCGTCCTGATCCGTTGAGCATGCGCGGGGGCTTCGGCGTACCGTGCGATATCTGCGCGATATGCTTCGAGAATGCCCTGCTGACGAGCGCGCATCGCCTGTGTATCATGAGTTGAGACGAACAGCTGAACGGCCTCAGGCATGCCACCCACAAGGACATACCGATAATACGTCTCGATCAACCGTTCATGAATAAACGGAGGCACTTGTTCCCGTTTGCGATAACAGGCACGAACGACATCCCATAATGATTCGTCGACTCCCAGAGCCCAGGAGAATTCCTCGAAATCCATGGGAAACATCTCGAGGATATCGATAGTACCTACCGGCAACGACCGAAAATGGAACGCCTCAATCCCGAGCATGGAGCCGGAGTAAATGACATCGAAACGATCGTCTTGCGCAAGATAACGCATCCAGGTGATGGCGTCTCCGCAACGCTGCACCTCATCAAAAAACAGAAGCGTCTTTGTATCCGAAGCGATGGGCGATGAAGCCAGTGCGGTGATTCTCACAATGAGGTCATCGAGGCTCCTTGCCTCCCCTATGAGCTCGACCGCGTCGGGTCTCTCCACGAAGTCGATTTTCAGGAAGCTTCTATAGTTGTCACGGGCGAACTGCTCGACAGCGCTTGTTTTGCCAACTTGTCGAGCACCGGTAATAAGCAGTCCCTGCCCGGTTTTAGTCTGTTTCCAGCTTTCAATTTTCTCGATTATTTTACGCTTGAGCATAACTTGCCTCCCTTTTCCTATTTTAACTGGGATAACTGCAAAATTCCAATTGAGTATTTATATATTTCAACATAATCTCAATTGGAATTGACCTCTATTGAACATTTTTAGAAAGCGTTGATCGAATTTCCGACAGCGGGTGGGGCCATAACCAACCTGTCTCTCGAGAAGAGCCCCCCACAAGGAGTGTCCCCAGGTGCCGGCAGAAAGGAACGTCCCCAAGTGCCACCCTTTGGCAAAGAGTGTCCCCGGCGACTAGTCGTTTAAGAACGTCCCCGATGACTGCCCAAAATGGGCCATGTGTCCCAGTTGTGGAGACTTCTTGAGCCGCCTGGGTATCGTGAAAAGCCGCGCACTCACCCATCATCAAAAGTGACACACGCTACCAGTTGATGGGAGGCAGCCATGGGCTTCTTTGACAAGATGTTCGAGAAGAAAGAATGCGCGATTTGCGGTACCGAGCTGGGTCTTTTGGGAAAGACCAAGATCAACGAAGGCTACCTGTGCAAAGAGTGCGCCGGCAGGCTCTCCCCCTTCTTTAGCGGCTGGCGCTCCAGCACCGCAGACGACATCCGCGAGCAGCTCGCCTACCGCGAGGCCAATGCCGAACGCCTGGCGTCGTTCAACCCCACGCGCACGCTTTCTGCCGGACGCACCAACATCATGCTCGACGAGGACGCGGGCCAGCTGATCATTACCTCGCAGAGCCGCTGGCGCGACGCCAACCCCGACATCATCGAGTTCTCGCAGGTACTCGGCTGCGACATGGACATCGACGAGCATCGCACCGAGGTCTATCGCGAGACCAAGGACGGCGAGCGCAAGAGCTACGACCCGCCGCGCTACGACCTGGATTACGACTTTAACCTGACCATCCACGTCAACACGCCGTACTTTACCGAGATCGGCCTGCGCGTGAACGACTCCACCATCGAGCAGCGCGGATCCGTTGAGTACCGCGAGGCCAAGCGCCAGGCAACCGAAGTCCGCGACGCGCTGGTGCAGCTGCGCCAGGAGACGCGCGATAGCGTCGCGGCCGCCAAGGCTCCCAAGACTGCAGTCACCTGTCCCTTCTGTGGTGCAACCACGATTCCCGATGCCAGTGGGCGCTGCGAATACTGCGGCGGCGCCATCGGCGCATAGTCCCCGGCGCAGAAAGGACCGATCATGGCCTTCGAGAGCGTCAACTATCAGTGCCCTGCGTGTGGCGGCCCCCTTCACTTTGCCAGCGCCGAGCAAAAGCTCGTCTGCGACTACTGCGATTCGCGCTTTGAAGTCGAAGAGGTCGAGGCTCTCTATCGCGAGCGCCAGGGCAAGGCGGATGCCAAAGCCGACGCCGCGGCCACGGCGTCCAAGCCCGCTGTCGACGCCGCGGTACAGGAGCTTGCCCAAAACGCCGGCTATATCTGCTCGTCGTGCGGCGCCGAGCTGGTCTCGGACGGCACGGTCGCCGTTACCACCTGTCCCTACTGCGGCAACTCCGCCGTGGCACCCGGCCAGCTCTCGGGAGACTTCTCCCCCGACCTGGTGATTCCGTTTAAGCTCGAGCGCGACGACGCGCTGGCGGCGCTCAAGGAGCATTACAAGGGCAAGATCTTGCTACCCAAGAGCTTTGTCACCGGCAACCACATCGACGAGGTTCAAGGCGTCTACGTGCCGTTTTGGCTCTACGGCGCCCGCGTGGACGGCGAAGTGCGCTTTGATGCGACCAATGAGACCGTGCGCGAGGAATCCGACCGCACGGTGACGACCATCGACCACTACGACGCATACCGCAAGGGCAATATCTCGTTTGAGCGCGTGCCCGTTGACGGATCGACCAAGATGCCCGACGGCCATATGGATGCCATCGAGCCGTTTGATTACGAGGCTCTGCGTCCGTTCTCGGTCGCCTACATGCCCGGTTACATCGCCAACCGCTACGACGAGGATTGCGAGGCCTGTAAGGCGCGCGCCGAGCGCCGTATGGAAGAAAGCACGGTCTCGGCCCTGCGTGAGACTGTCGTCGACGAATATGACGACGCCACGGTCGAAAGCAAGCAGCTCGATTACACCTGGGAAGACAGTGACTACGCTCTGTTCCCCGTCTGGATGCTTTCCACCTCATGGAACGGCAAGCGCTACCTGTTTGCCATGAACGGCCAGACCGGCCGCATGGTCGGCGAGCTTCCCTGCTCCAAGCCCAAGCTCGCTGTTGCCTCGGTGCTGTTCTTTGTGATTGGATTTATCCTCTCCCAGATTCTCTTTATGGGTGAGAACGCCTTCGATCCGAATTACCTCACCTTTGACATCGAAGGCATCCTCATCAACATCATCGCGCCGCTGATCATCGTGATTATCGGAGACGTGCTACTGGTAGGCCAGCTCAAGACGGCCAACGAGGCCACCCACGCCGACGAGTACTGCGGCGAGCTCGACCTGACCGAGAAGCACGACACCTTCAGCCACACCGAGACCACCGTTGTCATGAAAGACGACAAGGACGACTAAGCAATCCAACCAATACCACCCGGCCTTTGACGAGAAAGGAAGATCACCATGGGACTCTTGAAAGCTGGATTGGGAGCTGCCGGCGGCGTCATGGCCGACCAGTGGAAGGAATTTATCTACTGCGAATCGATGCCTGCTGACGTCTTGGCCTGCAAGGGCAGCAAACGTACCGGTGGCCGCAGCTCCAACACGCGCGGCGAGGACAACGTCATCTCCAACGGCTCGGTCATCGCCGTCAACGACGGCCAGGGCATGCTCGTGGTGCAAAACGGCAAGATCATCGAAGTCGCGCTGGAGCCCGGTGAGTTCGTCTTCGACACCGGCAGCGAGCCGAGCGTCTTTAGCGGCAACCTGGGCGATTCCATCAAGGAGACCTTCGCCAATATCGGCAGCCGCTTTACCTTTGGCGGCGACGCGGGCAAGGACCAGCGCGTCTACTTCATCAACACCAAGGAGATCATCGGCAACAAGTACGGCACCGCCTCGCCCGTACCCTTCCGCGTGGTCGACAACAACATTGGCCTGGACGTCGACATCTCCGTGCGCTGCAACGGCGAGTATTCGTACCGCATCACCAACCCGCTGCTGTTCTACACCAACGTATGCGGCAACGTGACCGATAGTTACACGCGCGACAAGATCGACAGCCAGCTTAAGTCCGAGCTGCTCACCGCCTTGCAGCCCGCCTTTGCCAAGATCTCGGAGATGGGCATCCGCTACAGCGCCATCCCCGGCCACACCACCGAGCTCGCCCGCGCGCTCAACGAGGTTCTCTCTGCCGACTGGCGTGACCTGCGCGGCGTCGAGATCGTGAGCTTTGGCGTTAACTCCATCGCCGCCTCGCAAGAAGACGAGCAGATGATCAAGGATCTGCAGAAGGCAGCGGTCATGCGCGACCCCACCATGGCGGCCGCCAACATCGCCAGCGCCCAGAGCGACGCGATGCGTGCCGCGGCGGCCAACCCCAACGGCGCGATGGCAGGCTTTATGGGCATGGGCATGGCAGGTGGCATGGGCGGCATGAACGCCAGCCAGCTGTTCGCCGCCGGCCAGGCGCAGCAGCAGACCGCCCCGCAGCCGGCTCCGGCACCCGCTCCCGCACCGGCTCCCGCCGCACCTGCGGCCGGCACGTGGACCTGCAGCTGCGGCGCCACCAACACCGGCAAGTTCTGCTCCGAGTGCGGCAGTCCCGCACCCGCCCCGGCGCCGGCCAAGTGGTTCTGCCCCAACTGCGGTAGCGAAAACGGCGGCAAGTTCTGCAGCAACTGCGGAACGCCTAGGCCCTAACCCCTTTATCTGGTAATTGGCGGGGGATCCGCCACCCCCGCATTTGCTTCTATGGGTTTTCACACAAGAAGGAGGACACTATGAAGACAACGTTCAAAAAGTCCGCACTCGCATTTCTGACATGCGTCTTGGCGCTCGTCTTTGCCCTCACGGGCTGCAGCGGCGGCAAAGACCCCAAGGCCAACTTTGTCGGCAGCTGGAAGCTCTCGGGTGGAACCACGGAGGGCGAAGAGCTGACCGATGAGTATATGGATATGTTCGAGGAATGGGGCATCAGCTGCATCTTGGTCCTGGACGAAGACGGCACGGGCAGCCTCGATTTGTTCTCCGAAGTTTCCGACCTAAAGTGGGAGGCCAAGGACGCTACCACCGCGAGTATCACCGTCGACAAGGAGACGACCGACGTGAAGCTCGAGGACGGCAAGCTTGTCCTTGAGGACGGCGAGGACAAGCTCATCTTTAGCAAGTCCGATAAGGACCTGTCCGGTACCGTGAAGAAGGATCGCGAGGCCGCCGAGAAGGAAGAGGAAGTCGAGGAGGCCGTCGAAGACGGCGATGTCCAGCGCGTCGAAATCTACCCCGCCGTCACTGTCGCCGATGACGACCTGTGCACCATCACCATCACCGAGAAGTTCCAGGACGACTGGGGCGACATCGGCTTTGTCGTCAACATCGTCAACAAGAGCGACAAGGACCTGACCTTCTACGCCCCCACCGGCAAGACAAACGTCAACGGCACCATGAAGGAAGCCTGGTTCTCGGCCCACCTGATGCCCGGCACCAACGCCACCGAAGAGTTCACCTTCTCGAACGGCACGCTTGACAGCTTCGACAGCCTAGTCAACACGACCATCGGCATCGACGCCTACCTGACCGATTCCTACGAGGACGTCGCTTCCTACAGCGCAACCATCGCGTAGCGACAGACATCGACAGCCGCGGATTGGCGGACAAACCCGCGCGCGTACCAGACGGGGCCGCAGGAAATGATCCTGCGGCCCCGTCGCTTTGCGTCGCAACGATCTGCCCACGCAAACAGGCCGCCCGCCGATTCCAGGTGCGATGCGGCGGGCGGCCTGCTTTTTAGCGTCGAAGCGCGGTCGAGAGCATCGATTATGGACGCTCCATATTGGGGACGATGCTGCCCTCGGTCACCGCATGCACGGCCAGGCGCATGATATTGTCGTAGCCGGTCTTGCTCAGAATCTCCGAGATGCGGCGCTTGACGGTGCCCTCGCTCATAAACAGCTCGCCCGCAATCTCGCGACGGCTCTTGCCCTCGCAGGCAAGGCGCAAAATCGACAGCTCAACATCATCGAGGGCCGCCGTGCCCGAGAAAATGCTCTCGGGCGGTTTGGGAAACGTGCAGTAGCCCGCCAGCGTGGAGCGCATCACGCCAAACAGCTCGTCGATACCGACATTCTTGTACACAAAGCTATCGACGCCCGCCTCGCGCGCCTGATCGACAAAGGTGATCTCGGGCATACCCGTCATAATGATGACACGGCACTCGGGCAGTTCCTCTTTAATACGCGCTGCCGCCACGATGCCATTGGAATCGTGCTCGGTGCACACGTCCATCAGTATCATGTCCGGGCGCTCCTTGAGCACGACATCGAGGGCTTCGGAAGCATCGGCTATCGCGGCGACAACGGTCATATCGGACTGGTCGCCAACGGAGCGTGCGAGACTCTCGCGCAAGATGGCCTGGTCTTCGACGATGAGCACGCGGATCATGAGCTTCTCCTTTGGACCGTGGCGTTGGAGTGCAGCGGAATGGATACCGCAAGCGTAAAGGGCGGGGCGGGGCGGACTTCCAAGCTGCCGCCCAGATCTTGCGCGACACGCCTCATACCTGGGATACCCGTTCCTTCGCGATACGATACGGGGACTGGGGACCCGTCGTTAGAAATAGTCATGTGCGCGACGGCACCAGCATCCGTCCCCTCCTGCCACAGGCGCACGCGGACCTGATGTGCCTGCGCATGCTTGGTAGCATTGGTCGAGGCTTCGCGGATAATCTGCAAGAATGCTGCGGCGACACGTGCATCCTGGGGCAGTGCACCCTCGACATCGATCTGCACGCTCACCAGGCCGAAGGCGTGGACGATATCGCCCAGCTGCTCCGAAGGCTCGCCGGCACCGCCACGGCGCAGATCGGCGGCGATTGAGCGCAGCAACGGGTCAATCTGCTCGAGCGACTCGTCGTCCAAACGCCCCTCCTCCAGATAGCGATGGAGGATAGACAGGCGCTGGCCGATCACATCGTGAACGCGGGCACGCATGCGCAGATAAGCCGCGTTGTCGGCAACTTTTTTGACTTCTTCGATCTGAGCCTGGAGCTCTTTGCCCGCAAGCGCAAGCAGGTGGTTGGCCTGCGCCAGGCGGTCATGCGCATGCGCATACTCTGTCACATCCAGACCGATTATGCGCTCGAACGAACGGCCCGAGACCATAACGTCATCGCACACAAACAGGCGAATCTCGGCGGGAGAAACCTCGACCACAACGCGCGCCTCACCAAAGCGGTCTAAATTGATGCGCACGCGGCTCTGGCTGCTTTCGGGCATTTGCATACTGAGTTTGCGCAGGTCGTTCCATGTACCGCTCATATCGCCTAGGTCGGTGGGCATATGAAGCTCCACCAGGTTTTTGCGCATGCAGCGGTTCATGAGCAGCGGATGGCCCCTCGGGTCTAGATACAGAATGCCCACGGGAATCACGTTGATAGTTTCAATCGTCGAGAACGCGGTGATGTCCTCCTGGCGGTTACGGACGTCCATCAAAAGCGCCGCGATGGAGCGGAACAGGAAGAACGCTCCCTCTGCGATAAGGACAACGGCCCACGCCGAGCCCATGGCAAAAACCACCGGCGGTGTAACGGCGACAACAAGCAGCAGCTCGGCCAGCATGACAGGGCGACGATAGTGCACCATAAGGACCACGCCATAGGCAAAGATCGCGGCATTGAGCCACAGCACTCCGCCCATTGCCCTGGCGCAAACGTCAAGCGGCGCCACCAGATACGAGCCAGACGACGCGAATAAGATGAGCGCCGAAATCATCAGGTGAAGCACAAGGCTCGCCTCGTAGGCGCAAATCACCTTGCGGTTATAGGACGAGCGCCGCGACGCGATGAGCGGAACGTGAATGGTCTGCAGGCATGCCGCTAGGGCAAAGACGACGTCGAGCGCGACAATCTGAGGAAGGATAAGCGGAATCTGCATGGTCACTCACCCGTCCGCGGCATCAAGACGATCATGCGCAGCTGACCGGGCTCGCCCTCAAGACGATACGCCACGTTTCGCCCCTGCAGCGCGACCTCGAGCTCGTGGGCGGCGGGTGTTCGCGAAAGATCGTCCTCATCGTTGGAAAAGAGCGTGGCGCGCAGCTCGACACTGCACGAGTCGTGGTCGCCCAAGTGATACATAAGCGCCGGATGATCGGTGGTGTAGGCAAAAAACGCAAAGTCGTACACGCAGTCGTACAGCGCGCTTACCGTACTGGCGTGCAGTGGGCGGCGTATGGCGACAATCGAGGCGCAGTCGACATCGATGGCGCGCAGATCGCTTGCGAGCTCGTTGGCAATCAGCTGAATACGGTCGCGGTCAAAGCCGCTCTCCTCGTGTTGCGCCAACGTGAGCGACCCTTTGCGCTTGCAATAGGCAACGAGCATTTTGGCGCACTGCAGCATGCGGTAACGCTCATGCGAGGATGCCTCGTCGGTAAGCGGAGGCAGCGAGCTCAGCAGGCTGTACATCTCATCGAGCGCGCGGGCAAGCGCCCGGTCCACATCTTGAACCAGCAGCGCCTCGGCCTCCTGGTCTGCCAAATGCGCCTTAAGGTCATAGTCGGCCGCGAGCAGTTCGTTTTGACGTTGCAGTTCCATACGCCGATACGCCAGCTCGCGATTGAGCTCGTTGAGTTCCGAGACCTCCTGGGCAAGGAGAGCCGACCCGCCCAGCAGCGGAAAAGCTCGATACATCACATCGGGGGCAGACGCCACGGTAAAGGCGTGGGCACGCCCGTACTCCTGCGCACGAAGCTCTTCGCGCACATCTGGCGTGATTGGTCCCGACATCGGCGTGGCATATGCCACCTGCAAGTCGCGCGTCAGAACCTTGAGATCGAGCGGCAGGGTATCGAAGATGCCGGCGATATCGTGATACGACGGGATAACGCCACAATCGAGGCAAATCTCGAGTGTTACCACGCACAGCACGCAATAGACCAGCGAAAAGTTGAGTTTCCACGCCCAGGGCACACGCAGGGCATACGAAGCGGCAAAGAACGCGCCGCCCAGCAACACGAGTGCTGCCGTGCCTGAAAAGCGCTGGATTCTATAAGACGAGGACCGTCCCACCAGGACAAAAAAGGCAACGACGTTAAAAGCCGTCCACGCCAGAAAGACAAAGTAACCCCAGCCATACGTGTAGTCGTTGCTCCAGGTTTCGCTTGCGCGGTCAAAGTGGAATATCTGCCGGTGCCAATCGTTGGTGAGCACAAACGCGATAAGCAGGGCGGCCGTAATCCACAAGGCCGTGCGGTAGCGGCGGCCCGCGCGATGTTGCTCCACGCCCACGAGGCGCATGCCGCATAGCTGAAAGAGCAGCGGGATGAGCGTCATGGGCACGTAGTACAGGTACCAAAGCAGCGTGGCGTAGCTTGGCGTGAATGATTTGTACTTAAAGATGACCTCAATCATCCACAGGGCGCAGATGGCAGCGATGGCAACAAGGCGGCGGCGCAACACATAGTCCAGGCAGCGCAGGTAAGCGAGAACGCCCCAGATTGAAAACGTGACTGCGGCGACAAGTAGCGGAAAGGAGCTCGTATGAGCGAGCTCGTCCGCGACCTCTTTGGACACCTCACCATAGACGGGCACGGTGTTGGAAAGCTTGGGGTCCGAGGCGAACAGCGCCGGCAAGACCGCTAAAAGCATAAGGAACAGCGCGGTGATGGCGCCGGCGATAGCAAAGACGCGGCGGCGGTATACACGATGCGATATGCCAACAAGGAATCGCGGCATGGCAAAGAGCTTGCCGCCCCTGGGATCCGCCGCGGGTGCGGATCGGGCGGCCGCGTGACCGATATGTCGCTCGCGGGTACCCATAGTGCCTTTAGTGTACCGACAGATGGGCCCAAAAATCGGGCCGCATGTCCCAAAATCCGCAGACGGCAAGGCGCGCAAGGAGTGTCCCTGACGACTAGTCGTTTAAGAACGTCCCCAATGACTACCTCTCAGGAGTGTCCCCAGGTGCCGACAGAAAAGGAACGTCCCCAAGTGCCAACTCAAACAGTACATGTTTAATCTGTTTCGTTAATTGAAATGCGTAAATATGGTTAACCAAAGAATTGATATTTGGTTAATTGGTAACTGTAAATTCGGTTAAACGCGCTGGTAAACAATGGTGATAATTAGGCAAGTAGTCATTGGGGACGTTCTTAAACGACCAGTCAAACAAGAACGTCCCCCAATGACTAATCGACAGCGAGGGTCTCCTCTAGGTATTCCTTAAAATACGGAAGGTCAAAGCCAACCCTTCCTCGGCCGCGCTCACCAATAATCCCTTGCTCAATCAGGCGAGCGCGGTATTGCGACGCATAATTGCTCTTTACGCCCATTCGCTCTGCAACGTCCGCAATCTTGCTCTCGCCCCCGTCTGCAAGCATTGCCTCCAAGAACGCTTTATCGCCTTCGGACAGTTCGTAATACGTCGGCGCCAACACGCGCTGCTCCATGTCAGAACGCGCAAGCGCAATGCCCCTTGCAGCATCTTGGACGGTTATCTCTTCTGCCTGAGGCCGTATATCCCAAGAGCGGAAACCGACGAGCTGCATAAGAAACGGAAAACCGCCGATGGCATCTACCATCTTCTGAAGGCCGTCAGCACTCACGCGCCTGCCACCGCCCTCGATGGTCTCCTTCAATGCAACGGCAATTTCCTTGTCGCTAATATTCCCCAAGTGGTGCTGAACTGATCGACGCAAAAATGAAACGGACTGGTTGCGCAGCAGCATTGACACCTGATGCGGCAGCCCCGCCATCAGCACTCCCACACGTCGGCCTTCGCGCACAAACATCTGGTACGTAGAGGCAAAACTAATCATTTCATCGAACGAAGCCGACACCTCATCGATCGTGAACAGCAAACCGATGTCATATTTGTCCAAAGCTTTTATAAGGCGAGTCATCCGCGTGCGCCAGTTTGCCGAAGGTGCCTGCTCCGGCTCCCATTCCACGCTAAATAGCTGGCCCACACTCAAACCTCTGAGCCTAGGATTTAAGCCGCTATCGATATATTCAGCCGCAACTTCACGCGTTTGCTCGTAAATGTCTTCCAACATTCCAGGAGCAGCAGCCACGCCGACCGAAATCCAACCATGCCTTTGCGCCTCGGAGCTAAGGTATGAGAGCAGGGCCGTTTTACCTGTTCCTCGTGCGCCAACATAGATTGTTGCCAAGTTGGGATCGCCGGGTCCGCGGTCGAGCGCTCGCACAACATCATTAATAAGATACGTGCGGCCGGCCATAATTGGCGGGACGATGCCAAATGTCGGCGTAAACGGATTAATGGGCACATCCATGGAACACTCCCCCGTCAGCTCTATCCTGCTTTCACTAGTTTTGCAAGTTTTAACTTCTTTTGCAAGTTTTAACTTCTTTTGCTTTCTTTCACTTCTTTTAACAAAGCGCCCGGCGGGCATAAACTGCTCGCCGGGCGCCTTGGTTAGGAAGCTATAAAGCATAACTTTCGAAATGCGGCGGTCAGGTCCACCTCCTAAGGGCCTGAGGTGCTCAAGATTGGGAGCGACAAGCCCGACGAAGCGTACTTTAGGTACGCGAGGAGGGTTGGAGCCCCAAGGTTGAGTGCCTCAGTGCCCTTAGGCCAGGTCTTCGCCGTTGGTGGCGATTACCTTCTTATACCAATCAAAGCTCTTCTTCTTGGAACGCTTGAGGGTGCCGTTGCCCGCGTCGTCGCGGTCGACGTAGATAAAGCCGTAGCGCTTGGACATTTCGCCGGTGCCGGCAGAGACGAGGTCGATCGGGCCCCAGGTGGTGTAGCCCAAAAGGTCCACGCCGTCCTCGGTCACGGCATCGCGCATGGCGGCGATATGCTGGCGCAGGTAGTCGATACGGTAGTCGTCGTTGATGGAGCCATCCTCCTCGACAACATCCTTGGCGCCCAGGCCGTTCTCGACCACAAACAGCGGCTTCTGATAACGGTCGTACAGGTCGTTGAGGGTAATGCGGAAGCCCAGCGGATCGATGGCCCAGCCCCACTGGCTCTCCTGCAGATAGGGATTCTTGGCGCCGGCGAAGGCGTTGCCCTTGGTCTTCTCGACATCGGGGTTGTCGGCACCGGCAGAGCAGCGGGTGCTGTAGTAGCTAAAGCTGATGAAGTCGACGGTGTTTTCGGCCAGGATCTCGCGGTCCTCGTCAGTCATGCCGACGTCGATGCCCAGACGCTCGAGCTTCTTGACGGCATAGGCCGGGTAGTAGCCGCGGCTCTGGACGTCGACAAAGAAGTAGTTGTTCTGGTTGTCGAGCTGCGCCTGACGCACGTCGCCCGGACGGCAGCTGTAGGGATAGTAGGTGCCCGCGGCGAGCATGCAGCCGATCTTGACCTCGGGGTCGATCTCGTGGGCAATCTTGGTTGCCCAGGCGCTGGCGACGAGCTCGTTGTGGGCGGCCAGGTACTCGACGGCCTCCTTGTTCTCGCCCTCCTCAAAAACCAGGCCGGCACCCATAAACGGCAAGTGCAGGATCATGTTGATCTCGTTGAAGGTGAGCCAGTACTTCACCAGACCCTTGTAGCGGGTGAAGATCGTGGTCGCGAGGTTCTTGTAGAAGTCGATGAGCTTGCGGTTGCGCCAGCCGCCGTACTCCTTGATGAGGTGGATCGGGCAGTCGAAGTGCGTGATGGTCACGAGCGGCTCGATGCCGTGCGCTTGGCACTCGCGGAACACGTCCTCGTAGAAGGCCAGGCCGGCCTCGTTGGGCTCGACCTCGTCACCGTTGGGGAAGATACGGGTCCAGGCCAGGCTCATGCGGAAGGTCTTAAAGCCCATCTCGGCAAAGAGGGCAATGTCCTCCTTGTAGTGGTGGTAGAAATCGATGCCGGTCTGTGCGGGGTAGTAATAGCCGTCCTCGAAGTCGAGCATTTTGCGCTGGCCGGAGACCACCGCATAGCGCTCGGGGCCGTGCGGGGCCACGTCCACATTGGCCAGGCCGCGCCCGTCCACGTCGTAGGCACCCTCGCACTGGTTGGCAGCCGTCGCGCCGCCCCACAGGAAGTCTTTACGGAAAGCCATGCATCAATCCTTTCGCACGCTGTTTGTCGTGGTTTCAGTATCCCCGCAAGCAGCGCGCTACTCAACGGCAGCGGCGCAGGCCGACACTTCTTTTCGCGCGCAGACGCTCGGCAGCCGCCCACGTCTGACACTTTTTGATATCCGCCGGCCCAAACCGCCAACCACCACAAAGGGGACAGGCACCTTTGTGGTGGTTGGGGAAAGCCCCTAGTCGCAGGTGATGTCGAGGTTCTTGCCGACGAGGCCCACGTAGCCGCCTTCGGGTGACAGACCATTTGACTGAATAGGAAAGAAAGGAAAAAATAGGAAAAAAAGGAAAGGAGACTTATGACTGAACCCATCTTCTCCCCCTCATTTGGAAATCGCCCCTCTTATCTAGTCGGGCGCGAAACGGTAATTTCGACATTCATATCCGGCCTTGAGCAGGAGCCGGGCAATCGCGACCGAGCCATGCTCATGCTTGGTCAGCGAGGCAGTGGCAAGACAGTTCTTCTGTGGGAACTTGCCGATCGCGCACGCAAGCTCGGCTTCGTTGTCTCCACGCCTACCGTGGCCTCCGAGGATATGCTCGAGCGCATTGTTGAGAAAATCCAAGAGGCGGGCGAGCCTTACGTCAACAAACGCTGTCTTCCCAAATTCACGGGTGGCAGCCTGAGTGTTTTTGGGTTCTCGGCAGGCCTCGAGTTCACACGAGACGTGCAGGAGACCAAGAGCTTTCAGTTTAAACTCACGCAGCTTGCGCGCAAACTGACCGAGCAGGGCCATGGCATCCTCATCCTTATCGATGAGCTCCAGGCAAATTCACCCGAGATTAGGCAGCTCGTCACTGCCTATCAAGAGCTGGTCGGCGAGCGACTCAACGTCGCACTCGTCATGGCGGGCCTTCCCGGAGCCGTCTGCGCAACACTCAATGACCGCGTGCTGACGTTTCTCAACCGCGCTCGCAAGGTCACGCTCGAACCGCTTTCGGTCGGAGATGTCGACGCCTATTACCAGCGGGCTTTCGAAGAGCTCTGCCTTGATATTCCAAGCGACCTTCGTCTCCGCGCCGCTCACGCGACCCAAGGTTCGCCCTATATGCTGCAGTTGATCGGCTATAACATCGCCAATCGCTGCAAGGCTGGAGAACGCGCAGCGCAAGGGCAAATTGACGGAGCCATCGAAGCGTCGAAGGTCGATTTCGAAAACGATGTCTGCGAAACGACGCTCGCCGCGCTATCTGACCAAGACGTCGCGTTTCTCGCCGCAATGGCTGACGACGAAGACGCTGCGTCGCGTATTTCCGATGTAGCGGAGCGTATGTCGGTCACACCCGACTATGCGCAAAAGTATCGCCGGCGCCTTATTGACGCCGGCGTGATCGAACAGGCTCGCCGCGGCTACGTGCGCTTCGCCGTTCCATATATGGCTGACTACCTTCGCAGCCAGTTCTAGGCAGCCACCACAATGGGGACAGGCACCTTTGTGGTGGTTTGGGCCCGTTTTATCTCGATCTGTAACAGGTAGACCGCCAAAACCGGGCCTGGTGTTACAGATCGAGATTTTCGGGCGGCCTTCTACGGTATGTCTCAATCTGTAACAGGTAGTAACGATTTAGCCCGCTAGATGTTACAGATCGAGACGGAAGATTCTAGTCCACAGTGATGTCGAGGTTCTTGCCGACGAGGCCCACGTAGCCGCCCTCGGCAGCCTTGGGGCTATCGGCGTGGCAGAAGACCCACTTGTCGGCCTTCCAGTAGCAGTAGCTGTCACCGGCGGCAGGCATGTCGGCTGCAGCCTCGGGGCGCGGACCATTGGTGCCGGCGGGCAGCGCAACCATCACCTGGAAGCCACCGTCGTCGACCATGCACGGCGTGTAGTGGAGCGTGGTGTTGAAGACCTCGACAACCGTACCCGCCGGCACGCGGAACGCCTTGACGCATGCGGTGTCGAGCTTACCGCCCTCGATCTCCCAGCGATGCGCCACGAGCAGGATAAAGTCGCGGGCGCCCAGGTTAAACTCGCTGGCGCGGTGATACTCCAGGCAGTTGAGCTTCGTGTTGTGGCCGTTGCACCAGCCCAGCTGGAAGGGACGACCGCCAAACATGAGAAAGCCCAATTTGTCGGCATCCTTGACGCCCTCGAGCTCCGGCGCGCTCGCTACGTACTTGCTGCCCTCGGGGATGGGCGTAGCAGAGAGCGCCTCGAGTACGGGCGACGTGAGCTCGGACGGAACGTTATCCCAAACGCTGCCATAGGATTTGAACTCGGGATCGTTGACAGAGTAGATATGCATGTTCACTCCTGTTCGTTTATGTGACAGTACGAACATTCTAGAACAAATATAAGCGATTTTGAACGCCCATCCCGACCACTCAACAAAAAGGCGCCCCCGCATAAGCGAAGGCGCCCAATGCGCGCGTTTTGGGCGATAAATCCCTTATGCCTGCTGATAGTGCAGGTGCTTCTCGTCGATATCGGCCAGGTCACGGTCGAGATAACGGCGCGCAAGCCAGTTTGCCATGGGGAGGTTCTGATCCAGGTAGTTGCCGCACTCCTCGGGAGCGGCACCGGGGACATCGCCCTCAAAGCCCGCGACAAACTCGAACAGCTCGCGCACGAGCGGCAGGATCTCCTCGCTCGTCACTTCGCCAAATAC
Organism: Collinsella sp. AM10-26; assembly: GCF_003472525.1. NCBI lineage: Bacteria > Bacillati > Actinomycetota > Coriobacteriia > Coriobacteriales > Coriobacteriaceae > Collinsella > Collinsella sp. AM10-26. The sequence continues at coordinate 71,853 of NZ_QRMC01000007.1, forward strand.
GACGAGGTAAAAGCCCGTGCGGCAGCCCATGGGACCAAAGTAGACAATGCGGCTCGACCACTCGGCATGATTGCGGAGGAACGTCGCGCCCAGGTGCTCGATGGTATGGCACTCGGCCGCGTTCATGACCGGCTCTTTGTTGGGCGTGGTCAGGCGCAGGTCAAACGTGGTGACGGCAGCACCGGTCGCCGGATCGCGGTCGATGCGGCTCACATACACGCCGGGCTCAAGCAGCAGATGGTCAACGGAAAAGCTGGCGATGCGCTCCATGGCAGATCCTCTCGGTAGTCAATTTGGGACGGGGCTCTTTTAGCTGGTTCGAATGGTCGCACCAATCATACCAGTCAAAAAAGCCCCGTCCCAAATAAGCTGCCCGGGACGAGCGAGCTCATCGAGCATGAGATGGCGGTCCGGAAGGAATCCAAGCGCGCAAGGCTGTTCAGGAAGGCGAAATTCCCCTGCGTGAAGTCGTTCGAAGGGCACGACTTCACGCAGGCAGCCTTTCCCGACAGCTATGGCGCGAACCACCCGAAAACGCTGTCGTTCGTCGAGGCAGCGCAGGGCCTCACGTTCCATGGGCAGATGGGCCGAAGGGAAACCCACCTCGCGATAGCCGTCGGCCACGCATGCGTGATAGAAGGCAAGACGCGCGCCCCACTCGAGAGAGCGAGGCGCGGGCTATTTCAGGCTGCATCAATCATGGAGTTTCCCTCTAAAGGAGCAAGGGCTCAATGCTACTTGGCGTTTGCCTGATCGAGTTCCTTCTTGCTAAAGCCGAAGAGATACGTGCACACAGCTGCGACGACCAGGGAAATGAGGCTCGCGATAATACCCTGGATGAAATTGGCGTTGGTGCCGCCCACATAGCTCAGGACGGACAGGAAGTTCGCAGAGGTGATGACGTACTGGGTGAGATTGGCGATACCAGCATACGCACCGCCGACAAAGCTACCGACCATCAAGGCGCCGAAACAGCGCACGTGAGACAGGCAGATGCCATAGAGCACAGGCTCGGTAACGCCGCCCAAGATACCGGATACGAAGGCGCCGAAGGCGTTGCCGCGCTCCGCCTTACCTTTGAGTCGAAGAGCCGCACCGAGGGCGACGCCGAAGCATGCCCACGTGGCGAAGCTACCCGCGAGCATGACACCGGTCATCTCGCCAGTCTCGAAGAACGAGGCCATCATGGGCATCATAAGGGCCAGATGCATACCGCTCATGACGAGGAACTCCCAAAGGGCGGCGATCACGCCGACACCGAAGAATCCGGTATTCATACCGAACCAGGCAAGGCCGCCGCTGATGGCGTTGCCCACAATCGTACCGAAGGGGGCGAGCAGGCACAGGATGAACGGCGAGGTGACAAGGAGGCTCAAAATGGGCGTGAACACGGTTGAGAGCATGTCGGGCATGTGCTTACCGACAAACTTATAAACAACAGCGAACAGCGGAACGGACATCATGATGGGCAGGACAGTCTGGGCATAGGCGGCAGACGTGTTGCAGGGGATGCCGAAGACGGTAAACGCCTTACCCTCGGCGATGATTGCGGCGAAATCCGGCGACATGAGGATGCAGCCGATAAATCCGCCGAGCATACCGTTGATGCCAAGTTGCTTCGCCGCGTTGACGCCCGCGAGGATGGGCATGAAGTACAGGGCGGCATCGTAGATGAAGTCGAAGAGCACGTAGATGTCGCTCTCCGCGGGGTACAGGCCCAGGAGCTGCGGACCGCACAGGGCATTGATCGCATTTGCGAGACCGCCCGTGAGCAGCACCGGGATCATCGGGGTCATGCAGCCCGCCATGTAACCGACGACGTTCTTCAGGATCTGCATGGGCGTAAGCTTCTTCTTGCCGACAAGCTCGACGTCGGCGGCGGCAGCCTCGGCGTCCTCAACCGCCTCGAGCTCGTTGACGTTGGCAAGTGAGCAGAACTCCGCGTACACCCTGGGCACGTTCGTCCCCACGATGATCTGATACTGCTGGCCGCCGTGGACAATGCCCATCACGCCGTCAACGGCCTTGACTTCGTCATCGTCGATGCTGGACTCGTCCTTGAGCACAAGGCGGAGCCTCGTCATGCAGTGGGTCGCCGAAGTCACGTTCTTCGGGCCGCCCACCGCCTTGAGGATATCGTCGGCGATACGCTTGTTATCTGCCATGGTACTTCCTTTCCCGTTTCTTTCTATCCCCCATCGGCGACTTCGCGCCAACCGGAAAACCTGCGTTTATTCGGGCAGCTGATTGCCCGCGATGACCTTCTGATACCAATAGAAGCTGTCCTTGCGAATCCGGTCGCAAGTCCTGATGTCGTCATCGGTGCGATCCACGTATACAAGGCCATAGCGCTTGGCGAAGCCCTGATGACTGGAGACCACATCGACAAAGCTCCACGGACAATACCCAAAGATGGGATAACCCTGCTCGATAAGCTCGCCGACCTGGGCGATATGCGCGGAGAGATAGGCGATGCGCTGCTCGTCGTGAATCGCGCCGGACTCATCGGGCTCCTCGCTCAAAGCCATGCCGTTCTCGGTGATGATCATGGGCAGGCCGTAGCGGTCATGCACCTTGCGCATGCCGATCGACAGCCCGATGGGGTCGAGGCCGTTGGGCATCCACTCGGTCTTCTCGAGCCTCGGGTTGTCGCAGAGGACGAAGTCGCCCGCGCCCCAAGGCGGGAAGCCACCGAATACGATGGGCTCGGTGCGCTCCTTGACGCAGCTGCTGGAGTAATAGTTAATGCCGATGAAATCGGGCGTCGACCCGTGCAGGACCGCATCGTCCTCGGGCTCGACCGCGGGATAGAACCCCTCGCGCTTGAGATAGCTCGCCGCATACGGGGAATACGATCCACGCACGCTCATGTCGAGCATGTAGAACTGCTCCATCTCCTCGGCATTGAGCGCCGCCATCACATCTGCAGGCGAGCTGCTGAGCGGATAGGTCACCTGGATGGCACAGACCGGCCCGATCTTCGCCTCGGGATCGATTGAGTGCAAAAGCTCGAAAGCACGGTGCTCTGCGAGAGACATGTGGTAACTCATCTGATAGGTATTGCCCTGATGTCTCTTGGGGTCGGTCTCGGTATCCCCGGTGTTCACCGACGACGCCGTCGCGATAAGCTGCTCGTTGATAGTCGCCCACAGCTTTACACGGCCCTTAAAGTGCCTAAAGCAGACCTCTGCGTAGCGGGCGAAGGCATCGATCATCCTGCGATCTAACCATCCGCCGAACTCGTCGACGAGTGCTTGGGGGCACTCGAAGTGATACAGCGTCACAAAGGGCTCGATGCCCTTTTCCAGAAGGTAATCGATCAGACCGTCGTAGAACGCCAGGGCTTCGGGATTCGGCTCGCAAGTCGCACCGGGCATAATGCGACACCACGAGAAGCTCATGCGGTACGTCTTGAGTCCGAGTTCGGCCATGAGGTCGACATCCTCTTTCCAGCGATGGTAGTGGTCGGACGCCACGCTGCCATCTGTGATTCCGGGGATGCCGAAGCCGCGATCGGTCGTCGACTTGCCTCGGCCGCCCTCCCCCCAGGCGCCCTCTACCTGAAATGCGCTCGTCGACGCACCCCATAGGAATCCATCGGGAAACCTGTTTGCCATACTTGCCACCTTTCTCCTTAGCTCAGATCGTCGTATGTCACCAACGCGATGTCCTGACTCACCAGCCATTCACGGGTTGCGGGATCGCAAAGCATCGACGCCTCACGCGCCCGCGCCGTCATCATGCTCGAGTGGTCCATGAGATAGGCATCGATATAACCCGGATGGAACACCATGAGGGTGCACGCGTCGTCGTTCGCATTCTCGACGGCGCCGCGCACCGCCGAGAACGGATCCATCTCATAGGCGCGAAAATCTGTGGGCATGTACGCAGCGACACGCGTGCTCTTGAACGTGACCGCCTCCCCCGGCGCGCCCATCGGGAACAGCGGCAGTCCGTGGCGCTCCGCCACGATCTCCAACCCCTTATAAAACGCCGGGCTCGCCACCGCATGACCCTCAAAGTAGGAGGGTTCTCTATCCACAAGCGATACGAACTTTCGATACTGAGCCTCGATCTCCAAGACGACCTCATCGAGCACCACGAAGTCGATTCCCCGCTTCATGGCGTCCCGATACACCCCGCTCGGCCTGAACATGCCATCCGGTCCACAGAGACTCGGAATGAGCGCAGGGTCGGTAAGCGGCCTGCCGACGCAGATGTTCGTGTGCTGGCCAAGGCACACGTCGAGCCCGTCGAGCAATTCGAGGCCGTGGTCCACGGATTCCATGTTGGTCATGACCCCGACTGACCCGACGAGTCCGCCGCGGACCGAATCGACGATGCCGTAGTTGACGCCCCGAGAGTAGCCAAGGTCGTCGGCGCGTATCAGCAGGCGCTTCATCGGGCATCACCGATCTCGACGCAGGCACCGTTACAGCGCGCTATGCTTCCCAGGTGTGTAGCGCTTGGCTTTACGGTGCGGCGTTGTGTCTCGCGGTCGACGGAGATGATCCCGTACTTCGGGCCATACCCGAAAACCCACTCGAAATTGTCAAACGCGGACCAGCAGGTGTATCCCAAGACCGGGATACCGTCGCGGACGCAACGCCCCACACCGGCGACAGCTCGATCCAAAAAGCGCTCTCTCTGCTCGTCGTCCTCGGAAGCTATGCCGTTTTCGGTGACGAACAGAGGCGTGCCCGACTGGTCCCAAGCAGCTCGCAGGCTCTCCTCGATGGCCTCGGGATAAAACTCCTCATCGCGCTGGGTGAGCTCCACGCCGGCAGGCGGGTCAACCGGGCCATCCGCGCCGTACCACGAGCGCGAGTACGTCTGGATACCCACGAAATCATCGCCTGCGGAAGCACGGTAAAAGCGATCGCGAATCTCCTCGCGGGCAGCTGCGGCGCGCTCCTCGCCACCGGGAGCCGCCTTAAAGGGACTTCCCACGAGCGTCCAACCTGCCGGGAGATCGGGACGGATTGCATGCACGGCGTCAACGGCAGCCTTGTGAGCGGCGAGCTTCACATCGAACGCCCGCTCGGTGGCTGCGAACTGGAATTGGGCCAGGGATGCCGGCTCGACTCCCAACGCCTTGGCGACGCTGCGGAACATGGGGTCCTCAGCGCGATCGGAGGCGTTGCGCGACGTGGCCCCGACATCAGCCAAGAGCCATGCCAGGTTTGGCTCGTTCATGGTGCATGCGTAGTCCATCAAATCGCCCATCTCCTCGACCACACGCGCGCAGTACCGCGCGAAAAGGGAGGGAGTCTCGGGCGACTCCCAGCCGCCTTGGGCGAGCAGCCAGATCGGCGACGTGAAATGATGGAGTGTGACGATCGTCTTGAGACCGTTGTCACGGCAGCACTGGAGCACTTCGCGATAGTGCGCGAACTCTGCTTTGGAGAACAAGCCGCGCGCCGGCTCGATGCGCGACCACTCGACACTCAGACGATAGGAGGTGAGGCCAAGAGATGCGATAAGGGCGATATCCTCGCGGAAACGATGGTAGTGGTCCATCGCGTCGCCAGAAGGCTCCATGAACGCCGTGTCCTCAACATTCTCGAACAGCCACGTGTCGCTGTTCACGTTGTTGCCTTCAACCTGGTGCGCAGCGGTCGCGACGCCCCAGAGAAACGTCTCGGGAAATACCGAAGTCGACTGATGTGCCATGCAATCTCCCTTTCATGTATCCGCATCCGGGCTTAATCGCCCGGCTCCTGTTACCATTGAGTACAACACGAATGCACAGGGTTTTGCGTTCCATCCTGGACACCGATGTTACAGAATGGAGACATGAGTTTCACGATATGAAACCCGCTGGTATTTAATGGTTTTGAAACGTCTGATGGGAGTGGACTCTTGAATTGTGCCAACCCGATGGGCTCTGTTGGGGAAAAGCTCCTCAGCTATATAGACACCAGCATGCAGCGCGACAACAACTATCAGATAGCCGTCAAGATGTTGGAAAACTACGACGCGCTCAAGGACATGTCCATCGCGCAGATCGCCGATATGTGCTACGTCTCGAAGGCTTCCGTCTCGCGTTTTTGCCGATTCTTAGGCTACGAGAGCTTCAAAGAGATGCATGACGCGCTCGGGGTCGACTATCCCATCAGCTACGACTACTCCCAGCGCTTCTTTTGCAATCTCACCGCGAACCCGCACGCGACGTTTCTTGAATATGCGAGGGAAGCTCAGCAAAACATCGCCGCGACCATTTCCGAGAAAAACCTGGCCGAACTTCCAAAAATCGCCTATGCAATTCATAATTGCCGCCGAGTCGCGTTCTTTTCCCATCATTTTCTTTGGGATACTGGACGCTACCTTCAGAACAAGCTGTTTTCTATGGGAAAGGTCATGGACCTGTATCTGGATCAAGCCTCCCAGCTTGCATGTGCCCAATCCCTCCAGCCCGAGGACCTGGCGATCATCTGCAGCGTTGGGGGCAGCTATCCCATTCGATATGTCGATGTCTGCAACAGCATCAGGGATAGCAAGTGCTCCGTGCTGGCAATCACGCAAAACGCCTCGAACCCATATTGGAATCAGGCCGCCTTCATCATGCAGTGCGGCGAGTCGAATGCCAACGACACGGGCAAATACGGGGCGCTCGCGGCAATTGACCTCGTCGTTCAGCAGTATCTGCTCCAATATGGAAGCGATGCCTTCCCGAGCGCGCCCAATCGCCCGTACGATGACATGCCGGGGCGCTAGAGTCGCTCACAATTGAAGCAGCGTCCCTCCCGCGAGCCGCGAGCTTTTCGCCATGGAAAGGTATTGATCGAGGCGGTTGCCGCACTCCTACCGTGATTTTATAATCCCCGTCCCAGAAAGCCAGATGAGATTCAGGGAATAGCCGGCAGAAGGCGAGCGACGCCCAAGCGCCACAGGTTGCCGTGAAAGAGGAGCGCCGCGTACTTTGGTACGCAAGCGACGGCTTGAACGGCAAGATGCGGCGCTTGGGCGCCGCGCAGCCGCCTAGGCCGTGTACGCGATTGTAGCGTCGACGGCGTGGCGCCAGCCGGCGATCTTTTTGGCGCGCTCGTCGACGGACATGGTGGGCTCCACGATGCCGCGGGCGCCATAGACGTCAACGACATCGCGCGCGTACATGCCCAGCGCAATGCCGCAGGCCCAAGCTGCGCCCAGACCGCTCATCTCGTCATTGCTCGCAATGCGGATGGGCGAGCCGACCAAGTCGCTCTCAAACTGCATCAGGTACGCGTCACGCGTGGGGCCGCCGTCAACACGAAGCTCGGCCAGTGCGGCGCCCGAATCCTCGACCATCGCATCAATGACGTCGAAGATCTGATAGGCGATCGACTCGTCGGCGGCCTTTACGAACTCCGCGCGACCCGTGGTGCGCGTCATGCCAAAGACGCAGCCCTCGGCATCACTTGCCCAGTGCGGCGCGCCCAGGCCGGTAAACGCCGGCACAAAGTAGACGCGGCTCGCCGGATTGGCGGCGTAGCACAGGTCGGTGACCTCCTCGGGGTTGTTGATGAGCTCCAGGTCGTCGCGCAGCCAGGTCTTGACGGCGCCGGCGTAGCTCACGTTGCCCTCGAGCACATACTCGGTCACGCCATCCATACGCCATGCAAGCGAGCTCGAAAGCCCGTGCGAGCTGGCGACAAACTCGTCGCCGACGTTCATCATGACCGAGCTGCCGGTGCCATAGGTCGCCTTGGCCATGCCGCGGCTGTGGCAGCCTTGCGCAAACAGGGCCGCATGGCTGTCGCCCAGCACGCCGTGCACCGACACGGGGGCCGGCAAAAAGCCGCCCAGGTCCGTTGTGCCGAACAGGCCGTCGGAATCGGTCACCTGCGGCAAGCACGCCGGATCAATGCCAAAGGCCTCGCACACCGGCTCGCTCCAGCAGCCACGGCGCAGGTCGAAGAGCTGCGTGCGGCTGGCATTGGACCAGTCGCAGCGGAACTCCGCGCCGCCCGTGAGCGTCCAGACCACCCAAGCATCGATGGTGCCCAGACACAGCTCGCCCGCCGCCGCGGCCTCGGCAGCCGCCGGAACGTTCGCGAGGATCCAGGCCATCTTGCCCGCCGGATAGTAGGGCGAGAGCACCAGACCTGTCGTGTCGCACACCAGCTCGGCCACGCCTTCGCGCGCAGCAAACCCGTCGCACAGCTCACGGGCGCGGGCGCACTGCCACACCACGGCATCGCACAGCGGCTCGCCCGTCGTGCGACTCCAGGCAACGGTGGTCTCGCGCTGGTTGGAGATGCCAATGCCGGCGATATCTGCCGGATCGACCCCGGTCTCCTCCACCACGGCACGCGCCACGGCCAGCACGTTGGCGGCAATCTCGGTCGGATCATGGCTCACCCAGCCAACATCGTTGACAATCTGGCGATGCGAGCGATCGGCACGATGAATCAGGTGGCCGCCCTCGTCCACCAGCAGCGCCTTCGTGCCCTGCGTGGACTGATCGATTCCGATGATGTAGCGGCCCATGGCCACCCCTTTCAAAACGAATGTGACAAAGGGACTGTCCCTTTGTCACATTCCAATTACTCTGCGGGCAGGAACTCGGCGACCGTCTTGGCGATTCCGGCACCCGTCAGGCCGTAGTGCGCAAAGACCTCGGGGCTCGTACCGGTGATGACCGGCGCGTCGGGCAGGGAGAGACACTTGACCGGACGCGGGCAATGCTCGCCCACGACCTGCGCGACCATGGAACCCAGGCCGCCGAAGGGGCTGTGCTCCTCGACGGTCACGACGGCGCGCGTGGCACCGGCGGCCTCAATCACGGCCTCGGCGTCGAGCGGCTTGACGCAGTACATGTCGAGCACGGTAGCGGAGATACCCTGCTCGGCCAGCAGGTCGGCGGCGTCCACGGCATGGCGGACCATCTCGCCGGTGGCGACAATCGTCACATCGGTGCCGCGACGTACCCAGATGGCACGGTCCATCTGGAACGGGCACTCGTCCTCGGTATACACGTCCTCGACCGGGTTGCGGCCCACGCGGATATAGGCCGGCTTGTTGTCGGCAACCAGGGCGCGCACGAGCTCGGCGGTCTGGAAACGATCGCTCGGCAGATATACGCGCATGTTGGGAATCGCGCTCATGGCAGCGATATCCTGCGCGGAGTGATGGCTCATGCCCAAGGCGCCGTAGGACACGCCGCCCGAGATGCCGATGAGCTTGACGTTGGTGTTGGAGTACGAGACATCGACCTTGCACTGCTCATACGAGCGCGTGGTCACAAAGGACGCCGGCGAGGCGGCCCAGGCCTTCTTGCCGCACGAAGCCATGCCGGCGGCGATGCTCACCAGGTCCTGCTCGGCGATGCCGACCTCGACGGACTGCTGGGGATACTGATCGAAGAACGGCGTGAGCGATGCGGAGCCGCGGGAGTCGGAGCACAGGACGACGATGTCCTTATCGGTCTCGGCGGCCTCGAGCAGCGTGTCGCAGATAACCTTGCGGTTGGCGATCTTGTTAGCCATTGATAGCCTCCTTATGGGCAGCGAAATCGGCGATGATCTGGGCATATTCCTCATCGTTGGGCAGGTGATGATGCCAGGCGGCCTTGTCCTCCATAACGGGCGAGCCATAGCCCTTCACCGTGTTGAGGATGATGACCGTGGGCTTGCCCTTGGTCTCAGCGGCCAACGTCAGCGCGGCATCGATGGCCTGGATGTCGTTGCCCGGAATGGAGAGCACGTTCCAGCCGAAGGCGGCCCAGCGCTCCTCCTGCGAATCCTGCTTCATGACGTCCTCGGTGCTGCCACTGATCTGCAGGCGGTTGCGGTCCACGAGCGCGCACAGGTTATCGAGCTGGTAGTTGCCGCCGCTCATGGCGCCCTCCCAGACCGAGCCCTCGGCAAGCTCGCCGTCGCCCATGATGGTGTAGACGCGGTAGTCGCGACCGTCCATCTTGCCGGCGAGCGCCATACCCACCGCCACGGGCAGGCCGTGACCGAGCGAGCCGGAGTTCATCTCGATGCCCTTGAGTTTATTGTTGGGATGGCCGATGTAAGGACTGCCGAACTTGGAGAAGCGGGCCTTGACGTCGTCGAGGTCCAGGTAGCCCTCGTGGCACAGCACCGCGTAATAGGCCTCCATGGCGTGGCCCTTGGAGAGCACGAAGCGATCGCGGTTGGGATCGTCGACGGTCTCGGGCGAAATGTTCAAATGGTTGGCGTAGAGGGTCATGAGCGCGTCGATGACCGACATGTCGCCGCCGATGTGGCCGCCGGCGCCGGCCATGATGATGTCGACGCAATCGCGGCGAAGGTCCCAGCGCAGGGACTCAAGCTCTTCGATAGTTGCCATTTCTACTCTCCTCGCAGGTAGGCTTTGACGTCTTCTTCGATGGGGTCGTACAGGTCGGGCTGGATGCCGATGTACTTGCATGCCTCGTAGAGCACCGGCACCACGTTGGCGTGGATGGCCACGCAGTGGTGGATGTAGGGGCCCTCGACGATCTTGGCCTCGAGGCGCTTGAGGTTCTCGACCTCGACCCACAGGTAGGTGCCCATGCCGGCCGGGCCGTCGATGCCGCGGGCGTTGCCCAGCAGCAGCGAGTACTCGCCGTTGTCGCCGTCAAAGCGGGCAAGGGTGAGGTCGCCGTGCTTGGCCTCGGCCGTCAGCGCGCCGGGGTGATCGAAGGCCAGCGGGTAGGTGAGCTTGGGCTTGACGGCCGCGCAGCTGCAGGGCCAAGGGCCGCAGTGCTGCAGCAGCTCGCCGTTCTCGTTGTCAGGATGACGCACGGTCCAGTCGGCGAACATGCCGCGGTGACGGCCCAGGTCGGCGGCCTCGACCATCAGCGCTGTGATGGCGCCATGGATGTCGGTCTCGCAGACGACCGGGATGCCCATCTCGTTGAGGATGGCGTTGGCGGCGCAGGGCATAATGCCCAGCTCGTCCTGCAGGGCGTTCCAGCACTGGATGGCACCGGCGTTGCAGCCGTACTTCTCGACCAGGCGCTTCATGGCGATGGCAAGACCGGCGACCGCGGGGACCTTGTCCTCGGGGATGCAGATCTCAAAGCTGTCGCGAATGTGGGCAAGCATGGCGGCCATGGCCTGCTCGTCGGCCTGGGCGTCGCGCACGGCCTGGACAAGCTCGGTCATGGGGATGGGCGAAAGCTGGATGTTGAACTTCTCGAGCAGCTCGCCCTCGTTGCACATGGTCGACCAGAAGTCGAACGGACGGGTGGCCATCTGCAGAATGCGGGTGTGCTTGAAGGTCTTGACCACGTTGCACACGGCCAGGAAGTCCCAGACGCCGCGCTCGAACTCGGGGTCGGTCAGGCGGCAGTTGGTCATGTAGGTGAAGGGAACCTGGAAGCGGCGCAGAACCTTGCCGGTGGCGAACAGGCCGCACTGGCTATCGCGCAGGCGGGTGCCGTCGGGCTCGGGGCGCTCGTCGCGTGGGCCCCACAGCAGCACGGGTAGACCGAGCTCGCGGGCAAGGCGAGCGCAAACGTACTCGGTGCCAAAGTTGGCGTGGCACAGCATAATGCCGTCGATGCCCTCGGCGCGGAACTTCTTGACGATAGGCTCGATATGGCTGTCGTCAAACAGCAGGCCCTCGTCGTTGATGTCGTCGATGTCCACAATGTCGACGCCGATCTCGCGCAGGCGATCAGCCGTCAGGCCGCGATACTTGATCGCGTCCGGCGCGCTAAAAATGCTTCGGCGCGTGGGCACAAAGCCGAGTTTGATCTTATCCATGTACGTCCTCCCCTAGTCACATGTTCAGTAAACAGACGATTGTTTCGTTTTGTTCTGTTTACTAAATGTTTTACTATTCTGTTTAGAAGTTTAGCGCGAAATACCCGCAGGCGGTAGAGAAATCAGCCTAAACGGTATGTAAACAAACTGAACATACAAGGAGAACAAAAAAGGGTCGCGAAGGACCCCCTTTTGAACGGTGTTGCACTTACTGCCCTCGCGCGCTTTGACGCGCCGCGAGCGATGCTGCCTTCGCCTAGATTTCGCGCACGCTCTGGCGCTCGACAAAATACGTCGATACGGCCGTCTTGCAGGTATAGCTCTTGGGATTGCGGATGTTGCCCACCAGGCGGCGCACCGCGATCTCGCCCACCTCGTGCTTGGGAACATGCACCGTGGTGAGCGGCGGGTTGGAGAAGGCGCCCAAAGACAGATCGTCAAAGCCGATGATCGAGACATCCTCGGGCACGCGAATGCCGTGCTCGTTGAGCGCGCGCATGGCACCCACAGCGAGCACGTCGTTCTCGGCAAAGAAAGCCGTCGGCAGATCTTCGTGCGAGGCGTTGTCGAGCCACACACCCATGTCGCGATAGGCGCCTTCGAGTGTGGTGCCCAGCGTGACACGCCATGCCGGGTTGGCCTCGAGGTCCGCATCCTCAAGCGCTTGACGATAGCCGCGCTCGCGATCCTTAAAGTTGCGGATACGAAGGTCGCCCGCCAGATAGCCGATTTGCTTGTGGCCTTTCTCGATAAGGTAGTCCACGGCGCGCAGCACCGAATCGGTATTGGCAATGACCACGGCATCAAAGTACTGGCGGTCGCTCCAGCCATCGAGCACAATCAGGTGGGCAGCGGCGTTAGCGAACAGGGCGTAGTCTTCTTCGCCCAGCTCGGTGCCCATCAGCACGATGGCGGCAGACGGATCGGCAATCAGGCCCTCGACCTGCGGGCGCACGGCGTCCAGGTCGCTAAAGTCGAGCGAGACAAAGCTCGTGCTCATGCCGTGGCGACGCGCCTGGCGCTCCACGCCCTCGATGACTGCGGGATGAAAGGTGCTCTCGTCCAGAATGGCGCCCGTCTTGCGCGCGAGCACAAACTGGATGCTCTCGAGCTGCGTCGACTGCTGATAGCCGAGCGACTGCGCGCACTCCAGGATGACCTTGGCGGTCTCCTCGCTCACGCTGCGCTTGCGGTTGAGCGCGTTGGACACGGTCGCAGGCGAAAAACCGGTGATGCGGCTGATTTCGCGGACACTTGCTTTGGCCATTGTTCCCCCTAGTAACGGTCGCGGTCGAGCATCGTGGCCTGACCGCCCTGTGACTCGACAACTAAACGACCGCAAATTCAATCTAAACAGAATAGTAAATGTTTAATAGCTAGTTTAGCCTGTTGTCAAGCGAAGCGGCACAACTATTCCCCCAACGGGCGCATTTACTCGGTAGCTAATCTGGAACGGGGCACAGAAACCGTTTAGCCCAGGACGCGGGCCATGCGCGCCTTAAACTCCGCGAGGAAACGTGGGGCGTCCACGGTGAGCGCCACGAGCGCGCTCTTGTCGGGGTCGGCCACACGGCGCTCATCGCAGATGGTGCGGCCGCGGTACTCGCCCAGCAAGTCAACGCGCAGGTTACAGCCGAGCGCACCCACGAGCGTGGGATCAATCGCCACGGCAACCGCCAGCGGATCGTGCAGTGCGCAGCCGCCCAGGTAGGGTGCGTTCATCTCGTATGAGCCAATGTAGTGCTCGACCATGCCTGCAAACGCGCAGCCCGCCATGGTGCCCGAACCCGTCCAGCCGGCGATATCGCGGCGCGTCAGCACCACACGGTGCGTCACATCCAACCCCACCATGGTGAGCTTGCGGCCCGAGCGCAGCACGGCATCGGCGGCCTCGGGGTCGCTTGCCATGTTGGCCTCGGCGCCCGCGCTCACGTTGCCGGGCACGGTAAGGGCGCCGCCCATCACAACCACGCGGCCGATGGACATCATCGCCGCCGCATCGCGCTCCAGGGCAAGCGCCAGGTTGGTGAGCGGGCCGGTCGCCACGTAGATCAGGTCGGGGCCATAGGTACGCGCGGCATCGACCAGATAATCGACCGCAGCGTTGCCATCGGCCGACGTCGCCCCCACCGGCTCGTACGGCGAGGCGGGCACGCTCGCGCCGCCGATGCCGTTCTTGCCGTGGATAAGCGTGGTGGACGCCGGCGGCGTATAGGGCTCGGTCGCCTGCAGAGGACGGTCGGCACCCAGGTACACCGGCACCTCGGGACGACCCAACAGGTCGAGCACCGCCAGGCAGTTGTGCGCCGACTGCTCGACGCGCACGTTGCCAAAGCACGTGGTAATGCCCACGAGCTCCACCTCGGGGCTCGCGATGGCATAGGCGAGCGCCATCGCATCGTCCACACCCATATCCAGGTCAAGGATCAGCTTCTTAATCGCCATAGTTCTACTCCGCTTCTCCGTCTTGTACCAAATCGTCTAAATCAAACACGCGCTCAACTTCGGCACGCGTGGGAATCGACTGCTGTGCGCCCAGGCGCGACACCGTCACCGCCGAGGCGCGTGCGCCCGCCGCCATGCACTCAAAGAGCGGCAGGCCCTCCAGACGAGCCGCCGCAAGCGCGCCGATAAACGTATCGCCCGCAGCCGTGGTGTCGACCACCTCGCTCGAAAGCGCCGGCATGCGCAGCAGCTCACCGTCATCGCCAAGTGCAACTGAGCCGGCACCGCCTAGCGTGATGACCGCAGTCCCGGCGCCCTTGTCGAGCAGTGCATTGAGCGCGGCGACGCAACTCGCATCATCCGTGGGTAGAATGCCCGTCAGCACCTGGCACTCGGTCTCGTTGGGGCAGACCAGGTCGACCGCAGGCCACGCTCCTGCCGGCAGGTCGCAGGCGGGTGCCGGGTTAAAGATCGTATAGAATCCCAGCTCGTGAGCGCAAGAGAGCGCCGCGGCCGTTGCCATCAGGTCACATTCGCCCTGGGCGATAAAGACGCTTCCGGCAGCCGGGGCAATCTCGCTGGCGTCGCCGTCGAGCTCGTCGGCCACCAGGCGCCTCAGTGCGCGGGCAACGTCCTCGCCCGCAAGTGCATGGTTGGCGCCCGGCGACAGCACGATGCGGTTGTCGCTCTCGCAGCGAATGATAGTCGCGGTACCGGTCTCCACGCCATCGAGACGTGTCACAAACTCAACGCCCACGCCGGCATCCTGAAGCCCCGCCACGAGCACATCGCCAAAGGTATCGCGCCCAACAGCGCCAATCATGCACGTGTGCGCACCCATGCGCGCGGCGGCGACGGCCTGGTTGGCGCCCTTACCGCCGGCGTTGGTGATAAAACCGCTGCCACCGACTGTCTCGCCCGCGCGCGGCATGCGCTCGCACGCCACCGAAAGGTCCATGTTCATGCTGCCGAACACCGCAACGATGCTGTGATCCGCCATGGAAACCTCCTCGTCCGTGGGCTCTGCGCCCGCTGTCGGCCGTCAATTGTGTGCTCTCGCACCTCCATAACTTTAATTCACTTTGATGTGGACGCGCGCTTGAGCTTGCGCCAGCAGCAAGCATTCACAGGAGCAGGCAGCTACAATGAATACGTGCTGATTATTCTCGTCATTGGATGATGTTTTATGGAACAATTCTCGCAATCGGGCTCGCGCGGCCGACGCCGCACGGGCAACGAGCCAGCGCCGCACGAACGCGTGAAGGGCGAACGCCGTGCCAACGAGCCGCGACGCACCGCGAGCCCCCATCGCGCTTCCGCCAACAACGAGGGCCGCGCCAACACTCCCGCCGCGGAGCAGACGCCTGCTCGCCCCAAGTCCCGCTATATCCCTGCGCTCGACGGTTTGCGCACGCTTGCCGTCGTCGCGGTGGTGCTCTATCACCTCAACCTCACGTGGGCGCAGGGCGGTCTGCTCGGCGTCACGATCTTCTTTGTGCTTTCGGGCTATCTGATCACACGCCTGCTACTCAACGAAGTCGCTAAGACCGGCCGCATCGACCTCAAAAGCTTCTGGATCCGCCGTATCCGTCGCCTGGTCCCCGCCGTGGTAACGGTAGTGTTCGTGACCTGCGCGCTGTGCACCATCTTTAACCACGTGATGCTCACCAAGATGCGCCCCGACATCCTGCCGTCGCTGCTGTTCTTCAACAACTGGTGGCAGATTGCCCAAAACGTCTCGTACTTCAATGCTCTGGGCGACCCCTCGCCGCTCACGCACTTTTGGTCGCTTGCCATCGAGGAACAGTTCTACCTGATTTGGCCGCCACTGCTGTTTGCCATGGTATCCATGCATGTGAGCAAGCCCAACACGCGCCGCGTGGTTCTGGGCCTTGCCGCGGTATCTGCCCTCGCCATGATGCTGCTCTATAACCCTGCCGCCGACCCCAGCCGCGTATACTACGGCACCGACACCCGCGTGTTCTCGCTGCTGCTGGGTGCCTGGATGGCCTTTATCCCCGATCGCGACCTGGCGCCGGTGCGTCTCGCTCATCGTTTGGGGCTCAATCGCCTGGCTGGCGCCGCCAAGCACGGCAAGAACGCCGAGGGCAAGTCTGGCGAGAAGGCCGACGAAGCAGCCGAGACCGCCCCGGCACAGCCGAGCGCCCTCGTGCGCTTTTGGTCCTCGCCCGCATCCATCGATGTGTTGGGCGTCGTGGGTCTGGTTGGCCTTGCCGCCATGGTCGCGCTCACCAACGGCTACACCGCGTTCCAGTATCGCGGCGGCACGCTGCTATGTTCCATCCTCACGCTCATGGTCATCGCGGCCTGCGTGCAGCCCCAGGGAATGGTTGCCCGCGCGCTGTCCACCGAGCCGCTCGTGTGGGTTGGCAAGCGCTCGTACAGCATCTACCTGTGGCACTATCCGCTGCTGTTGCTCATGAACCCGGTCGCCAACATCAACGACACGCCCTGGTGGCAGTACATCTTGCAGGTACTTGTGGTGGTCGCCGTAGCCGAGTGCTCCTATCGCTTTATCGAAACGCCGTTTAGGAAGGGCGCCTTCGGCCGTACCGTCGCCGAGTTCCGCGACGGCACCACCACACCCGCCAACTGGGTGCGCGCGCATATTCCTGTGTGCGCCACTTGCGGGATCGTGCTTGTCATCGCGCTGGGCGGCCTGATCTTTGTGCCGGAGACCTCCGCGCTGAGCGGTGAGGGCGCCGAAGTCCTCAACAAGGAAGCCAAAAACACCGCGCCCACCGACCAGCAGGCGGCCGAGGACACCGACAAGGACAACGACGGCTTCCCCGATGGCTCCTACGACCTGTTGATGATCGGTGACTCCGTGTCGCTGCGCGCCGTTGATTCCTTTGACAGCGTGTTTCCTCACAGCCATATCGATGCCGAAAAGGGCCGCCAGTTTGATGCGGGCCGCGCGACATTTGAGGGCTATATCCAGCAGAATCTTGCCGGCAAGATCGTGGTCTTTGCGCTGGGCACAAACGGTTTGGTAACGGACGCCCAGGTCGACGCCATCATGGCCGATGCGGGAGATAAGCGTATTGTCGTGTTTGTAAACACGCGTAGCCCGCAGCCGTGGGTCGGGTCCACGAACCAGGCCATCGCCAACGCCGCCACGCGCTACAAGAATGTACGCGTTATCGACTGGTACGGGCACAGTGCCAACCGCAACGACCTGTTCGATGGCGACGGCACGCACCTGTCGACTACCGGCGTGACCGAGTACCTCAACCTGATCCACGATGCGGTCAAGAAGGACCTGCCCGTGCATCCCGAGGACCACGTCAACGATCCGCAGCCGGCAGCCGTCAAGTCCGCCGCCGACACACTCGTCAATGCCCTCGCTCTCAAGCCGCACAAGCTGGGCACCGACAAGTAACCTGCAGCGCAAACTCCCCCCTCCGGCAGTTAGGGACGTTCCTTATGTGCCGGCACCTAGGGACACTCCTGACACAGCCGAGGAACGCCCTCCTTGCGACCGAATTCTGGACGCCTCGCCACCCCGAGCGTTGTTTCCAAGCCCACACCCGCAGCAAACAACCCAAAATCACTCTTTTCGAGCCGGCTCCAAGAGGTCGTGGACAAAAAGAGGCAAATATGAGTACTGTTACAATTTTAATAGCAGGCAAAACCACCCAAAATGGCGCCCATGCGGTAGCGCGCGACCCTTCCAGTTGACCAGAATGGCCGGCTTAGGACTTGGAGCTCCGCTTTTAATGAACAGATTTTTAGATATGTTTATTATTTTCTTAGTTGTAAATGCTATCGGCCAGGCAACAGTACTCATATTTGGCATTTTTTGTCCACCCGCATATTACTAACCCCCTATAACAGGCAAAATACAGGCCGCAACCCATGGCGGCGGCCTGTTTGGAGTCCAAAAGAGGCGCTAAGCGCTGTAACCCATCGCCTGCAGGACAAACATGACAACCGTCAGCACCGTGATCACGCCGATAGTCGCCCACGTAAGCACATTCCACACGCGGCCGTTGCGGTTGGCGCCCATAATGTGACGATCGGCGGCAATAACCACCTGAAACACCAAAACCACGGGCAACAGCACGCCGTTGATGACCTGCGAGGTCATCATAATCTGGAACAGATCGACACCAGGCATAAGCACCAGTACGGCAGAGATACCGATGATGGCCGTAATGATGCCGCGATATACCGGAGCCTCGTCCCAGCTGCGATCGGCGCCGCGCTCCCAACCAAAAGCCTCGCAGATGGCACTCGACGTAACGCCCGGCAGCACGCAGGCAGCCAAAAAGCTCGCTGCGACCAGGCCCGAGGCAAACAGCACCGTGGACCACTGACCCGCGATGGGCTCCAGCGCGCGGGCGGCATCGGCGGCATCGCTAATCTGAATACCCGCCGGGAACAGCACCGTACCGGTCGTGATGATAATGAAGCCCGCAATGATATCAGCAGCGATCGAGCCGCTCACGGTATCAATACGCTGCAGCACGATATCGTCCTCGCCCGCATTCTTATCGACCACGTTATTCTGCGCCAAGAAAATCATCCACGGCGCGATGGTGGTACCGATCGTTGCGACCACGAGCGACACGTAGCTGGGATCGTTCTGAATATTGGGGACGACCAAGTCGACCGCGACCTCACCCCAGTTGGGACCGGCCATAAACGCGGCGACAATATAGGTCACGAAGACGCAGCTTACCAGCAGCAGAATCTTCTCGATGCGCTGGAAGCTACCCGACATGGTAAGCATCCACACCAGCAGCGCCACCAACGGCACCGAGATGCTCGCCGGCACGCCAAAGAGGGCAAGGCCGCTGGCGATACCCGCAAACTCCGAAATGGTCACAGCTGTGTTGGCGATCAACAGCGCCGCCATAGCAAGTACACTCTTGCGCACGCCAAAGCGCTCGCGAATGAGCGACGCCAGGCCCTTGCCCGTGACGCAGCCGCAGCGCGCCGCGGTCTCCTGCGTCACGATAAGCAGCACGGTCATGACGGGAAGCATCCAGAGCATCTTATAGCCATAGCTGGCGCCCGCGCTGGAATACGTGGCGATACCGCCGGCGTCGTTACCCGAAAGCGCCGCCAGCAGACCGGGGCCCATAGCGCCAAAGATGGCGGCGATGGTCAGCTTTTGCTTGGCGCTCGCCTTTTGTTTCGTGTTTTCCACGAGACCACCTAACCCATGACTGACATGGTGAGCAGCACCGCGGCGATGCAGTACGCCACACACGAGATCATGACGGCGATGACGTTCATAGCGGTACCCGACGTGTTGAGGTCGTGCTCATCGCGCCAAAACAGCACCATCAGATAAATCACGGCGCTCATGTTGCCCACCAGGCAGATGATGGCAGCAATGTTAAAGCAGCCGGTAAAGAGCTGCTCCTCAAACATAGGGGCATCGGGGAACGCGGCGGTGCGCACCAGCTGCGCACACAGGTAAGTAACAAGCGAAAGGATCAGGCCCATACCCGTGCTCTGGAAGAAGAACCCCAGATACGGCTTGGGCTCATCGTCATGGCCGTCGTACTCCAGAAAGTAGTTCTTGACGAACGACACCATGCGCGAGGCAGCCAGCAGCACGAGCGGCATGGCGCACATGGGGAACACCACCAGATACGCGGAGCCCAGCGCCGTCCCCAGCACCGTCGCCATGATGCAGGAGGCAATGCCCCACACGACGACCCAGTACTGGCGATGCACAAACCAGCTGAGCACGTTCGTCGAGTCGTCCGATGCGCTATCGCCCGAACCGACACCGGCGATCTGCAGGTCCTCCTGGTGCTCCTCGGCAATAACGTCCATGGCGTCGTCGAAGGTCACGATACCCAGGATGTGACGGTTCTCGTCACAGACGGGGATAGCTACCAGGTCATACTTGGTCATCTCATCCGTCACGTCTTCCTGGTCCTCGTCGGGCGACACATAGACCAGATCGCGATAGGCAAGCTGGCCTAGCGTGGCGTCGCGGTCGGCCACGATCAGCGTGCGCAGCGAAAGCACGCCCGTCAGCATGCCGCTCGGATCCTCGGTATAGACGTAATAGACACTCTCAAAATCCTCGTCGAGTTTGCGAATTGCCTCGATGGCATCGCCGACCGTCGCCGTGGCGGGCAGCGAGACAAACTCCGAGGTCATGATGCGGCCGGCGGTGTTGTCCTCGTAGCCCAACAGATTACGAATCGCCTTCTCCTCCTTGACGCCCATCAGGCGCAGGAGCTTCTCGGCCTTCTCATAATCGAGCTCGTCAATCAGGTCGGCAGCGTCGTCCGGGTCCATCATGGCCAGCATCGACGATGCGTCGGTATCGGACAGGCCCTCGAGCATCTCGGTCATGAGCTCGTCATCATCGAACTCCGAGATGGCCTCGGCAGCCTGTGCGGTATCGAGCTGCGCAAACACCTGCGCGCGAAGGCGCGGGTCGAGCTGCTCGATGATGTCAGCGATGTCGGCAGGATGCAGCTCGCCAAGCGTCTTGTGCGACACCGAGAGCTGGATGTTCTTAGTCGAGCGGTCGAGCAGGTCCATGTAAGACCAGGCGATAATGTCCTCGCTGAGCGGCTTGCCCAAGTGCTTCATAAAGCCCTCGACGACGTGCTCGAGCGCGGGACTGATTGCACGCAGCAGACCGCGGGCGCCGACCTCGGCACCCAGCAGACGCAGCTGATTTTCGCCCGACATGGAGAACTTGATGTCGTTGACACGCACGACCTTCATGCCTTGCGTATCGACGATCTGCTTGTTGAGCACGTCGCGCGCCAGCAGGAGCTCGGTCGGCTGCAGGTACGAAAAGCGAATGTTGGTGGCAGACGTATTGAGATACACGCCCGTCTCGTCGATACGGTCGACCCATTTGCGCCAGCTGATCATAAACGGCGTCTTGCCGGGACCACGGAACGCAAGCGACGTCACGCGCGGAAAAACTTCGCCGGTTGCAATGCCAAAATCGTTCACAACGCCGAGCTTTTCGCCGTCGACGTCCAAGACCGGCAATTTGAGCATCTCACTCAGATAATTCAATGGTGCTCCCCATCATTATCCCTGCGGACCGCGTGACCATGCCGGCACGCAATCCGTGGACTTTTAGATATGTATACGCATGCGCGGGCGGCACGCCGCTCAGCGCTCACACCCCGTGCACGCGCAGAAAGCACCTGCATGGGGTCATCGACTGTATGGTCGAGGTTTGGATTTCACCTGTAACCTTTCTCTTGACCCTTATTAACCGCAGTAACTATAGCATCAGCATCGCGCTGCGGCACCGAATTTATGCGCTGCACATTGCAGGCATACCAAACGCTGACGTATCCGTGACATAGCCATTGGACGTTCTTAAACGACTAGTCGTCGGGGACACTCTTTGCGAGCGACAGAAAAGGACTGTCCCAAACTGCCGGCAGAAAAGGAACGTCCCCAAGTGCCGGCCTTTGGGGACAGTCCCCAATGACTACTCTGTGGTGTCGTCGTCCTCGGCAAGTTGGGGGAACACAGCGTTTTTGGGCATGGAAACCTTGGTGAGCGAGGTGAGCTTTTTGCTCAGCGCTGTGTCCGTCTTGACCAGATCGCTGAGCGTCACGATCTTGTAGCCGTCGGCAATAAGCCCGTCGATAATCTGCGGCAGCGCCTCGAGCGTCTGCTCGGCGCATTCGTCTCTATCGGTGAGCAGCACGATATTGCCTGGCGTCACCGAATCGAGCACCGTCGAGACTTGCTCGTCGGCACCTTTGAGCAGCCAGTCACCCGAATCGATATTCCACGAGACCACGGCGGAGACCAGGTCCATCGAGTCGATCCAGTTTTGCTCGTCAAACGCGGCGTAGGGGGCACGCAGCATCATCGTCTTCACGCCGGTCGCCGACTTAATCGCATCGGCACCTTTCGTGATCTGTTCGCGTACTGTCTCGCGATCCTCGCCCTTGAGCGAATCATCGCTGTAGCTGTTGGAGCCGACCTCGCACCCGGCATCGACAATCGCCTTGGCCGTGGCAGGCGAGGCCTCGGCCGCATCGCCCGAAAGGAAGAACGTCGCCGTGACGCCCTTTTCCTTGAGCACCTGCACGATCTGCTTGGTCGCGCCGCTCGGACCCTCGTCAAATGTCAGGGCCACGTACTTTTCGTTGCCCTTGGGCGCCACGCTTGCGCACTCGACTACGCAGTCGGTGGCGGGCACGACCTCGCCACGGTCCTGCGTCTTGCCCGACTGCTCGCCAACCCATACCTCGGAGCGGCCCTGAACGCCCCAGGTTTTGACATACTCAATGGCACCCGCGCCTTCGACCTTGAGCTTTGGCTCGATAGTCGTGGCCTGGACCTCGTGCTTTTCATACGCGTTGCGGCCGTCCTTGACCGTCACCTTCTCGCCGCCCTCAAGTTCGCGGCTATCCCATTTGCCCTGCTTCACGCGCTTGCCGTCGACCTTCACCGACAGCTTTTCGCCCCCATGGCGCTTGAGCACGCTGTCATCGACGGCCAACAGGTCGCCTGCGTCGTAGGTGTCAGCCAACTCCTGGTCGTCGATAAGATTCTGCAACGTAGAGCCCACGCGCACCGCGGTCTTTTGCCCGTTGAGTTCCACGTCCACGCTGCGGTTTACGTAGCCCACGACGGCAGCGATAAACAGTACGAGCGCGCAACCCACGGCGATGAGCGCATAGGGCAGGCGGGACGGTCGGCGCGGTGAGCGCCCGTTGCCGATGCGCGCGCTGCGATCGCTAAACCCACGGCTATGGTTGAGGTACATCGCGCCGGGCTTACGGCGACGTCGACGCTGACCGCTGGGCAGCTGCCCCAGGTCGCGGCGTGCCGTCGGACGCGCACCCGAGCGCCCGTTTAAGTTAGATCCGTTTTGGCGCATGTGCCCTCCCCCATAAACACAGCGAGCCGGAGCAACAGGTCTCCGGCTCGCCTCCCATCATTTGGTACGTCGCTATTTGCTAGCTTTTGACGAGCCCCCGCTCGCCTTTTGATATTCGTCCTTAAACGCCTTGAACATACCGCGCGTCTTGCCGAGCTGCTTGCCCAGCGCGCGGCTGCCCTTGTCCACGGCGACCGATCCCTTGTCATCGAGCACCTTGGCGCCCTTCTTGACCTTGTCACCCACCACGACGCTGGCCTCAGCGGCCTTGGCAGCCGCACCGCCCGAATACCCGAGCGACTTGACCTCGTCCGAGACGACCATCGCGCCGTTCTCGTAGCCGCGCAGCATCGTCGGCGGCACCTGCGTGTCACCAACCAAAACACTCGAAGCAGCACCGGCGGTCACATAGAATGCTTGCACGATGCCCGAGCGTGGCTTGAACTCAACGTCCGAGCAATAGCCCACGACGTCGCCCGATTCCGTGCGCACGTCCATACCGACCCAGATGATGCAATCGTCCAGGTTGATGTCGAGGCGCTTGGCGGCGGCGGCATCGTACGTGTCCTTGACGTCATCGACCGCAATGGCGCCCTCGTAGACACCAATGGCGTCGAGCGCTACGAATCGATCGGGACGCTCGATCATGCCCGCGATATCGGACTGGCGGACCATAAAGCCGACCACGCGCGTACCGCCCGGGGTAAAAACCGGAAAGTGAATCTTTCCGAGCTTTTTAGGGCTGCGCGGCGTGCCGTCCTTTTTGATGCGCTTGTCCTCGGTAGGCTTGCGATAGATCTTGGCGCCGACAAAATCCCCGGCGCGCATTATGCCTCGGTCGAGGGCTCCGCAGCCTCGGTATCAGCCTCGACGGCGTTCTCGACCACGACGTCGGCGGCAGGCGTCACGTTGCCGCCCGAAATGGCGTCGTTGAGCTGCTCGCGCAGCTGGTCCATGCGCTCGCGGGCCAGGTCGACCTTGGCGCGCAGGTCGTCGGTCTTGGCGTCGACCATCGGGCCAAAATCGTTGACCGCAGCACGGGCCTCCTCGGCGCCGTGCTCGTAGGTGTCGCGCATATTGTCCCAGGCGTCGTTGGCGATATCGGCAGCCATGGCGCGGGTCTCGGCGCCCGAGCGCGGGGCCAGAGCAACGCCGATAATAGCGCCGGCAGCGGCACCAAAAAGTGCGCCGGAGACAAAGCTGAAAGTCTTACCCATGATCATTCCTCTCCTGCGGGCACGTCGGTGCCCACCGTTTGAATGCTGTCCATTATACCCGCAGCGCATCACTTGCCGCTCCGCTCATCTGCGTACGGCAAAGGCGCAGGTCCGTGATGGTAATAAACGCGTAGGCCTACTCCTGAGGCATAGCCGGCATGGCCACTGTGGCACCCGGGTCCTCGCCGGCGCCGTCCACGAGCGGCAGGCCGCCCTCATGCGCAGGTCCCGCCGGAACCGTCGCCGCACCGCCAAAGACGGCAGCGGAAGCCTCGTGGTTTTCGGCAACCGCGCCCTCGGTATCAATCGCCACCTGGGGCTCGTCGTCAAAGTTGGGGACGCCTTGGGGCTCGGTGGGAACGGGCTCGGCGGTCGCATCGGCAACAGGCTCGGCGTCGACCGGCACATCGCCCTCGTCAGCGCCCTCGTCCTCGGCAGCATCTTCGCCGTTCGCAGCGGCGACGGCCTCGTGAGGATCCTTGCCCTCGGCCTCGGCGCGCATGCCCAGCACCAGGTTGCGCAGGCCCGCGACCGTACCGTCCACATCGGGAGCCGGCTGGTCGGCGTGCAGATAGGCCCAATCCATCATAAAGGTGGCCGAAGACAGCGCGCCAATGGCCAGCGCGTCGTCGGGACACGAAAGCTCAACCTCAAAGACGCGCTCGTCGTGCTCGCTTACGCGCGTGCGACCGCACGAGATGCTGCCGGCAAGACCGGTCTCGTTCATGAGCTCGACCGTCACGTGCTCCAGCAGGTGGCAAAGCTCGGTCTGACCCATGCAATCCTGGAACTCGCGGCCGGAATCGCCCAGGCACAGGTGCTTGGCAATCGCCGGCACCAGGTAGTACACGCGCGCCGTGGCCTCGATATCCTCCGAGGTCATCAGCGGCATGCCGGGGTTCACCAGCACATGCGCGCAGATCTTGTCCTCGCTGACGGTGACCTTAAGGATGTTGAACAGGCCTGCCATAACTCTCCCCTACTCTTCCTTGTCCTACTCGTCGCCGTCGTGCGGATTCGCAGAACCCGCACCCGACGTCGTCGGCTCGTCTACCGAAGACTCGGAATCCTTCTTATCGGTTTCGGCCGGAGCGATCACGCGAATGAGCGAGATGCGCTGGCCACGCATCGACTGCACCTTAAACTTGTACCCCGCGACCTCAAACACCTCTCCGATGTCGGGCACCGAGTCGCAAAGCTCCAAAATCCAGCCGGCGATGGTCTCATAATCATCGCTTTCCTCGAGCGGCCAACCAAGCTCAATCGCGTCATCGCACGAAAAACGCCCATCGACAAGCCACTCGCGGCGCGAAAGGCGCGTGAGGTACTTGTTGTCGGGGTCGAACTCGTCTTCGATCTCGCCCACGATCTCCTCGACGATGTCCTCGATGGTGATAATGCCGGCCGTACC
Source organism: Collinsella sp. AM10-26 (assembly GCF_003472525.1). Lineage (NCBI taxonomy): Bacteria > Bacillati > Actinomycetota > Coriobacteriia > Coriobacteriales > Coriobacteriaceae > Collinsella > Collinsella sp. AM10-26. Next base: position 97,491 of record NZ_QRMC01000007.1, read on the forward strand.
ACCGTACTCGTCCACGACCACTACGATCTGGTCGTGCGAGGTCTGCATCTCGGACAGCAGCGGCAGGATGTCCTTGGTGTCGGGCACAAAGGTGGCGTCGCGCAAAAAGCCGGCGATGGGCTGGTCGCCCTTGCCGTCGAGCGCGGGCTGAATCAGGTCCTTGATATGCGCGATGCCCGCCACGCTGTCGGGGTCCTCGTGATAGACGGGGATGCGGCTAAAGCCGGTCTGGCGCATGGTGGACAGCACGTCGGCGACCGTCTCGTCGTCCTCGCACATGGTGGTGTCCACGCGCGGCACCATGACCTCGCGGGCAACGGTGTCGCCCAAGTCAAAGATCTCGTGGATCATACGCTTTTCCTCGTCGAGCAGGTCATCCTGCTCCGAGACCATGTACTTGATCTCTTCTTCCGAGACGTTCTGACGGTCGTCGGCACTCTTGATGCGCAGGATGCGGGCTAGGCCATCGGAACAAGCGCCAGTCAGCCACACGAGCGGACGGGCGATCTTTTGGAAAAACGACAACGGCCCCACGACCTGCTTGGACACGCCCTCGGCATTGGCCAGGCCGATGCGCTTGGGCACAAGCTCGCCAATCACGATGGACACGAAGGCGACCGCGACGGTGATGATGACCGGCGCCAGGCCGCGCGCGATGGCGGAGAGCGGCGCGATGCCAAAACTCATGAGCCACGTGGCGAGCGGGTCGGACAGACTCGTCGAGGCGACGGCGGACGAGGCGAATCCCACGAGCGTGATGGCGACCTGGATGGTGGCGAGCAGCTGGTCGGAGTCGGCAGCCAGCTTAATGGCACGCTCGGCGCGCCTGTCGCCTTCCTCGGCCTCGTGCTCCAGCACGGCGCGCTTGGCCGTGGTGAGCGCCATCTCCGACATGGAGAAGTAGCCGTTGATGAGGGTTAAAACGAGGGTGGTGATAAGGGAGATGGTTATGTCCATCGGGAGTTTCTCGAACCTCCAAGATTCGGGACGTCAGGTTAAAACGTTGGTGACGGATAGGGCAGTTGCGCCCGGTGGCCGCCTGGATGGGTCCGCGGGCACAGACGCGATCGCTAGATTACGAAGAGAATCACCGCCATGAACTGGAAGATGCTGCCGGCGAGCACCCACAGGTGAAACACGCTGTGCAGATAGCGCACGTTTTTGGCGATATAGAACGGCACGCCCACGGTGTAGCACACGCCGCCGACGGCGAGCAGGGCAAGCGCCACGGGATTCAGCAGCGCCACAAGCTCGGGCAACTTAAAGACGACGAGCCAGCCCATCAGCAGGTAGACCAGGCCGCATGCCCAGTGCGGTTGACGCTCGCGCATAAAGCACTCGAGGGCGATGCCGATAATGGCGATGGCCCACACGGCAAAGAACAGCGCGGGGCCGCCGTCGTTTGCGAGCGTGATGAGGCAAAACGGGGTGTAGCTGCCCGCGATGAGCACGTAGATACAGCTGTGGTCGATGATACGGAACACGCGCTTGGCGCGCGCGGGCTGAATCGCGTGGTAGAGCGTGGAGGCCAGGTATTCGAGGATGATGCTGACGCCGTAGACAATCGCCGCAGCCATGTGGGCCGGGCCGCCGCCACGCAGGGCAGCGAATACGATCAGGAGCACCAGGCCTGCGATGCCCAGCAGGCAGCCGACACCATGGGTGACGGAGTTCATGATCTCCTCGCCCACCGTGTACTGTGGAACGGCCGCGGTCTTGGGCCGCGGCTTGAAACTGTCGCTCGAATCGGACATGCCGGTTACATCCTCCAACATAATAGAGTTCTCAACACTATATCAAAGCGTCTTGGTACGTGCGAAATTTGCACCATACGCGACCTTTTGTTTACCCATTCTTTGCTTGTTGACGCATCAACGGCGAACATTCATAATGCGCTTCGTTTAATTGTTGACGTATTAACATCTTAGAGGAGAAGACCTTATGGCTCAAAGCGCACACCCCCATCGAAAGCTCAAGATAGCCGGCGTTGTTGCGCTGGTGCTCGTTGTCACGTTGCTCGGATTTGCCGGCAACTTTTTGTTTGACTTTGCCCTGAACCCCCAAGCGCCGTACACCATGAAGATGATGCAGGACGGCAAGGACGCTAAGAAAGACGAGCAGATGGATGCCGAGGATGTCGAGGCGCGGGCGTGGTTCAAAGAGCATCGCGAGAGCAGCAGCCTCACCGCAGATGACGGGACCGAGCTTGCCGCTTGGTATTTTGCCGGCCCGGAGAGCACGCACGATTACGCTATCTGCCTGCACGGATACACCGACGAGCCCATCGGTATGACACGATACGTCAAGCGCTTCCACGACCGCGGCATGAACGTACTCGCACCCGCCGCCCGCGCCCACGAGCGCTCCGGCGGCGACTATATCGGCATGGGCTGGCCCGAGCGGCTCGATGTCGTCGCATGGATCGGGCGAATCGTTCAGGCCGACCCCGAGGCACGCATCCTGGTCTTTGGCGAGTCGATGGGCGCGGCGACGGCCATGAATGTCGCAGGGGAATCGTTGCCCCCTAATGTTAGGTGCATCATCGAGGACTGCGGCTACACGAGCGTCTGGGACGAGTTTTCCCTGCAGCTCAAGGACGTGTTTGCCCTGCCCAGCTTTCCCTTGCTCGATGTGGCGAACCTGGTGTGCAACGTTCGCACAGGCTATGACTTCCATAAGGCAAGCAGCGTGGAGCAGCTTAAACACGCGACGGTCCCCATGCTCTTTATCCATGGCGACCAAGACACCTTTGTGCCGTACAGCATGCTCAAGCAAAACTACGACGCGTGCGCTAGCAAGGTCAAGCAAAAGCTCACCGTCCATGGCGCCACGCACGCCAAGAGCGCGCAGGTCGACCCCGAACTCTACTGGAACACGGTCAACGGCTTCCTCGACAAGAATTTCTAGGTGAATTTACGCATATTTTGCTTTATTTGACCCCCTATTTTCGGAAGTGCGGGGAAAATGTCGGAAGCCCCGACCAGACCGCCGTTTTACCAGGAATTTATCAGGGGTGTTGTTGCCAAAAAACGGTTTGTGGTCGGCGATATTCGATTTTTCCCCGCACTTTCGAAAAACCGCCCGCGAGCACTGCGCTCGCGGGCGGTTTTTTCTTACGTTACGCTACAAAGGCGCTTGATATGTCCAATATACAGGCGCTACTTGACCTCGATGAGCTCGTACTTGCTCGTGCCCAGGCCGATCTTCTCGGCGTGTGCGATGCAGGAGCGCCAGTCGGTGTCGGGATGCGTGATGCAGAAGGGGTCCTTGGCCTGCTCGCCCTCCAGATGCTCGTGGTTGTGCTCCATCTTGGCCGCGCTATCGGTGAGCTCGGTGTTGGGCAGCGGCTCGGACGCCATGACGGCGTCGGCGCAGGCCTGATCGATGGCGACCGGGTCGAAGCTCGCGAACATGCCGATGTCGTTGACGATCGGCGTATCGTTTTCGGGATGGCAATCGCAGTTGGGGCTGATGTCCATAGCAAGCGAGATATGGAAGCTCGGGCGGCCGTCGACGACAGCCTTCGTGTACTCGGCGATCTTGTAGTTGAGCACGTCGGCCGCAGCGTCATAGCCGGGCTTGATGCAGTCCTGGTTGCATGCCGCAATGCAGCGTCCGCAGCCCACGCAGCGATCGTGGTCGATGGCGGCCACGTGCACCGTGCGAGTAGCGCCGCTGGCAAGCTCGCGCTCGCGGGTATCGTCGAACGAGATAGCGTTGTGCGCGCAGATCTTTTCGCAGGCACGGCAGCCAATGCAGTGCTCGGTCGCGACGTTCGGTTTGCCGGCGGCATGCTGCTCCATCTTGCCGGCACGGCTGCCGCCTCCCATGCCCAGATTCTTCATGGCGCCGCCAAAGCCGGCCTGCTCATGGCCCTTAAAGTGCGTGAGGCTAATCACGATATCGGCATCCATGAGTGCCTGACCGATCTTGGCCTCGCGCACGTACTCGCCACCCTCGACCGGGACGAGCGCCTCGTCGGTGCCCTTGAGGCCGTCGGCGATGATGATCTGGCAGCCCGTGGCATACGGGGTAAAGCCGTTCTGATAGGCGGTATCGATGTGCTCGAGCGCGTTTTTGCGGCTACCCACATAGAGCGTATTGCAGTCGGTGAGGAAGGGCTTGCCACCCAGTTCCTTCACGACATCCGCGACGGCGCGGGCGTAGTTGGGGCGCAAAAAGCTCAGGTTGCCCAGCTCGCCAAAGTGAATCTTGATGGCGACGAACTTGTTCTCAAAGTCGATCTGCTCAATACCGGCGTGACGGATGAGGCGCTTGAGCTTGTCGAGCTGGCTCTCGCGAGCATGCGTGCGCAGGTTGGTAAAGTACACCTTAGCGGGTGCTGCGGGTACAGTTGCGGTCATAGATATATCCCCTCGGTCTATATGGCGTTACAGACATAGAGGATGGTACCCGTTAAAGCGGGGTTGAAGTCAAGCGCGGCGCCTAGCCGTTGGGTGTTCTTAAACGACTAGTCGCTGGGGGCACCCTTTCGCCACCCGGCAGTTGGGGACGCTCCTTTCCTGCCGACAGCTGGGGACAATCCTTGCCAGCCCGGCCGGCAAGCCGGCCAATCGGCAAAGACTGTCCCCCATGGCTAGTCGTTTAAGAACGTCCCCAATGGCTAGGCGGTTAGGCGCGGGATTTGTTGTGCGCGAGGGCTAGGCCTGCGGCGGCGATGGCGGCGGCAAAGAGCGCCGTGACGCCCAGGTCGCAGGCAATGTCGCCCAGCACGGCAGGCGTCAGGTCCGAGGCAAGTGCCTTGCCGATCGCGTCGTTCACCCAATACGTCGGCACAAAATGCGCCGCGGTCTGCACGGCCGAGCCCATGAGCGACAGCGGCATCCAGGCGCCGCCCAAAAACGTCATGAGCATGCCGAGTAAGTTGCCCACGCCGTTGAGCAGCTCCTCGCGCGCGCCCAAGCTCGACAGCGTAAAGCCAACGGCCAGCGGCGTGCACGCCAGGGCAAACGTTGCAGCCAGCGCTAGGCACACGCGATCCACGCCAACCTCGGCAACCGCTCCGGCAAAGCCCACGACGCCCATCATGCTCGACACAAACCAAATGCAGACGGTGAGCACGGCGGCGGCCGCGAACACGGCGAGCGAACGCTGGCGCTCGGAGACCGGGCCGGCATCCATGCGGCGCACGCGTTCGGGCTCGTTCATGCCCGAGAGCACCAATCCCACCGACACGATGACCGACGAGATGATCGCGTACGCGCCAAAGTTGAAGTACGACTCGAGCGTGGCGGCGGCAGTCGAGTCGACCTTGACCTGCTCGATCTGGACCTCCGCGCGCTTTGCGGCCGCGTGCTCGGCCGCCTTGGCAACGTCGCCGTTAGAAGCAGCGGGCTCAAGTGCCGCCGCAGCGCCCGCGAGCGAGATCCAGCGCGAGGCCTCGGCAGACGAAAGCGCCGCCGCCATGGTGCCGGCACCGTAGGTCACATCGAGCTTGGGCAGGGACTCCCCCACGCGGGCGGCTGCAACGAGGTCGTCCTCAAACCCCTCCGGGATAAAGAACACGCAGTCGGCGCTGCCCTTGGCGCTGTTGCTCTTGGAGAGCGCGTCCGCAAGGTCGTACGTGTCGTCGCCAACACCCGTAACCAGGTCAAAGCGCGAGCCCAAGTGCTTGGTGAGCGCGCGCGAAAGATCGCTGTCGTCGCGGTCGACCACAATCACATTGGCGTCGTAGGGCTTGTATTCGGTGAGCTGCGACGAGTTCCAGCTCACCGATGCCGCGATGAACACACCCATCAGCGATATGAACACCGTATAGATGAGCAGGTAGAACGGATGCGCGAGCGCCATGCGCAGCGCAGTCTTAAAGGTGCTCATAGCGGCTCCTTCCAAAAATCAGCGTGGCGGCGACAACAAACACCAGCGTCATGAGGACCAGCGCGCCCGCACGGATGACAAAGGGACCCAGGTCCTCAAAGAAATATAAGCGGTTGAACATGTCGCAGATGAGCTTGACAGGGTTGAGCCAGCACTCGGCCGGGCAGGCGCGGGCAACGTCGTCGGCAAGTGCCATCGCCGGCTCGCCGTAAAGCCCGGCGAACAGGGCGCACGTGGTAGCGAAACCCGTGAGGATGCCCGACTTGGATGCCTTGCCACCCTTAACGGGAAGCGTGCCCACAAAGAGCCCCAAGCCCGTGGCGGCAAGCGCGGAAGCAGCGCCGCCCACCAAACACAGTCCCTCGCGCCCGCCAAAGTCGACGCCCACGACCAGGCGCACGTAGCCGATCGCGATCGTCATCGAGGCGAAGGAGACCAGCCACGAGCCGACAAAAATGCCGGCCAGCGACGCCGTCTTGGAAAGGCCGCCCACGCAGCGGCGCGCGCCAAGGCCCGACAGATTGGGCTGCAGGTCAACGACGCTCAAGGCGGCAAACTCGGCAGACATCATCGCGACCAGGCCAAAAAGCGCGTAATAGTAGATGACTGTGCCATCGGGCGTGGTGCGTGTCAGGCTTACGCGGCGGACGCCGCCCTCGAGCGACAGGGCGCGCGCAACCGCCTCGGGGTCGGCGAGCGCCGCCGGGTTGTCCTGGGCAATCTGGGACATGAGCTCGGCATTTTGCGTATACGAGCTCGCCACCGTCTCAAGGATGCTGCGGTCGGTGAGCACCGACGAGGCGCGCGAGCTGTCATAACTCGAAAGCAGCGTGAGCTTGGGCGTGCCCGCGGCATCGACCGTGTAGATGCCCACGACCTCGCCGGACTTGAGCGCACGGTTCGCGGCGTCCACATCCTCGCACTCGCTCACATCGAGCAGCTGATCGTCGCCCTCCTTGGCAAGCGAAGTCGCCACGTCCTTAAAGGACGAAGCGCCCCAGGCTTCGTCAGCGACAACGGCTACCGGCACCGGGTCGATCTTGCCGTCGGAGCTGAGGTTCGCAAACATAAACATGAACATCGTTGAAAGCGCAATGGGAAAGATCGCGCCCCAGACCCATGTACTCGGCCGACGCAGCAGCGTCTTGACCGTGGTGATGATGGTGTTGAACATGGCCGCCCCCTAGTCGCGCAGCTCGCGGCCGGTGATCTCGAGGAACACGTCGTTGAGGGTCGGCGGCTCGCTCCACACGCGGCCGAGCGCCACGTCGGCGACGCGCAGCGTGTCGAGGATGTCGACCAGATTGTGCGGGCTCGCCTCGCAGGTGCAGACGAGTTCGCCGCCGGAAAGCTCAACGCTGAGCACGTGCTCGAGGGCACGCAGGCGCTCGACCGTGGCGACCTCGACGGTGCCGACCTCGACGGTCACGCGCTCGCCCATCTGAATCATGCGCTTGAGCTCGTCGTTGGTGCCCTGCGCCAGCACGCGCCCGCCGTCCATGATCATGATGCGGCTGCAAATCTGCTCGACTTCCTCCATGTAATGGCTGGTATACACCACCGTGGCTCCCTCGTCGCGCAGACGGCAGATGCCCTGCAGGATGGCGCTGCGGCTCTGCGGATCGACCGCCACCGTGGGCTCGTCAAAAAAGATCAGCTCGGGCTTGTGCGCGATGCCGCAGGCGATGTTGAGGCGACGCGCCAGGCCGCCCGAGAGCTTGCCGGGGCGAAACTTGGTAAAGTCGCCCAAACCGACAAAGTCGATCGCCTCATCCACCAGCGCGCGGCGACGTTTGCGGTCGTTAACGTAGAGACTGCAGAAATAGTCGATGTTCTCACGCACCGTAAGCTCGTCAAACACCGCAACTTGCTGTGGGACCACGCCGATGCGGCGTTTGAGGTCGTAACGCGTGGGCGTCATGGGCTCGCCGAACAGCTCGATGGTGCCCTTGTCGTAAGCGAGCAGCTGCAGGATGCAGTTGATGGACGTGGTCTTGCCCGAGCCGTTGGGGCCCAGCAGGCCAAAGATCTCGCCAGGGGCAATACTCAGGTTAAAGTGGTCGAGCGCAATAAGATCGTCATAGCGCTTGACGAGGTTTTCGACGTGGACGATGTCTGTCATAAGGCGGCCCTTCTGTTGCTTGCGGCCCGGTACGATTGCATCATCGCAGGAGCGGACGGCGCGCACCAGTGAGCTTTGTCACGAGTGCGAGGGGGCGGAGGCGAAATCCCCGCTCGCGCAAGCGATCGACGCCGCTTTGCCGCGCGGGAGGAATGTCACGGTTGCCCCGGGCGGCGCCTTCCCCGTGCGCGGCATCGCGTACAATACCCGTATGAATAGGCTATTCGACAAATCGATCGTGCTGGCGTGCTGTATTGCGGCCGCTCTGGGCCTTGCTGTGGATGCTCGCTTGGTCGCGGCGTTTTGCCTTGGCGTTATAGCCACCTCGGCGTCGGAAGTCGCACGAGAAGAACACGCCCATCGCGCGAGCGAGGCCGCGAGCTACGCCTACATCATCGCTGCCGTCTTCGTGCCGCCATTTATGCCGTTCGCACCCCTTGCCTTCTATGACATCGCGCGACGCGTGCGCCGTGAACGCATCTGGCCCGCGCCGGCGATTAGCGCCGTGTTTGTCTGCGCGCTTGTCGCGGACCTTCGCGGCGGCGCGCTCACCACCCGAACGCTGCTGCTAACCGCCATCCTTTCGGTCGCTGCCACGTTGCTGTCGCTGCGCACCGCGCAGCTGGAGCGCGAACAGGAACGCATGCGTCGCACCCGCGACAAGCTGCAAGAACGCGCCCTGGCACTCGAGGCACGCAACCGCGACCTCGCCGACCGCCAGGACTACGAAGTCGAGCTCGCGACGCTCGCCGAACGCGCCCGCATCGCGCGCGAGATCCACGATAACGTGGGCCACCAGCTCACGCGCGCTTCGCTTCAAACCGAAGCTCTGCGCGTGGTCCACGCCAACGAGCCCAGCGTCGCCGCCGATTTCGCCGACGTCAAATACACCGTTGACGAGGCGCTTCAGCTCGTGCGCGCCAGCGTCCACGCGCTCAACGACAATGCGACCAACCTCTCCGTGCAGCTCGAGCGCATCGTTGAAGGCGCACGCTCGGACAGCGGTCCGCAGATTGAGCTTGAGGTTTTGGCCGAGCATGCACCCGCCAACGTCGCCAACTGCTTTGCGGCGGTACTGCGCGAGGCGCTTTCCAACGCCATGCGCCACGCCCATGCCAAAACCATTACCGTGCGGTGCATGGAGCATCCGTCGTTTTACCAGCTCGTCGTTACCGACGATGGAACGGGCGGGGTTCGGACAGGCGCCCACAGCGCCACAGGGGGTATGGGGCTCGTCTCCATGCGCGAGCGCGTCGAGGCGCTTGGCGGAACCTTCACCGCCGGCCTGCGCGCCGGCGCCCCCGGCTGGCGCGTGTTTGCCACCATCCCCAAACAGCAAGGAGATGAGGGCCGATGAGGCTCATAGTTGTCGACGACGACCGCCTAGTGGTCGATTCGCTCAAGATTATCCTGGGCGCTCAGCCGCAGATAGAGGTGGTGGGCACCGGTGCCGACGGCGACGACGCGGTGGCGCTCTGCGCCGAGCACGCACCCGACGTCGCGCTGCTCGACATTCAAATGCCAGGGCGCGACGGCCTTTCGGCGGCGCGCGAAATCCTTGAGCACGACCCCGCGGCACGCGTGGTGTTTCTGACGACATTCTCGGATGACGAGTACATCGTGTCAGCGCTCAAGCTGGGCGCCCGCGGCTACCTGATTAAAACCGATATCGCCGCCATTCCTCCGGCGTTGGCGCAGGTCATGGACGGCAAACGCGTGCTCGAGGGCAAGGCGATCGAGGATATCGATTTTGATGGGGCGGGCATCGCGGCGGGCACGCCCCGCCGGCCCGCGGCCTTTGCCGGCCTGACCGACCGCGAGTTCGAAGTCGCAGAGCTCATCGCCCGCGGTCTCGACAACAAGGAGATTGCCGCCACGGCATACATGGGCGAAGGCACCGTGCGCAACCACATCAGCTCGATCCTTGCCAAAATGGGCCTGCGCAACCGCACGCAGATCGCCATCGCCTACCTGCGAGGGTAATTACCCAACGGCCAACCGCCCCGGCATAGCAAAATGGCTGTCACCGATTTAATGCCATTTCAAAACTATGCCGGTTTACGGGGCTAAACTCAGGACCCCCATCCATACCCGCGTTTTCTGCAAAATGACGGCTCGTCTACCTGCGGTTTCATTTTCACGAATATCGCCATGGTTGAGGACTCGTGACTCAGCCCCGTAATCCGGCATAGTTTTGTTCGCGGCGGCATAACCGCGCGTTCAAGCGCGGGGCCGGCGGGGCATTTTTGCCCCGCCGGCCCCTATTCCAGCTCTATTCCGGCTTGGTTTCTACCGTGAGAATCTTGTCCGCCGCAACCGGAGTACGGGCGGTGTCCATAGTCAGGCAGTGCTTGGGGCAGCTCTCGATGCACTCGCCGCACACCACGCAGGCGTACGGGTCGATCGACCACGTTCCGCCTTTGCGATCGACCGCAAGCGCGCCCGCCGGGCAACGGCGCGCGCACATGCCGCAGCAAATGCACACGTCCATGTCGTTGACGATGTGCCCACGCAGGCGCTCGGGTGCCGCGAGCTTCTCCTGCGGATAGCACACCGTTACCGGCTGCTTGATCATAGAGCCCAAGGCCGTCTTGGCAAATGTCAGCAAACTCATGCCGCGCCTACCTTTCCGTGCAGCTAATGCAGGGGTCGATGGTCAGGATAATCATAGGCACGTTAGCAATGAGCACGCCCTGCAGCGCATGCGTCAGACCCGCCAGGTTTTGCGACGTCGGCGTGCGCACGCGGAAACGGTCAAGGTTCTTGGTGCCGTTGCCGCGCACATAGTAATACGCCTCGCCGCGCGGCTGCTCAATCACAACCTCGCCGAGCGCGCCGTCGGCCGGCGTAAGCTTGGTGCGCCCACCGATACCGTCGTGCGGAATCTTGCCCACAAGCTCCTTAATGATGTCCATGGCCTGCGTGACCTCGGCACAACGCACTTGGCAGCGGGCATAGCAGTCGCCATCGGTAGCAACGATGGGCTCAAACGCAGCCAGATCCGCATAGGCGCCGTCGCCAAACATGCGCACGTCGTAGTCCACGCCCGAGGCGCGCCCAAACGGACCGACCATCGAAAGGTCCAGCGCGTCCTTCTTGCTGATCACGCCCACGCCATGCAGGCGCTCGCCGCAGCTGTCGTCGTCCAAAAACGTATGCACCAGGGCCTCGTAGTCGGGGCGCATGGCGTCGAGCGTTTGGACAATACCCGCCAGCTCAGAATCCTCAATATCATGCTTAAGGCCGCCGACCTCATTAATCGAAAGGATCACGCGGCCGCCGCACGTGCTCTCAAAGATCTTGAGAATCTGCTCGCGCAGGGTCCACGAACGATAGAACAGCGCCTCGAAGCCAAAGGCATCGGCGAGCAGGCCCAGCCACAGCAGGTGCGAGTGGATGCGCGAAAGCTCATGCAAAATGGTGCGGATATACTGCACGCGCCCGGGCACCTCGATATCGAGCATGCGCTCGCAGGCGCTGGCATAACCGTAGCTGTGACCCACGGCGCAAATGCCGCAGATGCGCTCGGCGATGTAGCCAAACTGGTGCATATCGCGCTTTTCGGTGAGCTTCTCAAGGCCGCGGTGCACAAAGCCAATCTGCGGAATTGCCTCGATAACGCGGTCGTCCTCGATCACCAGGTCCAGGTGAAGCGGCTCGGGCAGCACAGGGTGCTGCGGGCCAAACGGAATAACGGAGCGGTGTGCCATGGACCTTACGCCTCCTTTTTCTGCTTGTCGCGGGCGGCCTTGGCGGCAAGCGCCGCGCGGACCTTGGCCGCTTTCTCGGGATCCATGGCGGCGAGCTTTGCCTCCATCTCGGCAGCCTTGAGCGCGGCCTTGGCGGCAGCCTCATCGTGCTGAGCATCGGAGCCGGCAGCCGCAGCGGGTTGAGCGACGACAGCGCCCGCGGCACCGCCAGCGCCCGCAGCGCCCTCCCCCGCAGCAGCCGCAGCCGCCTTTTCGGCCGCGGCCTTGCGCGCCTTGGCCTCGGCGGCGGCACGGACCTTCATGGCCTTCTCGCGCGCGGCCTTCACCTCGGGCGTGATAACGCTCATGGGCTCGGCAGTCGAAACCTGGTAGAAAAAGCCCTTAAAGTCGATCTGCATATCGGTGATGGCAAGACCAAATAAGTCGTGCGCTTCGTTTTCAAACGGGAACACCGCCGGATAGTACGAGCTGATGGACGGAATCTCCTGGTACTGGTCGATGCCCTCGACTACCAGGTTCTCAATCGCATAGCTGCCGTCCTGCGCAATATGCTCCTGAGCAGCACGAACGTTGATAAACGTATAGACTAGGCGATACGTGCCGTCGTCGACGTTGCGCTCGGCGTGCATTTGCACAAAGCGCGCGCCGACGCCCTTGAGCGCCTGGACATGCGACAGGAGCTCGTCGATCCCAACGGTGGTATAGATAGCCTTTTGCATTACTCGGCCTCCTTTGCAGCGACGGGCGCGGCGGGCGTCCCAGCGGGCGTGTCGCCGGCCCCCGCAACTGCCACAAACCCGTCCTCGCCCAACTCAACGCCACCGTCCCAGGTAGCGGCACCTCCCACGGTGAGCGGGTCGCCACCGGCACGCATCACGGCCTCCTTCTGGTCCAGAATGCCGCACGCCTCCACGATGGCATCGATCACGGTCTCGGGGCGGATGGCGCATCCGGGCGCGTACACGTCCACGGGAATCGCGCGGTCCACGCCGCCGATCACGTTATAGGCATCGCGGAATACGCCGCCCGAGCACGCGCAAATGCCGCAGGCCACCACGCACTTGGGCTCGAGCATCTGGTTGTAAATCTGGCGCACGACGGGCAGGTTCTGGGCATTGACCGACCCCGTCACCAAAAAGATGTCCGCATGCTTGGGGTTGCCGGTATTGACCACGCCAAAGCGCTCCGCATCGAACAGCGGCGTGAGCGAGGCCAGCACCTCGATATCGCATCCGTTGCAGCTCGAGCCGTCGTAATGAATAACCCACGGCGAGCGCGACATTTTATGATCCATGGATGCCGCCTCCTAAATAAACACGTCAACGAGGATGGGCATAAGGTTGAGCAGACCAAACACCAGCGCCACGCCCCAGCCGAGCTTAAAGCAACTGCGCCAGGTGCTGCGCGCGAAGGTGTTGTCGATCAGCACCTCGACAAAATACGTCGCAACCATCACGACCAGGGCTACGACCCAGCTCACCGGGTTGTCCCAGACAAAGAACATGCCCACCCACATCAAAAACAGCACGGTCTCACACCAGTGCATAAGGGTCATCTTGGCCAGCGTACCGCCGCTCATCTCGGTGGCGACACCCTGGACAATCTCTTGATGCGCGTGATGCGAGTACGAAAGGTCAAACGGCGACTTGCGCAGTTTGATGGTGAGCACCGCAAGCAGCGCCAAGAAAATGGGCGCACTGTACGCGATGATGGGCGCCGACTGCCCGGTTACGGCGATGGAGTCGAAGCTATCGGTGGCGAGATACAGACCCACGCTCATCAGCAGAACGGCGGGCTCGTAGCTCATAACCTGCAACAACTCACGATCGGCGCCAACCTGGGCAAACGGGCTTTGCGTCGAGGCGGACGCCAACACCACAAAGATCGCGGCGAGCGTCACCATAAAAGCGCACAACAGCGTGTTGGAACCCGACACAAAGATGCCGCCGCCCACCACGGTAAAGATGAGCGCGCACGCCATGTAGGTATCATCCATGGTGTTTACGCTGGCAGGGGCCTTGCGCAGGAGCTTGGCCACATCGTAGAACGGTTGCAGCAGGCGCGGGCCCACGCGGCCCTGCATGCGGGCCGAAAGCTTGCGGTCAACGCCGTCGATCAAACCGCCCACAAGCGGCGCCAGCAAGGCGAACGCCACGGTACCAATAAATATGCCCACGACACCCGAACCTTCAAAATACTTACCGCGCAGCACCGAGGGCGCGCTCATGGCAAGTCTCTCGGGCCCGATCCACGCGCAGCACAGCAGCGCAAACAAGATAATGCTGCAGCACACGACGCTGCCCGCGGGGCCGATACGCTTCTCGCCAAGGGCGTCCTCCGAGTACCAATTGCGCTTTTCGGCCTTCACCTCGTGACCCATCGAGCCACGGAAATGGCGGTAATTGTCGGTCCCCACGCCCGAAAGATATACGTTTACGTGCGGCTTGTTGCTCACACGGAATGAAGTCAGCAGCACCACGGCAATAAACGCCACGATAACCACCATCAGATACATGGCATCCTTGCCAATAACGTACGGCACGCGGCCAAACACCATGGCCAAGTAAGGCGACACCAGACCGCTCGAGATAACCGGGAACGCCACGCAACACAAAATCAGCAGCGCGGCGATGGTGTTGAGCGCCATCCATTCGGTCTTATGGACATTGACCTCAACGTTTTGAGCCGTGGGGTCGACGCCCGAAAGCTTGGCAAGCCACTTGCCCCAGAAGAAGAACGTCGCGGCCGAGCCAAAAGCAAGCACCATGATCATGAGCACGTTGCCGGTCTGCGCAAACGCCACCAGGGCGCCCCACTTGGAAACGAGCATGCCAAACGGCGCCACAAACATACCCATGATGCCCAGCATCATCAGACGCGTCAGGTGCGGCATGCGGCTGAACATACCGTCCATGTCCTCAATGTTACGGCTGCCGATATGATGCTCGGCGGTGCCCACGCACAGGAACAGCAGCGACTTGGCCACCGCATGGAACAGGATCAGGAAGATGGCCGCCCATACGGCCTCGGGCGCGCCGACACCCAAGCAGGCACTGATGAGGCCCAAGTTGGAAATGGTGGAGTACGCGAGCACGCGTTTGGCGTTGCTCTGCGAGATGGCCATGAGGGCAGCAAGCAAAAACGTGATGGCGCCCACACTCGTGACCATAAAGCCGGTCACGGGATAGATGGCATAGAGCGGGCTCAGCTTGACCATCAGGAACACGCCGGCTTTGACCATGGTGGACGAGTGCAGCAGGGCGCTCGTGGGCGTGGGGGCAACCATGGCGCCGAGCAGCCAGGTGTGGAACGGCATCTGCGCGGCCTTGGTGAGTGCGGCGAGCGACAGCAGAACGACCGGCATCACCAGCAGCGCGGATTGTGCGGTACCAGCGCCGGCAAGATCGATCATGCCCGAGATGGTCAGCGGCATGCCGTTAACGCGCAGGTACATGAGTCCGGCCAAAAACGCGATACCGCCCAGCATGTTGAGGATGATCTGGGTGAAGGCGTTTTTAATGGCCTCGGGCGTGCGCGTGTAGCCAATCATAAGGAACGAGCACACGGTGGTGATTTCCCAACCGCAGAACAGCCACTCAAGGTTGTCGCTCGTCACGATGACGAACATGGCCGAGAGGAACAGGAACATGAGCGCCAGGAACTGCGGGCGACGGTCGGGCGCAGTCTGCCCGCGCAGTGCGGCCTCGTGCTCGTCGTGGGCCTGGAAGTCCTTCATGTAGCCCAAGGCGTACACGCAGATCAGGCTGCCGACGATGCCAACGGCGAGGACCATGATCACGCTCATGTAATCCAGGTAGAGCGGCGTGGCCGTAACGGCTTCGACCGCGGGCAGCGTCATGGCCGCAAAGGCGACCGAACCCACCAGCTGGACGATGCCGAGCACACCGGTAAGCACACTCTTATATTTATGCGCGTTGTACAGGATGACGGCGCACAGGATCACGTCGATGACGGAGCTGATGATCGAGAGCACGTGCGAGGTGCCGGGGGCAACCTCAAAGCTCTGCGGACCCGTGCCAAAAAATAAGACGGCAACTACAACCGTTGTCGCCATAATGACGCCGGAGCCTACAAGCCCTACCGCATCGCGAGCACGGTCACCGCGCGCAAGCAGCATGCCCAGCGCCGGTACCAGCGGAAACAGGGTAAGGAAATACAGTAGCGTCATACCATCACTCCCCCATGCAAAAACGCTATACATGCATTACGTTATAACGCTAATTTGAGCACCTGAAGGCGGGCTTTCGGCCAACTGTGGAACTTTAGACGTGCGAGGTAAGAAGCCTGTCCGTATTGAAGCAATATGGCGGGCCCCGTCGCGGCAGTGCAGGGCGCGCCCCATTAAATGACAACCTCCTCTGCTCCGAAAGAGCCTTTAGAGGGGCATCGCGATAGAAAAAATGCACCCCGTAGGCGCACGTTTTCGCTACTCCGCTTTCTTGGCGCGTGGTTTACGACCGCGCGGCTTATCAACCAGCGCTGCCTCGCCGCCGTCGCGATACTGGCGGCACCAGGCCTTAACCGAAGACTCGCTGGGAATCTGGTGTTTGATCATGGCCTCGCGAACCGTCAGGCCGTTTTCCAGGCGATCCTTAACTACGGCGAGCTTAACCTCGTACGAATACGTGTGATGGTGAGTGCCCGCGTTGAGCACGGCATCGGCACCGCCCACGGCATATGCGCGGGCCCACTGACGAGCCGTTGCCTGGGGAATGCCAAGCTCCGCGGCGAGGGCGCGATGACCGACCCCCTCTTGGAGGACCTCGACGGCGCGCTGCCTAACCTCGGGCGCATGCGTACGAGTCCTAGTTGCTTCTGACATACCTGCCACTTCTTAGCCTTAACCGTTAATCTGCTTTCTTACGTGCATGTTAGATAGTAGCATTTTGCTGTTCGCGCGTAGCAGTTAATTGAAAATAGCAACGGCGGCATCTGGGCATTTGCCATTTATTTGCGACATTTCTTTACGTTCTATTTACGCAGCTAGTTAGCTCGCAGCTCATTGAGCGTGTTTTACCAACCAGATTGGTATCTTTTTGTTTCGCTTGGTATGGTTTGCGTAATTATTAACCCCTCCTAGCCCCTAAGTTAACGCGGCAGGCCTTCCGTTTACTCTCCAGCTTTCCACTTAACTTTCCAGCTTTCCACCCTAGGTGTTAAGTTAAGTGGAAAGTTGGAAAGATGGTGGGAAGTCGGCAAAGCTAAAACGCCTTTCTCCAGCGGCGGCTGGACAGTTAGTTCAGATTCGTATTTTTTGACAGCGCCGAAACTCTATTCTGGCCCCCTGAGAAGCCCCGTTGGCAGCTCACTAAATGCAAATAGAGCTCATATCGGCCAGCTAACCATAGTTCTGGACTGTTTTTTGCCCCAAAACGAGCGCCGGATGCGCCTGCTGCGGTCTGGAATTATACGTATCTGAACTAACTGTCCAGCGGAGTCCAAGACTGGGATCGCGCAGACTAGGGGGGCGGCAACTGGGTGGTTGCCGCCCCCCTTGCGAAGCTAGTCGGCTTCGGAATCAGTGATCGATGCCGTTGAGGTTCACCCTCGTGAGCGTATAGGTCACATAGTCGGGCGATTGAGGCGTTGCGCTCGCCATGTCACCCTTAACCAGGCTCGCTGTCATCACCAAGCGATAGTTCGCGTAGAACCGACTCGGCTCAACCTGCGTTTTGACCGTAACAGTAAAGGGCAGGCTAAACGTAGTACCAGCGTTCTGCGTTTTGAATTTGCCATTCTCCTTCGTGTCGGTGAAGGTAATCGCATTGCCCTCAGCTTTAACCTCGGCAAGTTCACTCGCCCCCGTTACATAGTTGGAAATGCCATCCGTTACGTTCTCATACAAACCATCGGTCCCGCTGCGGACGCACCCGATCACGCCGCCAAAAAACGCGCCCGGCACGCCAGAGGCGTCTTTATTCTTATGTGCAATAGAGGCCGCCTTGCCCGAGTATTCAATGTTCAGATTACTCACAACGCTACCGTAGCTATACGGGATCAACCCAGAAAGCGCACCTGTGTCCTTGGAGTTGCGGATCTTGATAGCCGCCTGCGTAGCTACCTGCGACGAGCCCCTCAGATTACCAACGATAACGCCACGGACCGGGTAACCTTTATTACCCAAGCCCTGAAAAACGGCGGCGTCCAGCTCAAGCGTGTCAATGCTTTCCCCCTTGTCGTTCTCCGGCTCGATGCTGTAGTAGGCACTCTGGAGATAGCTATGCATCGTCGCGTCGTCAAGCGTATCTTTGGGGTCGGTTTTGTTAGGCTCGACCCGTCTCTCTCATGTTTTGCTCGCCTGCTTGTAGACGTACGTCACTTCATTACTAGCATCCGCTGGGCACGGTCGAGCTCGTCGCTGCTAGGCGTACCCATGTAGCCCGTGAGCAAATCGCTCGCAAACAGGCTCTGAGCGGTACCCGTCGCGGCGACGGACTTAAGAAATCCGTTGGCGATGTAGGCGGAATAGGTAAAGTAACCACCCATCACGAGCGCCACGGCGCAAACAAGTGCGATTGCCGCCACAACCAGCTTGTTCTTGACTAGGCTTTTGCTTTTTGCCAGCTGCTCGCGCTCGGCATCCTGCTGCTTCTCCTGCTTCTCCATGTGCGCCCCCTCTCCTACTTACCGCTCGTGTTGCGCGCGATCAGGTAGATCACATCGGTCTCTTTGGCGCTCTCGTCCCACGAAAGCTTGATGATAAAGTTGAGCGTGTCCTTGCCATTCGAGCCGTCGAGTGTCTTGGCGTTGAGTTCGCTTTTGCTGAACACCTTGAAACGGTAGAGCGGGCGCGCGTTGCGCTGGACGTTTTGATAGTCCTTGAGTGTAGGGTCGCTTGCGCCCTCGCCCGGCACGGCTGCCAGGCCGTCGCCCGGGTCGTTGATGGGCGTGAAGCTCTTCAGCAGATCCGTTTCAGACATTTTCCAGCTATAGGGCTTGCCACCCGCAGTGCCGCTCACGTCGGAGGTATCACCTAGGCCCGGATTCTCGGCTTTATACAGCTCGATAGTGAGACCTTTAATATTGGTCGTATTCGCAAGCTGCAGCTCAAACCCATCGCCGCCCGTCTGCACGCAAAACGGGCGCTTGAGCGTCACCGTGTTGCCGGTCTTGGTATCGCCGTATTCGGGGTTGTAACTCAGGTCGATCTGCTCGGCGGCCGTAGCGTTGGGGCCCAGCACCTTGAGCTCTGCCGGCTCCTTGATCTTGCCGACGGTGGAGCCGCGATTGGCATCGACAAACCATCCGAGCGTCAACCCCAGCAACACGAGAAGCACGGCCAGCAGGCCCATGATGGCCAGGGATTCGCGACGATAATTGCTGGTCCACGTCTTGATGCGCTCGATGCGGCCAACCGGACGCGCTTCGTCGTGCGAGCCGAACCCGTTGCCGCCGGGGTTTGCCGCTCCTTCGTTGTGTTTGATATCGCCCTGCTCGCGGGCATTAAGCTGCTCGTCCATTTATTTATCCGCCTCCTTGGCGGTAAAGCGCACGCGAATGTACTTGATGTTCTTGTCGATAACCTCGTCGGCGTTGTTGTAGTAGCTGGCGCAGGTTTCCACATCCGCAGAGGACATGCCGGCTCCGACAGGCGGAACCGCACTAGGCGCCTGACCTGGCACGCTCGTGCTATCGGCGCGGAAATGGCGCGCGTGGTTACTGTTGATGTCGCCGACGAGGGCTGCGTATCCCGCGGCGGGGTCCGTGCTCGCAAAAAGGTTGCCGCCGTAGCCGGCGTTGCCCGTGCGAACGTAGCTCTTAAACTGCTCCGGCCAAATCCAGTAGAGGGTTTTGGGTACGGTTTTGGTCGTATTGTTTGAGCCCTCAGCGCGAAAGCTCCTCGCCGGAATGGCAAAGCTCTGCGTGATGACGGTAACGCTGGCTCCGTCCTGGGTCACCGTGGTTGTCGTGGGAACCAGCGGATTGGAGTAAAAGCCAGAGGTGTCTTTGCCCTAGAAAACCAGGATATGACCGCGCACCAAATCTTTAAGCGAGTTGATGATCTCTTCGTTTTTCGATGCGTCCGCGGCGGTGCCCGTACCCGCAGCGCTCGTCTGGACAGAAATCTCCCAGGTCATCTCCACCGTGATATCGTGCAGGTCGTTGCAGAGCGGCTTGACGTTGAGCTGGATCTGGCCCGCCGATCCCGGAGAGAGACTGCCATCGGCACTCGTGTTATTGAGGTTGAAAAAATTGTTCACGGCAAGGCTTGGACTGTCCGACGCGCAGTTGTCCTGGGCGTCGTACTTGCCCGCCGTGTCGTCCTGCGTTCCCGAGAGCACAAACCGCGGGCCCTTCGCCGCGATCGTGCTTCCCGTGGCGCTCACTCGGTTATTCGCGGCAAACTAGGCCAGGCATGCAAAGATGGCAACGATGGCGGCCAGCACAAACAGACCGCTCACCAGGAAATCCTTCCAGAAATCCTTGAGGGTTCGCACATGCTCGTCGGCAGCTTGGCGGTACTCGGCCGCCGTCTTGTGCTGCTGGAGCTCGCTATGTCGGTCCATGCCACTCATCGTTTACGTTTGCCCTGCTAGTGGGCATGCCATCCTTTCCGCTTGGTCGTGCTCAATCCATTGCTCGTAGGCATAGAATTCAGGCAGAATACAACACCATACGATAAGGGAAAAGAATAGCATTGACCTGCGGTGTGCTCCACAACACAAGCCTTAATGATGTCTTAAAAGTCGAGCCCTTGGTGCAAAGTAACCTGACCCCCTTGCACCAATCCGTAGCACCGGGCAGCGGACGCACGACGTGCCGCCCCCTTAACACCCCAACGCGCGCACGGGTATCACGTAGATACCGTCCTCGACCTCGCGGGCGTACTCACCCACCCCCACAATCACGGCCATAAACTCCGGTTCGCGTGTGCGTGAACGAGGATTTCCACAGACCTTCTTGCGAACGCGCTTGAGGCTCTCGACGCCGGCGCTCGCCTTATCTTCGCTCACCTTAATCTCAAAGGCGGCCCACCGTCCATCGGCTAGCTGCACGATGGCATCGCATTCAAGGCCCGAATCGTCGCGATAATAGCGCACGGGCGTACTATCCAGCAGGTCGAGCGACCGCGCGTAGACCGAAAGGTCGCGTATGACCATATTCTCAAACACCAGACCAAATGTCTGCCAGTCGGCAAGCAGCGCCTGCAAGGACATGCCCAGCAAGGCGCAAGCAAGGCTTGGATCTGCCAGATAGCGCTTGGGTTTGACGGTAAAGCGTCGTTTGTCGCGCGCGGCGGGAACCCAACCGGGGACCTCCTCGAGAATGAACATGCCTTTGAGGGCATCCAGGTATCTACGCACCTTGGTCTCGTCGGCAAACGCTGCGGGTTCCTCCTCGGCACCGAACATATCCATAAGAATCGTTTTATACGTGGTCGCCCGTCCCAGATTGCGCGCGATCGATGCGGAGACTCGACGAGCAATATCGGGGTCGAGACCAACCGCCGGGAAGCTGCTCGAAAACGTGGTGTTGAGATATTCGCGGGCGATGAGCTGGGCGTCGGCCGAAACCATATCGATCGCCTCGGGCCAGCCGCCGCGGCAAGCGGCTTCGACAAGCCCCGGCGTATCGCCATCGCACCGGCAGGGCTCAAAACGATGCTCAAACAAGCCCGCCAGGCTCACCTTGCCGTTAGACTCACCTGTCTCGACAAGCGTCATGGGGTGCATGCGGACGCGGCCGATGCGGCCGGCTCCACTATGCGCGGGCGCCTCCGCCTTTGAGCCAAACGCAGGCGTGGCGGAACCCGTGAGGATATAGGCGCCGCGCGTACCCCGGGCACGGTCGACCTCGTGTCTAACGTAGTCCCAAATCTGGGGAACGCGCTGCCACTCATCGATAATATGCGGACGGTCTCCCAGCAACATCATCGCCGGGTCGGCACGCGCGAGGTCGAGATTCTCGTCGACATACGAGACGGACGCCCCGTGCTCAAGCGCGGCCCACGTCTTGCCACACCACTTGGTGCCTGCAATCTCGACCGCGCCAAAGACACGAAGGTAGCGCTCGATTTGCGCATCCACGATACGTGGGATGTATCCGTCCCGATGTAGCCTCTCGCCTGCCATGAGCCACCCCCGCAGATTTCCAGTTCCTGCTTTCTGATTCTTCTATTCCACTGTAGCAAATTCGGATTTTCGGGTGGTTGCGATTCGGATTTTCATGTTCTAAAGAGTCGGATTTTCTGGTGCATGAAATTCGGATTTTCTGAACCCACTGGTCAGGGGCGCCCTCATTGACAAAAAGGCGGGGAGCGCCGATACGGCACTCCCCGCCCACTCAATACGCGATAGCTTTCTTACTTAGAGCTCGTTGGCCGCGTGATACGCCGTGCGGATAGCGCTCGCAATGTCGGCGGTGCGCTCGCCCGAGCAGTCGCCCACGCAGGTCACGGGCACCGTCACGCCGTCCAGGTCAAATGCGTTGGCCTTGGAGCCCACGGCCATCACCACGTAATCGCAAGCAATCTTCACCGGCTCCTCGGCACCGTCCTCGGTGGTGCGAACGGCCTCCACGCCCTCGTCGGTAATGGCGGTCAGGCGGGTCTTAACATGCTGCTCAACGCCATGCTCGGCAAAGTCGCTCATAATCAGCGGCAGAATGGTCTCGGACTCGCCCGCGGCAATCTTGTCGAGCATCTCGACGATCGCCACCTCGCAGCCGTGCTGCAGCAGGTACTCGGCAGTCTCGGTGCCCACCAGGCCACCGCCAATGACGGCGACGCGCCCGCTGAGCTCCACCTTGCCGGCCAGCACGTCCCAGCTCGAGACAACCTTCTCCGAATCGGCACCGGGTACGGGAATGACCACATCGTGCGCGCCCACGGCCACAATCGCGGCGTCGGCGGCGTTGAGGTCCGCGGGGCTAGCGGTGTGGTTGAGCTCAACCTTCACGCCCAGGCCGGGCAGAATCTTCTCGTAGTACTCGACCGAGCGCATGATCTCGTCCTTGCGCGGAGGCGCGGCCGCCAGCACAATCTGGCCGCCCAGATGGTCGCTCGCCTCGTAGACGGTCACGTCGTAGCCGCGCTTTGCCGCCACGCGCGCTGCCTCCAGGCCGGCAATACCGCCGCCCACCACGGCGATCTTCTTGTTGCCCTCGCCCGGCTTAATGGCGATGGTCGCCTCGTCGCCGTTCTCGGCATTGAGCACGCACGAGATGTATTTGCGGTTTTGGATCGCGTCGACGCAGCCCTTGTTGCAGTTGAGGCACTCGCGGATGGGCTCACCTGTAGCGGCCTTAAGCGCAATGTCGGGGTCGCACATGAGCGAGCGGCCGTACGCGACGATGTCGGCCGAGCCGTCTTCCAGGATCTTCTCGCCGGCCTCGACCGAAACAACGCGGCCGACGGTTGCCACCGGCACGGAAACCAGGGCCTTGACGCGCTCGGCCACGGGCAGCGTCCAGTTGTAGGGCATGGCGCCCATGGGCGGAATGGTGTCGCCCATGTTGCCGGTGTGGTTTGCCTGCGCAACCTGGATCATGTCGATGCCGGCCCCCTCGAGCAGCTTGGCGAACTCGCAGGCCTCGTCGGGCAGCAGGCCGCCCTTGCCGCGCGGCGTGCCGTCGGGGTTCTCCATGATCACGGGGAGCTTGTACTCCACCATCAGCTCCGGCGCGGCCTCCTTAATGGCGGCGACGACCTCGAGCGCGTAGCGGACGCGGTTCTCGAACGAACCGCCGTACTCGTCGGTGCGCTGGTTGAGGATAGCCGAGCACAGCGAACCCACCAGACGGTCGCCGTGGACCTCGATGGCGTCGATCCCGGCCTGCTGCGCGCGGGCGGCCGAGGCGGCGATGGCTTCCTTGATCTGGGTGAGCTGCTCCACACTCGCCTCGTTCACAAAGTGCTGCATGTCGTGGTGCAGCTTGGCGTAGGCCTGTTTGCGGATCTCGTTGGACTCGGCCATCTTGGCGGCAAAGGTCTCCTCGTCGCCGGCGGCCTTGGCCTCCTGCGCGGCCTTGGCGGCGGCCATTGAGCCCATGACCATGCGGCCGACGCCGGGGACGTCGTACTCGGGGTGGAACAGCTGCAGTGCGACCTTGGCACCGTGCTTGTGGACGGCGTCGGCCAGTGCCTTAAACGTGGGGATCTGAGCGTCGGTCGCCAGCTTGGGCGTGGGGCTTGCGGTCATAACGGGAGCGACGTCGCCGATGACGATGTAACTCACGCCGCCACGGGCCAGGCGCTCGTAAAAAGCCAGGCTGCGCTCGCCGATGGAACCGTCGCGCTCCTCGTAGCCGGTGGTAAGCGGCGGGAACATAATGCGGTTCTTGAGCTCAAGGGGGCCAACCGTAATGGGTTGAAGCAGCTTAGACGCAGGTGTGGTCATGGACATTCCTCTCTTGTAGGCGCGGCGGCGATGATGCCGCGTAGTTGTCTAGAGGATATGGCATGGGGGCACAGCGGCACAACGAAAATCGGCGGATAGCAGGTAGCGACAGGTGGATGGGGCGAGACGACCCTTCGGTTTGTCTCGATCTGTAACAGTTACTCGGCAAAACCGGGTCTTACTGTTACAGATCAAGATGTTCCTCTCGACCCATCCTCAACAATCTAGATCTGTAACATCTAGACCCACTTTTGGCCCCTACCCGTTGCAGATCGAGACAAACCAATCTGGCCTGACGAAAGATCTAAATCTGTAACAGTTACTCGGCAAAATGGGCACCAGAAGTTACAGATCGAGACAAACGGGACCCGCCTGCAAGAAAATCTCAATCTGTAACAACAACTCGGCAAAAACCGTCCCTCGTGTTACAGATTTAGATAAACGGGGCCGGCGCACCGGAAATCTCAATCTGTAACATCTACAGGCCAAAATCGGACCCATCTGTTACAAATCGAGACAGCCCCCGGCAGCGCCGTCCCCGTTCGAGGAAACGACCGCCACACTCACCGTTTTAAACAACCTGACACCGCTCAGCCTGCGATAATTATTTGGTCACGCGTCGACTACGGCGAAGACGCGGCAGAAGGGACACCCATGCAACCGAGTACCACCGATACGTCCACCGCAAAGCAAGCGCTGCTCGAGGCGCTCTTGAGCGACGCAGGACTCAAGAACCTCACGCAAACAGCCTCTGCCGCTATGGACAACCCGGTGCTCGTCGTCGATCCCGTGTACCGCTATGCCGCCCGCGGCGGCTTTGAGCTCGACGATGACGACGACTCCCCCTTTGCAGCCATCACCCGCGCCGAGCTCTCCGAAGGTGACATGCTGCAAGACGAAGCCGTGCGCTACATCATCGAATGCGGCTTAGACGAGAAGATCGCCCGCTCGACAGGCCCGCTTACGCGTTATAACGACATGTTTTGCCTCAACACCATGACCGACGCGATCAAGGTGCACGGCACGTGCCTGGGCCGGGTGATGATGATCGAGCGCAATCACGCCTTTGGCGATAGCGATCGCGAGGTCTTTGAGTTCTTCGTCCGTCTGCTCGCACAAGAGCTGCAGAAAGGCGGCTTTCTTTCGATGGGCGGCCCGCAACAGGGGCCATATTTTCTCTCGCGCCTCCTGGACGACGAAATCCCCAACCCCATTACCTGCACACGCAAAATGCAGCTCGTCGGTTTTACGCCGCTTCCCGCCCTCTACGTTGTATGCCTGCTCAAAAAAGATTCCCAGCTCGAGGCGCGCGAGGCGGAGAGCGTCCGAGGACAATTGCAGCCGTTGCTGCACCATAGCCTTATCACCATGTACGAGGGCGAACTCGTGGCGCTGGTAAGCCGTCCGCCCTCCACGCAGCTACCCGCCAACGACGAGGCGATCCTTGCCCGCGTTGCTGCCACGAACAATTTGTTCATTGGTATCAGCAACGAGTTTTCCCAGGCAACCGATGTGCGTTCGCACCTCAATCAGGCACGCGCCGCCATTCGCTACGGCTCGACCTTTACCAAAATCCTCGAAGACACCCATGTGTATCGCTATTGCGAATACACCTACATGGAAATGCTCGATATCTGCAACGACCACATCAACCTTATGAACTACTGCCATCCGGCAATCTGGGCACTTTGGAAACACGACCAGTCGCACGATTCCGAGCTGGTCGAGACGCTCTTTGCCTTTATGCAACACGGCTGCAACACGGCGCGCACCGCCGCGATCTTGTCGCTTCACAAAAACACGCTGCTCTATCGCATTAACCGCATCAAGGAAATCACCGGTAACGACTTGGCATCGGGAGAAGACCTCTTTTTGTTCCATCTCTCGATTCGCGCCCTGATCTACCTTGGCTTTCTTGAGCCGAGGATTAAGCCCCGCACCAGCGCCGACCTGCACTGCCGCAAATTAGCCGAGCGGGGCTTAAACAAAACTAGTCGCGCTTAATCTCCAGCGTGGGGAACGTCATCTTGGCGCACTTCTCCATAAGCGGCTTTACTTCGTCCATGTGGGCGAAGAACTCGTCGCGGGTCTTGTTGATCTCGTTGAGGTGCTCGGCGCGCGCGTGGTCGTCGTTGCGGTCGCGGATCAGGCCGTTCTCGGCAATCTTGAGTTTGGGGCGACCGGTGCGCTCGTCGGTCACGATGTCGCCACCAGCACCGCAGACCGCGCACTCCCACGGAAACTCAACTCCATCCCAATGCTTGTCGCCGGGGTACACCAGGGAGCTGTGGCAGTTGGGGCACACGCCGTCATCCGGATCGCCCAGCCAGCAGCGCTCGTCAACCGGTGTGCGAATGGCCTTGACGATGTTCTCGCCCATTTTGTGGGCGCGGGCAATCTGTCCGCCCCACTCCACGTCGTCTCCCCACACAAAGGTATTGCCCGGGCGACCATCACGTTGCGCCATATAGCGATCGACGACAGTCATCGACATGGTAAACATAGTCGCCTGCAGGCTCTCGAGCGCCAGGGACTGCCAATCGTGCATGGAGCCGCCAACGGAAATAAGGCCGGCAACGGTATGCGGATTCTCCTTTACGGCACCGATGGCAAGCAAGAACGAAAGCTCGTATGCCAAGAAGCGCTGGGCAAAGCGGGTGTACACCGAGCTGGGCGTAAGGTCGTAGGTCGGAACCGAGAAGATCACGCCCTGGCAGGTTTGCAACTCGCGAATAATCGCATCTACATCGTCTTTGTTTTTAAGGACGCAGCCGTGGTATTCCTTTTGCAGGCCGGCGCCCATCTTTCCCATCTGCATGGTGCAGCCCTCGCAACCGGTGCAGGGCAAGATGTTGTAGTCGAACAAATTGATCAGCTCGACCTCGCCGCCCGCCTCGCGCACCGCGCAAAGGGCCTCTTTGGCCAAAGCCTCGCCGTTGCCACCGTGCCTGCCGGCACAAATCGCCATCACTTTAAACGACATGGTCGCTCCTCTCCAGAGCATTTTGGACACGGATTCTGCCCGTGTGTACTTCGCAAAAAGCGTACGGCAGACGCAAAACGCGTTCACCGTCCAGGCAACCAAGGCCCGCTCGGTATTTGCGGAATACCTCGTGCAGATAAACAAAGGCCCCTCCCGCATGCCTACAAGGGGCAAAACGAGAGGGGGATCGCGCTATTTGCGCTTAAAGGGAATGGGTTTGGGCGGGCACTTGGGCTTCACGGCACCGGCAGTAACGATCGCGCCATTGTCGCAGATATCCAGACAAGCGCCGCACTGGGTGCAGGCCTTTTGGTCAATCACATGGATGAACCGCGGCCTTCCCAGAATCGCGTCCTCCTCGCAAACGTCCGAATCGACGCACTTGTTGCAGGCCTGGCATTTGGAAGCCAAGATATGGAAGGTCAAGAATGCCTGGCATTCCCCTGCGGCACAGACCTTCTTGGTGGTGTGCTGCATAATCTCGCCCTCGAACAGGTCGAGGAACGATTGCACCGTGCGCGCCAGCACGCGACCTTGCTCGCACAGACACTGCGCCTGCATCACGGGGCAAAGGTCGCGAAGAAGCGCCAAGTCGGTCGGCTTACCCTTCTTGCGGCAGATATCGGCAAGAATCGTCGCAATCTGATGAGAGCCCTCGTAGCCAAAGACACAGCGTCCGCAGCTCTCGTGACGGTACAGCGTGCAAATGTCCAAAAGCGCCTTTGCCATGCAGTTTTTGGAGGTATAGACGCGCACGTAGTCGCTGCATAGCTCAATCTTTGAGGTGTCGTCGGGCCTCAGCAGCAGACCGCTGGGATAGCCAATCCCCACCGCTTTGGCGTCATCGGCGCCCGCCGCGGCAACCAGGGATTCCACACTCACGACGCGGTCGACCTCAACGGGCTCATCGGCCCCGTCAAACCACACCCAGCGCTTTCCTTCGGCAGCAAGTAACTCCGATCCGTTCAGGCATCGGTCGGCGCCATCGCCCTCGCAGCAAGATGGGAGAGGCTTTTCGCCGTCGAGCATCTTGGCCGCGGCCGAACCGTTGGCATAGACAAAGCCCCGGCTCGGGTCGCACTCAATCACGCGGCAGGACTCGCCCAACGCATCCGCGAGCGTGGCAGAGACCTCGTCGCCCGCCGGCATCAAAACCGCCTGGGCGCCAGCCTCTGCAATTTTTTCCGCAGCGGCAGCCACGTCCTTCTTAAGGAGCCAAAGCGCCACAGGCGCCTGTCGATGCACAGGCATAAAGTTGATGATCGTCATGGGTTATCGCTCCTTTCCTAGTACTCGTTCCACAGGCGCGGCGTGCTGATCGTTAGGCGCAAATCGCACTGCAAGCAGCGGCTCGCCTCGCACGCGGCCTCATGGTCGGTATAGGGGCACTCAAACGTATCGAAGTTGTCCTTACGCATCTGGGCATCGACAAACTCGGGCTGCACGGCATCGTCGTAGAAGCCCTCGGGGGCATGCCCGACCCACTGCTCGGGAGCATCGTGCTCGGTCAGCTCCTCGTCGATGTCGCCATCGCCACCCAACGCGCGGTCGATGGCCGAAGCACACGTGCGACCTGCAGCAATTGCCGCGATCACCGATTTGGTACCCGTCACGCAGTCGCCCGCCGACCAAATGCCTTCGACGCTCGTCTTGCCCTCGGTGTCGGCCACGATGTACGGACCGTGCGTAAGTTCAAGGCCCATCTGGGCCGTGCCCTCGGGCTTTTGGCCCACGGCAAAGATCACGCAGTCGGCATCGATGGTCTTCTCGCCGCCGTCGAGCAGTTCGGTGACGGCGCGGTGGTTCTCGTCAAAGTAGAACCGCTCGATCTTGTGGATCGTCATGGAACCGACCTTGCCAGAACCGTCCTCGGTCTCGTTGATGCTGGTAAAAGCATAGGCATCGTGCAGCACCACGCCTTCCTCGGCGGCTTCGGCACGCTCCTCGGGCGTCGAGGTCATCGCGTCTTGGGCCTCAAGGCAGGCAACATCGACCGATGCGGCGCCCAGGCGCACGGCGGTGCGGGCGCAGTCGTACGCCACGTTGCCGCCGCCAAGCACCACAACGCGCTTGCCCGTCAGGTCCGGGGCGCTGCCCATACGGGCGGCCTTCAAAAAATCGGTGTTGCGCAGCACGCCTTCGAGGTCGTGACCGGGCATGGGGAGTACCGTTCCGTCATGGGTACCCACCGCAACCAGCACGGCATCGAAGCCCTGGTCAAGAAGGGCCTTGGGCTCGGCGATGCGCTCGCCACAGCGCGGCTCAATGCGCGGCTCGGCGTCATCACCCTGGGCGATTTCCAAAATCGTCGCGACCTCGGCATCGACCGTGGCATCGGGCAGGCGATACGCCGGAATGCCGTAGCGCATCTGGCCGCCGACCTTCTCGTTGGCCTCGAACACCACGACCTTGTGGCCTTTCTCGGCGCAATAGAGTGCGGCGGTCAAACCGGCGGGACCGGCACCCACAACGGCGACCTTTTTGCCGCTCAGCGGCTCATGGCGCACATTTGCCTTCCAGTCGCCCGTATCGCGCACGGCCGCAGCGCGCTTAAGGCGGCAGACCGAAACCGGCGTGCCGTTGAGCTCGTTGCGCTTGCAGGCATCCTGGCAGCTATGGACGCAAATGTCGCCCAGGCTCTCGGGGAACGGGACCTTCTCGCGCACCACCGCGGCGGCGCGAGTGTACTCACCGTTGCGAATATGACGCAGGTAGCGCGGGATATCCACATGAGCGGGACAGCCCGAGCGACAGGGGACCACGTTATCGGCATAGGACTTGTTCTCGTCAAACATATTAAGCGTGTCGACGATCGAGCCCGTGGGGCACACCTCGATGCAGGCACCGCAAAAACGGCATCCGGCCTCTTGCAGGCTCACGCTGCCGTCCGTACCAATGCGAATGCCGTCCTCGGTGCGCTGGTAGTCCAAGACGCCGGCGCCCCGCAGCTCACGGCAGGCGCGCACACAGCGACCGCACCGGATGCAGCGGGTGAACATATGGGTGATCAGCGGGTTCGATTCGTCCGTGGCGACCGGACGGCTCTTGGTGCGCCAGCGCGCAGGCGAAACTCCCAGGTACTGATACATAGACTGCAGCTCGCACTTGCCGTACTTGGGGCAGCCGGTGCAATCGGCGGGATGCGTGGCCAGGATCAGTTCCATCGCCAGCTTGCGCACGCGCTCGGCCTGCTCACCCGTCGTGTTTACGACCATTCCCTCGGCAACCGACGTCTTGCAGGCACACACCGGCTCGTCTTGGCCTTCGATTTCGACCATGCACAGACGACACCCGCCAACGGCCTCAAGATCGGGATGTTTGCACAGATGCGGAATGTAGATGCCAGCATCGAGCGCGGCCTCCAGGACATTCTGCCCCTCGCGCGCCTCGACCTCGGCTCCATTAATCGTTAGCTTCATTCGTTCCCCTCAAAACGTCGCTTTTGTCCAGAAAGGCGCCCGGGACCAAAGTGATCCCGAGCGCCTCGCGTGTAGGGCAAATCCCCGCCTGCACCCAACGCGTGGGTGTCTGCAGACGCGAATAGCTACGGTGTTACGACCACTCCTCGTCGCCAGCGTCCTCAAAGAGGGCTGCGGCGGCGTTTTCACCGGCGATGCGACCCGAGTTAAGGCAGAAGCCCATGGTGTTACCAGGAATGCAGTAGTTATAGGAGTCGCCATAGATGGTGCAGGCATCGGTGCCAACGCAGTACAGACCAGGGATGACCTCGTAGTCGTCGGTCATGACCTCCATCTTGTGGTTGATGAGCACGCCGCCCAGGGTGCCGTAGGCGCCACAGTACTGCTTGCAGCAATAGAAGGGGCCCTTCTCGAGCGGCTTCATAAACTCGCGCTCTTTCTCAAAGATGTCGTCCCAGCCGTTGTCGCACATCTCGTTGTACTCGTCGACGTTGGCGAGCAGGCCCTCCACGTCGATACCCGCCTTCTCGGCAAGCTCCTCCAGCGTATCGGCCTGGCAGATCGCCGGATAGCCAGCCTCCAGGTCGCGGTTCCACTGCTCCTCAAAGCCGTCGTACAGGTCGTGCGGATGAACGTGGCTGACGATATCCGGACCATCCTTCTTCCAGTGCTTGAGCATACGGGAATCAAAGATGGCATAGGCGACCTTGCCGGGAAGATGGTTGATGGCGTTGCCGACAAAGGTGGTGTTGAAAATCTCGTCCTCCGGCATAAAGCGCTCGCCCAGGCGGTTGCACCAGTAGCACGGCTGACGGAATGCGCCCTCGACATAGAAGTGGTTCATGTTGTCGGGGATCTGATACATGAGCTCCATGGTCACCGGGGTGTGGCCGCCGCCGACCTCGTGGCACATGTTGATGCCGTCGCCGTCCATGCCCGGAATGGCAAACGAGAACAGGTCGGTACCCCACTCAAAGTCGAGCTTTTCCTTGATGAGCTTGGCGTTGTGGCCAAAACCGCCCGTGGCGACAATCGCGGACTTGCACGAGATCTGGTACTCCTCGCCGTCCTTGTCCTTGGCGGTCACGCCGCAAATGGCGCCATCCTCATCCTTGATAAGGCCGGTGCCCGGGCACTCAAACATAAACTCGACACCCAGGTCCTGAGCGCGCTCGGTCATGCGTTTGGTCATCGTGGTGGCCGCGCGAGGACCGGGCTCGGAGCCGTCCTCGGGCTGCACGACATGCCAGGTGTACTCGCCGTCGGAATAGGCGCGCGTGCGCTCGCGAGCGCGGAATGCCGGACGCACAGAGTTAAACTCCACGCCCATGTCCTGCAGCCATGCAATGGTGTCGCCCGACTTAAAGTAGTAGTCGCGCACCAGGCGAGCATCGACCTGGTAATGGGTGTAGAACATATGGCGACGGAAGAGCTCGCCAGGCGTGACCTCGATCATCGAGGCCTTCTGAAGCGGAGAGCCAGCTGCGGCAGGCCCCATGCCCATGTTGGCGGCGCCACCGGTAATGGGGGCCTTCTCCAGGGCAATGACGCGAGCGCCCGCCTCGGCTGCAGCGACCGCTGCGGCAAGACCACTCAGACCCGCGGCGACGACAACGACGTCGGTCTCTAACTGTTTCATGCGAATCCTCCTTTATAGGGCTCTTGGACGAGCCCGGGCTTCATGCGAATTGCATGCGTATCGACAGCCATACTTTCGCTCGAAAACAGCCTCAAAACCATGTGCAAGCGCACCGATGTTTGCCCATAGCATCCACGGGCTTTGTGCAGATGAACCATGCGCTTGGGCAACGTTTTCGAGCGCATGGTCTTGGCGCCATACGCACAAAGGGGGCGGTGTGCCTTATGGCACCCGCCCCCTGATAATCGAGTTTTCTTATTTATGATTCTGCTGCGCCTCGAGAACAGCGAGCGGCGTAAGCGCCTGAATAGTGCGCTCTTTTCCAAAGATCGCCGAGCACACGAGCGTTCCCGACATGACCAGGCAAACCGCGAGCGCGATTCCAAAGGCCCAGAACGCAAAGAGGTGGCCAAAGTTGATCGGCTGCTGCAGCATAAACGTGAAGAACGACGTGGCAAGACCCATAAAGACGCAGGGCACATTGGAGCAGATCTTGCCTTCGAGCAGGTTCTCGTGAGTCGTCAGGATACAAAAGATAACGAGGATGGTCGGAACGATATTGCTCATAACCATGTTGTCGGCGCCAAAGGCCGAGACGAATACGCCCATGACCAGCGAATTGATCACACACCAAACCTCACCGACGGCATAGCTCACCAGCATCTCGGGGATCTTCTTAAAATCGGCCCCAAAGGCAAAAAACATCAGCAACGGCAAAAAGCACATCCAGGTGTACTGCCCATACCCAAACACCCCCATCAGCTGCATAAGGAGTGTGAGCACAACGGCACCAGTGGCGGCCTGAACAAGCTTGATGGTTTTACGGCCCTTCATCGAGATCCCTCTCTTCAAAAGAAATTTGCGGTGTTGTCGATACGCACGCAAATAACCGCTCCTAAATCATAAAAGGGAAATCGCTGGGCGTTTGCGCTAATCTATGCATTACGTGATAAGGAAATCTAATGTACGGAGAACCATGCGCATCAAACAGCTGGAGTACTTTATAGCCGTGGCAGAGGCACGCTCTTTTTCGAAGGTCGCCAGGGAGTTCTTTGTTTCGCAGGCAACGGTTTCAAACCAGATAGCGGCGCTCGAGCGCATCGTGGGAAAGCAGCTGTTCGAGCGCGATAACCATCACGTTGAGCTTACGATGGCGGGAGCCCTGTTCCTCGATGACGCCCGTGCAATTGTCGGGCGAACTGCCGAGGCCGTAAGACGCGCGCGGACGGCAGACGACATGCCCGAAGGCGAGCTCAAGGTTGGCTACATAAAGGGATACGAGCGGACCGATCTTGCCGACATGCTGTTTGGGTTTCACCAATGCTACCCCAACGTGCGACTGAGCTTTATGCGCGACAACGTCTCGGAGCTCTACGACGCCCTGCGCCGAGAAGATATCGACGTGTGTATCAACCTGCTCTACAACGAATACCGCATGTCCGATATGCAATGGCAGGTCTTGAGGTCCTATCCGCTGCACGCCGTGGTACCGCTCGATCACCCGCTCGCCCATCGGCAATCGATTCGCATCGAAGACCTTAAGGGGTATCCGATTGTCGATGCCACGCGCGGAGCCAGCGGATACGGCGAATCGGAGGCGATTGCGGCCACGCTTGCCAAAATAGAAGAGCGCCCCAAGATTGCCTATGTGTCCGAGGACGTCGAGACAAGCGTGCTGTGCGTCGCCGCGGGCCTGGGCTACGCGCTGCTGCCAGGGTATCTAACGCAGACCTTTCCCACCAACGGCAAAGTCGTTGCGATTCCCATAGAAGGCAAATCGGCCGAAATGACAATTGCCGCCGCCTGGCTACCACAGCGCAAGAACGACCTGCTCGATGTCTTCCTAGATGAGTTCCTGATTACCAACGACTAGAACCGCCCAGGCGGGAGGTCAGCGTCTCGATCTGTAACAGTTACTCGGCAAAATGGGCCCAAGATGTTACAGATTTAGACAAACCGTCCGGGCGGGGACTCAACATCTCGATCTGTAACATCTAGCCGTCCAAATGGGGTCTAGGTGTTACAGATCGAGATGTTGTTTGAGAGGCCGAGAATTGGACCGAAAACACGGTCCCGGAATAACAAAAAAGCTCGCCGGCTAGGCCGACGAGCTGCAAGTTCTTGGTCGCGGGGGCAGGATTTGAACCTACGACCTCCGGGTTATGAGCCCGGCGAGCTACCAGACTGCTCCACCCCGCAATGTCTGGGCGCCTCATGTGCGCAAAAAAGAATACTACGCGGGAGTTCGGTAAACGGCAAGGAAAATCTCGTAGAGCATAGTTCCTTCATATTTAAACCCCTCAGCCCCTATCACCGTAAACGAATCGCAGCCGAGCGCCGTCGACGGCACGTATACAATGGTGCGCGTCCTTTTATGCCGACACCGGGAGTAGACATGCTGCTCGCTATCGATATGGGAAACACGCAAACGGCCATGGGCCTGTTTGACGGAGACGAGCTGGTGCAGTCGTGGCGCATGCCCACCGACCGCTCCTATACCGCCGACGAGATCCACGTGCGCCTGATGGGTTTCTTTAAGATGTACGACCTTTCGCTCGATGCGGTCGACGCAATCGCCTTTGCCGGCGTGGTGCCGCAGCTCTCGCGCGAGTGGCACGCCGTGGCCGACCGCATTGCCGCGGACGCCATCGTCATCGGGCCGCAGACGGCTGCGGTGACCAAACTGCGGGCGGCGCGCCCCCAAGCCGTTGGTGCCGACCGCATCGCCAACGCCGTCGCTGCCGAGACCTTCTACGGCGCCCCGGCGATCGTGGTGGACTTTGGCACCGCAACCAATATCGACGTCATCGACGAGGACGGCTATTACATTGGCGGAGCGATCGCGCCGGGCATCCGCATTTCGATGGACGCGCTCGCCGCCCGAGCTGCCAAGCTCGCCAGCGTTCCGCTCGAGGCGCCCGAGTACGCCATCGGCCGCGATACCGAGGAGTGCATCAAGGTCGGCGCCGTGATGGGCGCCGCCGCCATGGCCGAGGGCCTGGTCGCGCGCATGAAGCGCGAGCTGGGCCGCGAGGACGCCACCGTTATCGCCACGGGCGGTCTCGCCGGCATCGTCGCCGATTCGACCGATGCCTTCGACGTGGTCGACGGGCAGCTCACCATCAAGGGTATCTGCGAAATCTACCGCCGCATGCAGGAGCTGGGATAGAGCAAACGCCAGGTCGCAGCAACCAGCCGCCAATCCTATTCCTCAAAATCGAAAATTTTTCAGTTTTGAGGAATAGGATTTTTTGCTAAGCCTCGCCGCACAACCACCTCGCCAGGTCCACGATCTGCACCCCATCGCGATCCGTGGCCTCGTGATGCGTGCGGGCAAGAATCATCTTGGGATACGCATCGCCAATGCTCAGCAGTGGCGAAATCTCGCGTTCAAACGTCTTATCCGAGCTGATGTCGTCGCTCACCTGAATGTAGAGCTTCTCGCTTCGCTTGATTGCTACAAAGTCTATTTCCTTTTTATAGAGCACACCGACGTATACCTCGTATCCGCGGCGCAGCAGCTCGATGGCCACCATGTTCTCGTATACGCGTCCCCAATCCATATCACGTGTACCAAGCAGTGCGTATTTGAACGCGTGGTCTGCCAGGTAATACTTCTCGCCGCTCTTAAGGTATTTTTTGCCGCGAATGTCGTACCGACGAACTTTATAGAAGGCAAACGCATCGCACAGGTACCCCATGTACGTGCCGACCGTCTTGTTCGTAATCTTTAGCCCATCCGCATTCAAAACATCTGTAATGTTGCGTGCCGACGTTATGTTGGAGACGTTGTCCATCATGTAATCGGCAATGCGCAGCAGTGCCGATTCGTTTCTCACGTTATGCCGCTGCACGATATCCCTCACGATGAGCGTTTTGAAGACATTGGAGAGATATTGGTAGCGCTGCTCCTGCAGTGGATAAGGGTAAGAGCCGGACATACCGCCGGTTCTCGCGTACTCATCGAAGTCGCGATCGACCTCGCCCTCGTCACTATAGAAGCGATACTCCTCAAACGAGAATGGGAAAACCTCGATCTCGAACGTGCGCCCCGTAAAGAGCGTCGACAGATCACTCGACAGCAAAAAGGCGTTCGATCCGGTGATGAAGATGTCGTACTGCTCGGATGCATGGAGGCTGTTGATCGCGCGTTCAAAGCCGTCGCACATCTGAACCTCGTCGATAAGCAGGAAGTTTTGCTTGTCGGACACTCGATGCTCTTTTACATAGGCGAGCAGCGCGTGATACTCGAGCAGGTTCTCGAACTCATCGAGGTTGTAGTTGATATGGATGACATTCGAATTGGACAGATGTGCCTCCACGTAATCGCGGAGGGCCTCGAGCAATTTTGATTTACCGCTACGACGGATGCCCGTGATGACCTTGATGTCCGGCACGCCAATAAGACTCGTCAACGTGTCCATATATGACGTTCTATTGATGAGTTTCATCGGGGCCTCCTCGCGGTCTTTTATCGCTATTCCTCAAAACTGAAAAATTTTCAGTTTTGAGGAATAGGCTCTATAGCGAATATACCTCGCGAAAGACCGAGCTGCCTTAATTCTATTCCTCAAAAACGAAAATTTTTCAGTTTTGAGGAATAGGGCGCTGGCAACCCATTCCCCAGATAGGCGGAACCCTCCCCGGCACAGGCCGAAGAGGGCTTCGTTGTCATCGTTATCTTTGAGCGCGGGTGCCTCGCGTTACAGTCCGCGAATCCGTACGGCCTCGGGTGGAAACTCCTGCTCGCCGGCATCGGTCTTGATGGTCGCACGGCCCCAGATATCCAGGCCCGCAAACACACCGACC
Source organism: Collinsella sp. AM10-26 (assembly GCF_003472525.1). NCBI lineage: Bacteria > Bacillati > Actinomycetota > Coriobacteriia > Coriobacteriales > Coriobacteriaceae > Collinsella > Collinsella sp. AM10-26. The sequence continues at coordinate 134,370 of NZ_QRMC01000007.1, forward strand.
GCAAGCGGCAAACCGTTGGGCGACACCGCCGCAACCTGACGACCCAGCAGCGGCACCATATCGAAGTACTCACCCAGCACCGGAGCCAACGGGCCGGCAGCGCCCTGCGGCGTGTTGGCAACAACTACCCAAGCGCCCACGCGGGTCAGCACGGCGGCGGACAGCGCCTCAACCAGCGCCTCGTCGGCCATATCCACGCCAAGCCCGCTCAGCGCCGTGCGCTCAATATCCACCGTCACGGCACCGAACATGCCCGCGGCACCGGCGCCACCGTTCACGGCAACGCGTGCGAACGGCGTCTCGAACGCGGGCGCACCGCACACGATATCGCTCGGCCACTGGATACCCACTTTACCGGCAAGGCCCAACCCCGGCGTCGAAGCCGTGCCCACAAGCGCGTCCATCATGCCCATCGCCGCCACAAACGGCAGGCCGTGGAAGGCATGCATATTCACGTCTGGGCGCACGACCAGCGAAAACGTCAACGACGCCTCACCCGCACTCCAAGCGCACCAACCCGCAGACGCACCCTCGCGGCCCGCGTCGCGCGCGGCATCAAGCTCGGTGCCGGCGGCTACAGCATTCATCTCAATCATCTACATACGCCCCAATTCGCCCACGATATGACCCACGCGGTCCTCGGGCTCCTTGACCTCGACGCCGTTGAAGCGGAAGAACCGCGCCGGGTCGTGCATCAGGTCCTCGAGCGGCACCAGCACAAAGTCGCGCTCGCCGATCAGCGGATGCGGCAGGCGCAGCTTCTTGCCGCCGTGCGTCTCACCATCCATCCACAGCAGGTCCAAGTCGATGGTGCGCGGGCCGTTGACCTTGGCCTTCTTGGAGCGGTCGCGGCCCAGCTCGAGCTCGATCTTCTGCAGCTCGTCAAGCAGTACCAGCGGCGCCAGCTCGGTCTTAATCTCGATAACGGCGTTGGCAAACGCGTCCTGGCGCGTCTCGTAGGCCGGCTCGCTCTCGTAGATGCGCGAGCAGTTGGACACGCAGGTGAGCGGGATCTCGGCGATCATGTCGCGCGCGGCGCGGATGTTGTCGCAGCGATGTCCCAGGTTGGAACCCACGGCCACAAACGCGCGGCGCGGCTGCGGCTTGGCGACGGCCCAGTAACCGTTCAGGAACTGCGCGAAGCCGGTGACGTCGTGCACGCGCACGATGTTGGCACCGGCCTGGATGGCGCCCAGGCACACACCAAACGTGGCGGCATCGCGCGCGGCCGCCTCGGTCACGCCCGAGACGGCGCCCACAAAACGCTTGCGCGACACGGCGCACATGAGCGGATAGCCCAGCGATGCCATCTTGGCGGTCTCGCGCTGGATGACGATATCCTCGTTGGCCGTCTTGCCAAAACCCGGGCCGGGGTCGATGCAGATGCGATCGCGCGACACGCCGGCATGGATGAGCGTGCGGGCCTGGTCGGACAGGAAACCCATGACGCGGCGCATGATGGGCGCCGAATCGGGCAGGGTGAAGCGGCGGAGCTGAGAGGTGGGCACGTAGGCCTCCTCGCGGCGGGCGCTGCGGCGCATCATGGCTGCCAGGTGGTCATTGGGCTCCGGCGCGGGCTCGGGGGTCGCGGCAGGCTCGGCGGCAGGGGCGACCCGCTCGGCCGCCGGTGCCGCCTGCTTCTGCTCGTCCGCAGGCTCGGGCGCGGGCTCCGGGTCGCCAAACGGCAGCGAAGGCTGCACCACGCCGCCCGGAAGCTTGGCCTCCGTCTTGGGCTCGCCCAGCAGCTTGCCGCGACGACGGCGAGCCGGCTTCTCGGCCTCTCGCGCGGCCTCGGCAGCCGCCTCGCGCGCCTTCTCGGCAACAAACGCCGCGGCAGAGGTATCGAGTTGCACCGTTGCGTGCGTGCGGGTGGGCGCGGCGACCTCGCCGGCATGCATCACGATGACGCCGCAGGGGCTTGTCGCGACAAACTCGACCATCTTGGGGTCGGTGAAGCCCGTCACATCGTTGACGATCGAGGCGCCGCAGCGCACGGCAGCCTTGGCGACCGCCACGTGGCGCGTGTCGATCGAGACGATGGCGCCCTCTTTTGCCAGCGCGCGCACCACGGGCAGCACGCGACGAGCCTCCTCGTCGGGATTGACCGGGGTAAAGCCGGGGCGCGTGGACTCGCCGCCTACGTCGATGATGTCGGCGCCGGCGTCGAGCATCGCCAGGCCGTACTCGATAGCGGCATCCGCATCGAAGTGCTCGCCGCCGTCGCTAAACGAATCGGGCGTCACGTTGAGGACGCCCATGATGCGCGGACGGTCAAAGCTGAGCTCGTACTTTCCGCACCGCCATGTCTTGCTATCGTTCGCCATGAACATCCTCCTAAAATGCCCGCGCCGCCGCGCTTGGGCGCTGGCGGCGGGGTCGTTTTGCAATCAGTCTTTCTATTGTATCCGCGCGCGCGGGCTAGAACGCAAACGCGGCCGCGATGTCGCAAGAAATCAGCAGGTCGGCATTTGTATCCTGATCGGTGGGAGCAAGATTGCAAATGGCCAGCGTATCGCCGGTAAAGCAGCGCGTAAGGCCCGCCGCCGGATACACCACGAGCGAAGTCCCGCCCACAATAAGGGCATCGGTTGCGGCGATGGCGGCAACGGCACCGGTAAGCACATGCTCGTCGAGCGGCTCCTCGTAGAGCACCACATCGGGCTTGATGCGGCCGCCGCACACAGGGCACGCGGGCACGCCCGCGGCATCCTCGTGATCGCGCGCACAGATCCACTCGGCGCTATAGACTGCGCCGCACGCCTGGCAAATGTTGCGGTGGACCGAGCCGTGCAGCTCGAACACGCGCTGCGAGCCGGCCATCTGATGCAGGCCGTCGATATTTTGCGTCACCACGGCGCTAAGCTTGCCGGTCCGCTCCAGCTCGACCAGTTTGGTGTGGCAGCGATTGGGCTTGGCGCCAAGCGCGATCATCTTGGTGCGGTAGAAGTCAAAGAACTCGGCCGGATGCGTCTCGTAAAAGCTATGCGAGAGCATAGTCTCGGGCGGGTAGGCAAACTGCTGATGATACAGGCCGTCCACGCTGCGGAAATCGGGAATGCCGCTCGCCGTGGAAACGCCCGCGCCGCCAAAGAACACCACGCGCTCGTGGGTATCGAACAGCTCCGCCAGCGCCGCGGAGGCCTGCTTGGGGTCCGATATTGCCTGCGTCATACGAGTCCTCCGTCCTGGTTGGTCGGGCAGCGTCGGGCAATATCCCAGCACGCGGCCCTTGGGTTGTCACGCGTGGTGCCCGCTCCGCCCTTGTTGCGCTAATCTTAAGCCTGCCAACCCCGTCGAAAGGACACCATGCCTCAGACTTACACTTTCGCCTCGTGGAACGTCAACGGCCTGCGCGCCGTGCTCAAAAAGGACCCGAGCTTTATCCAGATCGCGCAGGAGCTCGATGTCGACATCTTGGCGCTGCAAGAGACCAAGCTGCAAGAGGGCCAGGTCGATATCGACCTGCCCGGCTATCACCAAACCTGGAGCTACGCCGAGCGCAAAGGCTATTCGGGCACCGCGGTCTTTAGCCGCCAGGAACCGCTGCGCGTGCTGCGCGCCGATGCGCTGCTGCCCTACGCCGGCGAGGGCGAGGCGGCAGAGCTCGTTGCCCAGGCCGCAACCGAGGGCCGCGTCTGCGCGCTCGAGTTCGATAAGTTTTGGTTTGTCGACGTCTATACGCCCAACGCCCAAAACGAGCTCGCCCGCATCGATGTGCGCATGGCGTGGGATGATGCCTACCGCGGCTTTTTAAGCGCACTTGAGCGCGATGCCGGTAAACCCGTGGTGACCTGCGGCGACTTTAACGTGGCGCACGAGGAGATCGACCTTAAGAACCCCAAGTCCAACCGCGGCAACGCGGGTTTTTCGGACGAAGAGCGCGGCAAGTTCACCGAGCTGCTCGATGCCGGCTTTACCGATACCTGGCGCGCGGCAAACCCCGACGTCGAAGGCGTCTACAGCTGGTGGAGCTACCGCTTTAATGCTCGCAAAAACAACGCTGGCTGGCGCATTGATTACTTCCTGGTGAGCGACGCAATCGCCGGCAACGTGCGCGACACGGGCATCCGCGGTGACATCTTTGGCAGCGACCACTGCCCCGTTACCCTCGCCCTTGAGCTCTAACCCAACTGATCTCCCAAAGACGAAGAAAAGCGGGGCGTTTTCGTCTTGCGAGCGTGTTCGCGCAACCCGCCCGCCACGAAACCTGCCCATCTACTACGTTTAGGCCGCCACCCTCAACCACAGCGAACAACGCGAAAAGAAAACCGCAGGTAGAAAGCCTGCGGTTTTTCATAAAACGCGGTCATGGTCGGGGGTATCAGGCTAAGCGTAGTAGATGGGCCGATTTCGTGGCGGGCGGGTTCAGCTGATTCCCGGGGACGTCTGGGGACGAAAGAAAACGGATCAATTTGGCTCTCTGAGGGCCACGATGCCCGTCATGTCAACCGGCCATTTCAAAACTATGCCGGTTTACGGGGCTAAATCGCAAACCCCCAACCATACGCAATTCCGAAATAATAAAACTGCAGGTAAACGGCTTACTCTATTTCGAAAAAAGCCGGTATGGCCTGCCCGTGCCAATCTAGCCCCGTAAACCGATATAGTTTTGAAATGGCACTTCGACAGTATTGATTCCCGCCCCGGCACAACCAGCCCTACAGCCCGTACTTCACGACGACTCGGTTGATGCGGCGACACCAGGGCTTGTACAGGGCGGCCAAAAACACGCAGGTCGCGAGTCCGTGCGTGATATCGAACGGCACTGCCGTGGCAAGACGCGCCACGGCGCCTGCCCACGTGAGCGGCTGCACAAAACCGATGATGTCGTATGCGTTGATCACGACGCCATAGAGCAGGCCCGATGCAAAACCGTACGCAAGCAATGCCGGCATGCGCACGGTCCCATCCGCACGGTCAAATGCACCCGCATGCGCCCGGGCGCCGCCAACATAGCCGACGAGTCCCCAGGCATACATCTGCCACGGCGTCCACATACCCTGGCCAAAAAAGAAGTTGCTGGTCAGCGCCGCCAGCGCGCCGACCATAAACCCGTTGCGCCGGCCCAGCGTCGCCCCCGCGATAATGGCGATGGCACTCACGGGTTTAAAGTCGGGAATGGGGCCAAACAAGATACGCCCCGCCGCGGCCAACGCCGCCAGAACCAGCGTTGGCATAATCTGGCGCAGGCCGGGGCGCGATACCTCGTAGCCCGCAAAGAACAGCGCGAGCACCAACGCCACCACGACAAGCATGGCAAGCGCCGCCTGTTCAACGCCCGCCAGCAACGCCGCAGTCATCACTGCGGGGACCGCCAGCAGCAGCGGGATTTCCATTTTTGCAAGTAGGCGCGAGACGCGATAATCCGCCATTCCATCACGCCCTATAAAACACGTTGTCGGCAAAGAAGTCGGTCGGCGGCTCCACGCAGGCGATCTCGCCGTCAAACATCATGGCGATTTCGTCAGCGACCTGCTCGGCAAAGTCCAGGTCGTGCGTGGCCATGATGACGGTGCCGCCGGCCTGCGCATGCTCACGCAGGGCTCGGGCGATAATGCAGCGACTTGCCAGATCAAGGCCCTTGGTGGGCTCATCAAGCAGCAACAGCTCGGGGCCAATCAGCAGCAGCTTTGCCAATGCAAGCAGTTGGCGCTGTCCGCCCGAAAGATCGTACGGGTGGCGCCCATCCAGGCCCGACAGCCCCAGACTTGCCGCGCGCTCCTGTGCCACGGCCTCGTCGTACCCGCAGGTCGAAGCCCATTCCATTAGTTCATCGCGCACCGTCTCGGCAACCAGCAACGCTTTGGGATTCTGAGGCAGCAGCGCCGCCGAGGCCGTCCCACGCACCATGCGGCCGCGCTGCAGCTTAGCGGTCTTCGCCAGCACCGAGAGCATCGTCGACTTGCCGCAGCCGTTTCCGCCCACGACCGCATGCACCACGCCGGCCGAAAACGCCACGTCGAGCCCGCGCAGCACCCAGCCGGACGTTCGATCGTAGCGAAACCAGCCCTCGCGGATAGCCGCTGCCGCACTCGTCGCCGCCCCCTGCGCGGGCCGGCAAGAGTCCAAAGCCAAAAGTCCCTCGCGACTACCCAAACTCGCTAGGTCAGCCGCCTCGCGTACGCGACCGCCCTTAATCCGGTACGCATACGTCGCATACTCGAGCATCGGCCGCGGCTGGTGCGTTGCCACAACAACCGTGCAGCCCAGCTCGCGATTCACACGAAACAGCGCATGCATAAAAATTTTCTCGGCGACGGGGTCCAGCTGGGACGTGGGCTCATCGAGCAGCAGCACGCGCGGGCGCAACGCCAGCACGGCAGCCAACGACAGCAGCTGCTTGCGTCCGCCCGAAAGCGTGTCGGTATCGCGGTGGAGCCAATCCTCCAACCCAAAGAAATAGCTGGTCTCGGCCACGCGACGGCGCATCTCGTCGCGCGACATGCCCAAGTTTTCCAGGCCAAACGCCATCTCGTGCCACACGGTCTCGCACACAATCTGGTTTTCGGGGTCCTGAAACACATAGCCCACGCGCTCCGCGGACGCCCGAACGTCCATGTCGGCAACGTTCTCGCCCAGCACGAGCAGTTCGCCAGTGCGCTCGCCCGCCGGAGCGATCTCGGGCTTGAGCAGCGACAGCAGCGTCGACTTACCCGACCCGGTACCACCAACGAGCAGCGCAAACGCGCCTTGGGGAACAGCCCAGTCAAGCCCCTCGAGCACCGGCGCCTCGGCCCCGGGGTAGGCAAAGCGCAGGCCTCGCACTTCAATCGCCGGCTCATCCGAGCCGCGCGCCGCGTCCGTCATCATGCTCCCGTCCAACCGAGTCATCAGCCAAACCTCTTTTCGTCAACCGCGTGCAGCACGCAGGGCAGTGCCATCCAAGCCGCGTATACAACATAGCCCGGCCACGGCGCCGGCACCGAAAGCTGCGGGTAAAACGAATACTGCGTCGTCGCAACCCATGCCACCGCTACCGCGGCGGCACCAAACGCCGCAAGCCCAACCAGCGCGGCAACATCGCCGCGCCCCAGCCGATACCGCGCGTACGTCGTGCGACGCGTCGCGACGCCCCACCCACGGGAACGCATGGCGTCCGCGCGCTCCAGCGAATCTTCCATGCCCCAGCCCATCAGCACGCTCGATGCCCGCAGGCGCGAGCGCACGGGGTCGGCCGGCGCGCGCCCCGGCACATCAATCGCATCCTGCACCGCCAGTACCGTACGACCGCGGCGCAGAAACTGCGGAATCAACCGCATGCACATCGAGATCATGAGCGCGACCACCGGCGCGGCGTTGCCAAAAAGCGCGAGCACCTTGTCGTAGCTAAGCATCGACGCCGCGGCCTCAAACCACAGCACACTCGCCACAAACAGCCCGCCCATGCACAGGCCGTATACCATGCTCTCCAAATACACTGCGCGCATGCCGATGCGGAACAGCTCCGTCGAGCCCGAGGCGCTAAACAGCGGATTGACCAGCGCGATAATCAAAATCACCGGCAGCTGCCAGCGAAGCGCCCCCAGCGTACGCGCTGCACCGCGCGTCGCAAACCCGTACGCCAGCCCGCCCGCAAGCGACAGCGCGATCAGCACCGGCTGCATCGAGAACATGGTGAGCCCCAGCGTCAGCACCATATAGAGCGCCGGCACCGCCGGGTGCGACATCGAGAACGCCGCGACGGGCTCACTGCCCGATTCCTCTCGCGTGATGTCCACGGGCACCCCCATCCCCTCGCTCAAACGCCAACGCCGCAGCGCCGCCGGCGCCATACACAACCAGCGCAAACGCCACACCGGCGACACCGACATCGGCCGCCATGCACCAATCGTTACGCGCTCATCATATGCCTGCGGTATCATATTGCGCCGTGTATCGTTTCCAAACACACGTCTCTATAACGTAACAGGAGATCACATGGACGCAACCGCAATTATCCTCGCCGCCGGCGAGGGCACCCGCATGAAGTCGAACCACTGCAAGGTTTCGCACAAGATCCTGGGCAAGCCCATGGTTCAGTGGATCGTCGACGCCACCATCAAGGCCGGCTGCAGCCGCGTCGTGGTCGTCATCGGCAGCCACGCCGACGAGATGCGCGCCCTTATCGACGGCGCCTACGCCACCAGCGCCACCAAAGTCGAGTGCGTCGAGCAGACCGAGCGCCTGGGCACTGGCCACGCCGTGAAGGTCGCACTCGAGGCCTGTGGCATCACGCAAGGCCCCGTCGTCGTGCTCAACGGCGACCTGCCGCTCATCACCGCCGACACCGTCGCAAAGTTCGCACAGACCGTCGCCACCGGCGAGCTCGCCTGCACCGTCATGACCATGACCCCGCCCGATCCCTTCGGCTACGGCCGCATCAAGCTGGGCGCCGATGGCCAGATCGAGCGCATCATCGAGCAGAAGGACTGCACGCCCGAGCAGGCCGCCGCGCTGCTCGAGTGCAACGCCGGCTGCTACGCCTTTGACGGCGCGCAGCTCGCCGCCCACATTGACGAGATCGGCAACGACAACGCGCAGTCCGAGTATTACCTGCCCGACATGCTCGAAATTCTCAAGGGCCACGGCCAGGCGGTCTCCATCTTCCACTGCGATGATTACCGCGACGGTCTGGGCGTCAACAGCCGCATCCAGCTCGCGCAGCTCACCGCCATCGCGCGCGATCGCATCAACGAGCACTGGATGGCCGAGGGCGTCACCTTCATCGACCCCACGCAGGCTTGGATCGGTCCCGACGCCGTCATCGGCCGCGACACCGTCGTGTGGCCGCAGACGCACCTGATCGGCCACGTCACCGTGGGCGAGGAGTGCCAGCTCGGCCCCAACAGCCGCCTCACCGACACCACCGTCGGCAGCGGCTGCGTCATCGATGAGACTATCGCCATCGAGGCCGTCATCGAGAACGGCGTCGACTGCGGCCCGCGCGCCTACCTGCGCCCGGGCACCCACATGCTCGATGGCTCCAAGGCCGGCACGCACGTGGAGATCAAGAAGTCCACGATCGGCGAGGGCTCCAAGGTGCCGCACCTGTCCTACATCGGCGACACCACCATGGGCTCCGGCGTCAACGTGGGCGCGGGCTCCATCACCTGCAACTACGATGGCGTCCACAAGCACAAGACCGTCATCGGCAAGGACGCCTTCATCGGCTCCGACACCATGATGGTCGCGCCCGCCCAGATCGGCGACGGCGCGCTCGTTGCCGCCGGCTCCGTCATCACCGAGCCGGTTCCGGCAGACGCACTCGGCCTGGGCCGCGCCCGTCAGGTAAATATTGAGGGCTGGGCCGCCGATTATCGCCGCCGTCTGCACGAGGACGACGAGGTATAACGTTTTACCAAGCACAAAAGGAGCTGTTCCATGGAGCAGCTCTTTTTTTCTATCGTGACCTGCGCAACCGGATGAGTGGTCGGTTCGTGTCCGTTGACGGTAAAGACGTTATCAAGACTCGATAAACCCTATCGCGCGGTTACAATGCAACAAGGCATCTATATGGCATTCGATGTATAAAGGAGAAGGGTAATGCCGATTAATGATCCCGAGAAGTCGGAGAATATGCGCAAGTCCATCCGCGTGTATTCCGGTTCCTCCAACCGTCCCCTCGCTCAGAAAATCGCTGAGTACCTTGGGGTCGAGCTTTCGGGCCTTACGCTAAAGCAGTTCGCCAATGGTGAGATTTACGCCCGCTACGACGAGACCGTCCGCGGCGCCGACGTCTTCCTGATTCAGTCCGTAGCCGGCGGCAACGTCAATGACATGCTCATGGAGCTGCTCATCGCCACCGACGCTGCCAAGCGCGCGTCTGCCCGCTCCATCACCGCCGTCATCACCCACTACGGCTATGCCCGCCAGGACCGCAAGGCCGGCCCGCGCGAGCCCATCACTGCCCGCCTCGTCGCCAACCTGCTCGAGCGCGCCGGCGTCAACCGCATCATCACCCTCGACCTGCACCAGGGCCAGATCCAGGGCTTCTTCGATATCCCGGTTAACCACCTGTCCGCACTGCCGCTGTTCGGCCAGTACTACAACGACATGCACTTCGACACCGACAACCTGGTTGTCGTGTCCCCCGACGTGGGTCGCGCCAAGGCCGCCAAGAAGCTGTCCGACATGCTCGGTTGCGATCTCGCCATCGCCCACAAGGGCCGTCCGCGCCACAACGCCGCCGAGGTCATGGGCATCATCGGTGACATCAAGGGCAAGACCTGCATTATCAATGACGACATGATCGACACCGCTGGCACCCTGTGCGCCAACGTCAAGGAGCTCAAGGCCATGGGCGCCGGCGACATCTACGTGTGCGCCACCCACGGCATCTTCTCCGGCCCGGCCATCGAGCGCCTGAACGACGCTCCCATCGTCGAGTGCGTCGTCACCGACGCCATCCCCGTCGAGGTCGGCGGCAAGATCAAGACCATCTCGGTCGCCGAGGAGTTCGCCCAGGCCATTTCCGCCGTTTACCACGAGGAGCCCGTCTCCACGCTCGTCGGCGGCGACTTCGCACTGTAATCCAACGCGCATCGCATCATCTTTGATGCTTTTAAAGGGCCGGAAGCTCGCTTCCGGCCCTTTTTCTATCCCTCGCCAACCTTCCCTGGACAATTAGTTCAGATACGTATTTTTTTAAAGCCCCAAAGGGCCGTTCGGAGCCTTCTGAGCTCCCCGGCGGATGCCATGCCGCCCAATGCTCATCGTTTTCGAGCACAATCGCCGCATATTTACCCTCAAATCGCCCTCGAAGGCCCTTAGAAACGCCTCGAACGCCCGCCGTCTTATACGTATCTGAACTAACTGTCCAGTAGCTATCGTCAACCTTCGCGGCAGAGCTCAATTTCCTGCAATCCCCTCAACCGATTCCATCGATTTCATAACACCCAGCCGTTCATGGCGCGCAGCGCCCCGCTGAGCGAAAAGAACGGTATGGCGGTCGCATTCTGCCGCCAACTTAGTACGTTATAGCTATGACGACCGTGATTTCACATCTCTCCGCCCTCCGCGCAATTCGTCGCGCACGACGGGCGTACTCTGCCCTACCCTGGGACTCCGTTGATAGTGAACAGCAAGCACAGGCCTTGGCTAGCTGCATTCCCAATAATGACGCGATAGACTTTGGCGCACTTTCGATACTCGACGCCTGGAATGAAGATGATTCCGAACTGCTCGATCTTCTCGTTTCAAGCGAAGACAACAGACGCCCCGACAAGCGACTTCTTCAGCATATTCTCTCCGCTCCTCTTCCTGAAGGTGCAATTATGCACGTCGAGGCCGACATCTACGCAACGTCTCCTGCCATGACAGCCATGCTTTGTTCCAAAAATGAATCAGTCGCCAAAACCTTGATGCTTCTCATGGAACTGCTCGGAACCTACTCCCTTCCTCCCGGGGCAACATACCCCATTGCCTATGACGACGTCTGGCCCAAGGGCGATGGCTACGAAGCGATGGACGACCTCGATTGCCGGGGCGATCAGTCGGCGGCCGAACAACAGAACGAAACCCGCTACGAACAGGCGCACTACAAATGCGAGCCCGCCACAACTATCGAAGAGCTTGAGGCGGTCGCGCGCTTCGCCAAAAGTAGCTCATACACCTCGTTTCGCACGGCAGTCAATCTCGCCCGACCCGGATCTGCATCCCCAGCCGAATCCCTAATGTTTGCCGTTCTCGGAGCGCCCATGCGCTTTGGCGGATTCGGATGCTGCAGCCTGCCCATGGGAGGCCTGCTACTCAACCATCGAATCGACTTCGACACTCTTGCGGTCAACATGTCCTCCGGCATCCCTTACGCCATCTGCGACCTATATTGCCCGGCAGCCGGAGTCGACAACGAATACAACGGAATTGGGCATGAGCTTCAAAACGCTCGCATCCACGATGGCAATCGAAATAATGGACTCAAAGCAATGGGCATCCACGTCCTGGTTATCAATCGCGACCAAATGAAAGACCTTGTTGCACTCGAAGCCTTCGCCCAAACGATGCATCGACTCGCGGGAGTCCGATTCCGGTATCGCATCAAGGGCTATCGCAAGCGTCAGGCCGCTTGGCTCAACGCTCTGCGGGCCGGAATCGGCCTTGCGCCGGTCTAAACGGCGAATCACCCGTGCGCCGTCGAGCAGGGCTGGACAGTCAGTTCAAATACGTATAAATGAACACAGTGAATTAGGCTGTTTTACAGCTATCTCTATACCATTCGCCCTATTTGAAGGCAGGGTAGACTTCAAAACGGCGCCATATGGACTAACTAAAGCTCCAAAACAACGTATCGGCATCGAATTAAGCACTTCGAGTCCTCAGAACTTATACGTATCTGAACTAACTGTCCACCTCGGATTTTGACGGGCGTCCAAACGCCCCCAAACAACCTCAATTGCCCTCCATTTGACAGTGGCAACAGGGTCGCTCACCATAGCAGGCGACAAATCAACGAAAGGATGAACATGGCAGCTGCACAGCCGCTCAAGATTCGCATGGTTGCCGGACTTGGCAACCCTGGCGAGGAATATGCCGAGACCCGCCACAACGCCGGCTTTAAGGCGATCGACGAGCTGGCCCGTCAGGCCGGTGTCACGTATTGGAAAAACCAGGCCGGCGCCGAGGTCGCGCTCATCAACATCAACGATGCCGAGGAAGAGGACGGCAAGCGCCAGATCGTGCTGGTCAAGCCGCAGTCGTACATGAATACCTCGGGCGGTCCCATCTCCAAGCTCTGCCGTGAGTACAAGATCAAGGCCGAGGAGCTGCTCGTCATCCACGACGAGCTCGACATTCCCGCCGGTGATGTGCGCGTCAAGGTGGGCGGAGGCCATGCCGGTCACAACGGCCTGCGCTCCATCATCGACAAGATGGGCAGCCGCGACTTTAGCCGCATCCGCACCGGCATCGGCAACCCTCCCGGCAAGATGGCCGTGGCAGACTACGTACTCAAGCAGCTGCGCGCCCGCGAGGCCGAGGATTTCCAGGACACCTGCGCCCGCGCCGCCGACGCTGCCGGTCTGGCCATCGTCCACGGCGTAATCTACGCCCGCGATCACGTAAACGGCGCCGCTTCCGCCAACGGCAAGCACTAAAACCTGCCAAAAAGGGACAGGTTTATTTTGGCAGGTCACTTTTCCCACCTGCCGAAGATACACGCAAGCGACATGCCCATGAGGGTATAATTTGCACCGTATGTCTGCACAACGCCTGTGCGCGTACGGTTCTAATCGGGCTGCCGTCCATTTCCGTGGAGGCACGGTTCGGTCGCCCTAACAAGAGAGGGGTTCTATGTATAAGATCCTGGAGAAGACGCAGTTCTCGGAGAAGGTGTTCAAGTTCCGCATCGAGGCGCCCGCAATCGCCAAGCATGCGCATGCTGGACAGTTCCTCATGGTTCGCGCCAACGAGACGGGCGAGCGCGTCCCGTTCACCCTGGCCGGCTGGAACGGTGACGAGGGCTGGGTCGAGTTCATCTTCATGGTGATCGGCAAGACCACCGAGATGCTTTCCACCTACGAGGCCGGCGAGTCGCTGCGCGACGTCGTGGGCCCGCTGGGCGTTCCCACCGAGATGGCCGAGGGCCCCTGCGCCGTCATTGGAGGCGGCGTCGGCCTAGCAATTGCCTTCCCGGTCGCCAAGCACCTGGTCGAGACCGGTCACGAGGTGCACGCCATCATGGGCGCCCGCACCAAGGACCTCCTGCTCATGGAGGACCAGTTCCGCGAGCTCCTCGACGAGGACCACATCCACATCACCACCGACGACGGCTCCTATGGCGAGCAGGGCGTTGTCACCGCTCCGCTGGAGCGCCTGCTGCAGGACAAGGCCGTGAGCCAGGTCTTCTGCGTCGGCCCCGTTCCGATGATGAAGTTCTCGACCCTCACCGCCCAGAAGTACGACACCCCCATCACCGCGTCGCTCAACCCCATCATGGTTGACGGCACCGGCATGTGCGGCTGCTGCCGCGTCGAGGTGGGCGGCGTGACCAAGTTCGCTTGCGTCGACGGCCCCGACTTCGATGCCACCCTGGTCGACTGGGATGACCTTCGTGCCCGCCAGGCCGCTTACCGTTCCGAAGAGGGCGAGTCCCTCAAGGCCTATGAGGAAAAGAGCTGCGCATGCCACTAGTTAACGGTCGTTTCGTTGCCGATATGAAGTCGCCCCGCACCCCCGATAACGAGGAGCCGGCTGCCGAGCGCGCCTGCGACTTCCGCCCCGTCGACAAGGGCTTCACCGAGGAGATGGCGCTGGCCGAGGCCGAGCGCTGCCTCAACTGCAAGAAGCCGTTCTGCGTTGAGGGCTGCCCCGTCAACATCAACATCCCCCGCTTTATCGAGCAGATCCGCGAGAAGGACTTCGGCGGCGCCCTCGATACCATCCGCGAGGACTCCATGCTTCCCGCCATCTGCGGCCGCGTCTGCCCGCAGGAGAACCAGTGCGAGGGCAAGTGCATCCGTGGTAAGAAGTCCGAGCCCGTGGCCATCGGTCAGCTCGAGCGCTTCCTGGGTGACCGCCCCGAGCTCGCCTCCACGCCCAAGATGGCCCCCAAGAACGGCAAGAAGGTCGCCGTCGTCGGCTCCGGCCCGTCCGGCATCACCTGCGCCGGCGAGCTCGCCCGCAACGGCTTTGACGTCACCGTCTTCGAGGCTTTCTTCACCGGCGGCGGCGTGCTGGTCTACGGCATCCCCGAGTTCCGTCTGCCCAAGGCAGTCGTCAAGCGCGAAATTGACGGCCTGGAGGACATGGGCGTTAAGTTTGAGTACAACTCCGTCGTGGGCAACATGGCCACGGCCGAGGAGCTGTTCGAGCAGGGCTTCGACGCCATCTACGTGGCGACCGGCGCCGGCCTGCCCAAGTTCCTCAACGTCCCCGGCGAGAACCTGCCCAACGTCTTCTTCGCTAACGAGTACCTCACCCGCGTGAACCTGATGAAGGCCAACAAGTTCCCCGAGTACGACACCCCCACCAAGCACGGCAAGAACGTCGTCGTCTTTGGTGGCGGCAACGTGGCTATGGACGCCGTCCGTACCGCCAAGCGCCTGGGCGCCGAGCACGCCATCATCGCCTACCGTCGTACCGAGGACGAGATGCCCTGCCGTCGCGCCGAGCTGCACCATGCTAAGGCCGAGGGCGTCGAGGTTCTGCCGCTCGTTTCCCCGCTCGAGTTTGTCGCTGGCGAGGACGGCTCCGTGTGCGCCGTCAAGGTCCAGAAGATGGAGCTCGGCGAGCCCGACGAGTCCGGCCGCCGTCGTCCGGTTGCCATCGAGGGTGCCATCGAGGAGATCCCCTGCGACGTCGCGATCTCGGCTATCGGCACCAACGCCAACCCCTTCGCTGCCAAGATCGGCGGCAAGATGGAGCTCAACAAGTGGGGCTACATCGTCGCTGACGAGGAGACCGGCCAGACCACCGATCCCCGCATTTGGGCCGGCGGCGACATCGTCACCGGTGCCGCTACGGTCATTCTGGCGATGGGCGCCGGCAAGAAGGCCGCCGCTTCCATCACCAAGAGCCTGCTGGGCGAGTAATCACCTACAGCGCTAGCCATGAAACGGCAAAGTCCCCGTTGAGCACACGCCCGGCGGGGACTTTTTTGTGCCGGCCGTCCAAACCACCACAAAGGGGACAGGCACCTTTGTGGTGGTTCGGGACTTGCCTGGTCGTTTCGTCTCAATCTGTAACACCTTGAGTCCAAATATCTGGCTTGGTGTTACAGATTGAGATTTTGTAAAAGCCGAGAATGGGCGCCGCCACCAAAACCTAGCGCTTGCGGCGCTTGGTCACGGCGACGCCGGCCGCGGCAACGGTTGCGCCGGCGATGCCCAGGGCGGCGACCGTCATCGCGGCGGAGTCACCCGTGCTGGCAAGCTCCGTGCCGCCGGATTTCTTGCCGCTCTCGCCCTTACCCTTGGACTTGTCCGTCGTCACTGTGGTCGTCGTCGAAGTCGAACCACCCGCAGGAGCCCCGGTACCGCCAGAGCCATCCGCACCGCCACCCTGCTCGCCACCGCCAGGCGTCGGCTTGGGTTCCGGCTTGGGCTCGGGCTCCGGCCCGGGCTCCGGCTTGGGCTCAGGCACCGCCT
Source organism: Collinsella sp. AM10-26 (assembly GCF_003472525.1). Taxonomy (NCBI): domain Bacteria; kingdom Bacillati; phylum Actinomycetota; class Coriobacteriia; order Coriobacteriales; family Coriobacteriaceae; genus Collinsella; species Collinsella sp. AM10-26. The sequence goes on from NZ_QRMC01000007.1 coordinate 150,431, forward strand.
CATCGGTCACTGTAATCGTAATGTTCAGACGCTCGGAATACTCGCTGTACGACATGCCAGGGCGTTGTGCCGCAATGCGCACATACATGTTGCTATCGAGCGCAATAGGCTCGATGTACTTTACGCGGCCTTCGTCACGGCAGGGGCAGGTGTCGTTGGTGGTGTACCAAATGGTCGCGTCATCCTCCGCCGAAAGCTCCAGCTTCGTACCCTTGGGCACCGTAATGTAATTCTCCTTGGGCGACCACGAGCCAAACGTCGTCGCACCAATCGTCGCCGCCGGTCGCGCCGGTCGCACGGCCTCGGCAGACACGCGCACGTCAACCTGCTTGGACAGAGCCGTGCCATCCACCGCCGCCGTCAACGTCGTCAAACCGGGCAGAGCACCATGCAGCACAAACGTCGCCGCGCCGTCCTCGCCCGTCACGGCCTGGGTGGCATCGACAGAGCAGATAGCCGAGGACTCCAGCCCAACACTAACCTTGGCGCCCGCAAACGGCTTGCCCGCCTTATCGGTCACATATGCCACCAGCTTAAAGTCGCCGCCCTCAAGCATGGTCACAGCTTGTTCCACGTTGAGCTTGAGCCTGTCGGCACGAACGCCCACGGCAAGCTCCCCGCTTGCCCAGCGCGACATGGCCGTGCCGGCATAGTTCCGAACGCCATCAAGCTCAAACGCCACCGTCGAGCCCGCCTCACGCGCATCGGCATAGCGAATGCGCAGCACGCGCGACAACGGCTTGCCATTGGGATCGTCCTGCTTGTCGAGCCACGTATACGTCACGTCGCCCAAGCCCTGCGCGCACAATGCGACCAGGGCATCGTCGCTCGCATCCATATACTGCGCAAACTCAACCTCGATGCAATCGGTATAGGCATGGGCCGAAGCCACCTCGGGCGCCGCCGTCGACACCAAACCAATGTTCACCTCAGTCTGAATCGGCGGCACGCGCAGCCAGGCGGAGCACGCCTCCTCATACCCGTCCTTGGTCACGCGCACCTGATACCAGCCGGCCGGCGTATTCCAGTTGTACGCACCGTCCGCACCCGTTGCAAGCGGATTGTCCTGCTCATACTCCTCGGCATCCCAACGCGTGGCATTGGTGCCGGCGGCATCGTCGGCGCTCCACAGCTCAACCGTTGCACCCTCGACCGTATTGGACAGCAGGCCCTCATACACCACGCCCGCAGGATCAGGTGCGGCCTTCGCGGCCACATGGCGGTAACGTGCCTCAAAGATCGACTGCATCTTCTCGTCCGAGATCAAGCCGTCCTTGTTGGCGTTATAGACCTCGGCATCGGTCAGCTCACCCCAGTTGACCGTAATACGATTCTGGCACGCGCGCTCCACCCGCTCACAGGCGACATCGTAGGCGCACTCGGCATTGGTTAACTTAATCGCGCGCTCCGAGCCCACACTCGTCGAAGCCGCATCATAGGCAGCGCCCACCACGGTACCCGCCGAACCGGCCGTCAGCACGCCGGCGATTGTCATAATGGAGCCCACTGCCACATCGGTGCTGTCGTGGCAGAGCTGGCGATACAGCAGATCCTCAAACGCACGCGCCTTCTCCATGGCGTCACGCAGCGCGTAAATGCACTTCCAGTCGTCCTCGGTCTTCTCGGGCTTGGCAAGCAAGCGCGTATGCTGAAGCTCATAGCCTTCGCGCTCGCCCTTCACCTTCTGCATACGGACGTTCACGTTCTCCCAGTTCTTGCTGGCATCGTTCACGCCGTAAATGCCGGTAAAGATGCCGATGCCCTGGGTCGCCGCGGGAAACGCCTGGCCGGCCGCCTTCCACGCATCGGTCTTAAAGACCTGGCCGAACATCTCACACTCGATCTTGTAGCTTTTGAGCGAACGGATCGTGCGGATGAGCTTCATGTGGGCGCTGACGTCACCGTTGCGCTTCCAAGCCATAAGCCAACCGCGAATCGTAGAGTTATTGAGGCTGTGGACTACGTTCCAGTTATCGTACAGATTGTCCAAAATGTCGCATTGCATGGCGATTGAGTTAAACAGCAGCGCCTGGTTCTTGTTGTTATTGGAGTTCTCGATAAACTCCGACTCGATATAGGCCGTCTGCTCGCCATCGGGCGCGGCGACCTTAAAGCCCTTGACGGTATCGTCGTCAGCCGCCTTGTAGCTCAGCGAGCTTCCGAGCGCCTGGCCCAAATCGTTAAACCCGCTCGTCGACTGGCCGTTGTACTCGCTGGCCTTAATGCCCGCACACTTGTTGAGCGCCGCAGCAGTTGCGTCATTCCAGCTTCCGTATTGGCTGAGCTGGCCGATACCCATCGACTGGCCCACCAGATCCTCGGCCTGCTGGGCAATAAACTCCGCTCGCGATGCATGGTCGACGAGCTCCTTGATGGCGGCCGCATCCGCAGCGTTCGCGCCCTGGGCCGCCGCAAGTTCCTGATACCAATCCTCGCCGGTGCCGTACGCGTCCTCAAAGATCATCTTGTCCACGTTGACGCCATAGCTGTCGCCCTGCTTAGTCAGCAGCGCCGACGAGCCGCCAACCGCAGCCTTAAGCTCGGCGGCAAACTGCGCGGCCTCGTCGTTGTCAGCATCATCACCCTTACCGTCGCTGGCGGCAGGGGCACGGCGAACCTTACGCGCGTTGCCGCCCTCGTCCTTGCCGCCCTTCTCTTCCTCGGCGAACGCATCGGCGACCATCTGGTCAATCGCGTCGTTAAAGGCCTCATCGACATCATTAAACGAGTTATCCATCATATACTCGTGCCACTGCTGCACGGCATTCGAGAACTCCTGCTGGCGCTCCTCGGCCGCGGCGGAATGCTTTTTGGCCGAAGCGTTGGCATCAAAACTCAGCATGGTCATAAGCTGAGCATTGGAGATGCGGTAGGTCTGCGGCATAAAGATCTGCTCAAAGTTTCCGCAGTTCACATAGGTCGAGTCATTCGCCTTGTTAAACTCGTCGAGCAGTTTAAGGTAGCCCTCGTCCACATACTCCGCCACATAGCGCACACGGGTGCCCTCGCGCGACTTTTGAGTCAGAGGAATCGTCACCGTCTTGCCATCCACGCAGTCCACGTACAGGTCGAGCGTGTCGGCGGCCTCTTCGTTTCCCACCTCGAGCGTGATATCGAACGTCCAGTAGGCGTTCTTCTTTTGCGGCAGATGATGGAAGGTCCACAGGCTCTTGCCGGTGTCCTTGCCGTCCTTGACCAGGCTTTGCGTACCGCCACGATACGTCACATCAAAGTTCCAGACCGAAGCGCCCGGAACATAGCGCACATAATTGCGAGCCGCCACCTCTGCGGCAGCGGCGGCGACGTCGGTCGAGCCCACGCGCGCCTCGAGCGTCACGCGCTCGGCGGCAAGCGTATCCTGCGGCAGGTCGTATTCAATCTTGGCACGGCCGAGTTTATTGGTCTTGCCGGTGTACTTTGCAGCCGAGGCGCCCGTGCCCACGGTGAGCTGCACGCTCTTGCCCGGCGCCGCATAAACGTAGGCCACATTGCCCAGCAGGCTGTGAACGTCGGTGCTGTCGACCTCGATGCGCGATCCGCTAACCTCGAGCGTGGTGCTTCCCAGCGGCAATGTCACCTCGCCCAGCGTAATAAGCGGCGAGATGGCATAGATGCCCGCGGCCTTAGGCTTAAAGCGCACAAACACATCGGCGCCCATGCCCTTCTTCATATCGAGAACGAGGTTGTCGCCCTCCCAAGTTGTGCCAACCCACCCGGCATCGGAGCTGGCGACGGCTTCGCGAGAGCCTGCGGACACATCCTCGACGGCATCCTTTGCCAGCGGAATCTCAATCTTGGCAGCCTGGCTGTTCTTGAGCTCGTAATGAATGCGTAGCTCGGTCTCCACGCCAACGACCGCGGACGAATCAGCGATAACCGAGCCCGCCGTCAGCCCGCGCTCGGCACGATACGTCTCCACGTCAAACGTGGGAACGTCGAGCGTCACGTCGAGCTGTTTGCCGTCCTCAATCTTCACCTGCTTTTGCGCGATATGCTCACCCACGGTCAGCCCTAGGCGGCTAAACGTGGAATAGCTCGTCGCTTGGATGTCGTAGCTCGTCTTGTTAAAGGCGACGATGGTGTGCGAACCGGCCTTAAGGCGCGGCGTCCCGGCCTTCATGATAGGCGTGGTGCCATCGTCTTCGTAACCCATCAAATAGGTGACACCGTCGGCGACGAGCTTGCCGTCGGACGTACGGAACACCAGCACGCGGTTGGCGCCCTGGTAGTCGCCCTTGGTCGTGACCGTCGCCGTACCCCAGGGCTTCAAGTCGATATCGACCTTGCCGGCCGAAGGTTTCACCGTCGCCGTCGCCCCACCCAGCTTGAGTCTGTCTTTGGGCTCGAGCGTTATCTCCAGATCCTGGTCCGCGTCGGCAATGGCCTGCGACACCACGAGTGCTGTGCCCTGGATACGGAAGTCGTTTTCTTTGTCACCCTTGGCAGGCTTAAGCGTCTTGCCGCCGCTCTTCACCGTCAGATCGATGTTATCGAGATTATCGAGCTCAATGCGTTCGGTCTTATCCTGGCCTGCGACCGGTTCGAGATAGGCCACGTTGAGCTCAATCGCGCGCGAGGCCGGAATCTTGGTAAAGTCCTCCGCCTTTATCTCTCCGATATTCCATGTGCCCGTCATCTGGTCGCCCGGGCGCGCCAGCACCATGTCATAGTAACCGCTGAGCGAAATGCGCAGGGTGGCTGCTGTCTTGGAGAGAGCGTCCGCTGTAAAGCTGCCGTCATCGCCAACCGCCAGCGGCGTGGACTGCCCCGCCTGCACGAGTGTAGCCGTCGCGCTCTGGGGAAGTTTGCCCGTCACCTGGGCCGCCTCGCCCATCCACTCAAACGTGTAGGCAGGCTTCGAGGAATCGACGGAATCCTTGCGATCGGCCACGGCATCGGCAAGCTTTTTGACCATCGAGGGATTGCCAGCCGAATCGGTCGCATAGGCATAGATGGTCTGGCCTTCACTAAAGGGAATCGCATACGTTACGCCATCGATTGTCACGCGCTCATTATAGTCGCCCGAATAGCCCGCCTCACCAAACTGAAGATCGGGGTTCATCACGCGCAGGGCAACGGCATTATGGTTCGTCTCGTTTCCGTATCTCGTGTTCTCAAAAGCTCCCCACTCTATCATTTCCACGCTTTTGGGTAGCACAATCTCTTTGCCGGCAATCGCAGGATCAAGAGAGGCGAACGCGAGCGCCCCGATAGATTTGACACCATCGCCAATCGTCACCGACGACACAAAGGAGCACCCACAAAATGCATAGTGCCCGATCCGCTCCACCGTGCCCGGCACATTGATCTGCGTAAAGGTGAGTACCGTTGTATCCGAGACATAGAACTGCGGCACGCCGCAATAGGCGAATGCAAGATAGTCGATAGTTTTGACCGAAGGCGGCAGCGTTGCCACCACATTGTCGTCAAGTTGTTCACATTCCTTAAAGGCCTGCTCGGGAATCGTGGTAAAGGCCGCGTTGTTGGGCCAGGTTACCGTCTGGAGCGTCTTGCTTTTGTAGAATGCATAGCTCTTGAGCTCCTCGACCGAATCGGGCAGTGCGATCTCTTTGATGCTGCTGCCGCCCAAGCCTCCAACCGAGCGGACATGCGAATTAGGGGCGAAGGTGATCGATGTGAGCGCAGCGCTTCCCATACCCGTAAGGCTTACGACATTTTTGTCGTCGATGGTCGAGGGCACCTCCAACGTGGTAATGCCCGCGTCGCCATACTCGATAGAAATTTCGTTGGTGAGGCTATCGATCGAGAAGTAGTACTGCGCGGGGGTCTGCTCGCCGGCCACGTAGCCATCGTCGTCTTCGCCCTTTACGCCCGTGGCGCCCTTCGAGGTTGCCCAGAGTTCAAGTTCCTCGTTCCAGGTCGCCTCGGTGCCGGAAGCCTCCTCTTGCTTTTGCCGCTCGGCGAGCTCCTTGCCCTCGACAAGATCGGTGGCAAGCGTACCCGCAGGTGTGCTCTCGGTCTGTCCGGCGCCCGTCAGGCCTGCCGCCGATGCAATCTCGGAGGCCGGGGGCGTAGGGGTGTCACCGGCCTCGAGCACTGTGGGGTCGGCAGCGCCGGCATCGGGCGCGGGGTCGGCAGCGTTGGCGGCGTCGGCATCGGGCGCGACGTCGGCGGGGTCGACGGCGTCTACTTGGTCGACATCCGTCTGCACAAAGGTGCTATCGGTGGTGAGCACCTCAGCAAACGCGCCCACAGGCAACGAGCCCGTCACCATAGTGAGGGTCACCGCGGCAATGGTCAGGCGGCGGCAAAGCGCTCGAACAGTAGTCCACCTCATGGTCGTTCCTTTCCTGCAAACCAAAAGTCATCCAGCGTAATCGTTGTCCAAAAACAAAGCGAACGGTAGGTTCATATATACGAACCTACCGTTCTGCCTGCGCAAACCGCCACAAAAGGGACAGGCACCTTTGTGGCGGTTCTGGACTTGGCCGGCCAGTTTGTCTCGATCTGTAACAGTTAGAGGTCAAATTCCCCGCTTGGTGTTACAGATCGAGACATTAGATTGGAGGTCATTCGGTTCATCTCAATCTGTAACATCTAGAGCCGTTTTGGGCAGTTTGGTGTTACAGATTGAGATTTTGCTGAGGCAGAGGATAGGCGCCAGCACCAAAACCTAACGCTTGCGACGCTTGGTCGCGGCGATGCCTGCGGCGGCAACGGTTGCGCCGGCGATGCCCAGGGCGGTGACAGTCATCGCGGTGGTGTCGCCCGTGGCGGCCAGGACGGCGGCGGACTTTTTGGCCTGCGTGGTTTTCTCAACCGTCTTGCTCACCGTGGTGGTCGTAGCCGGCTTGGTCGAGGGTTTAGCTTCAGGTTTGGCCTCGGGCTTGGTCTCAGGCTGCGGTGTCGGATTGGGATCCGGCGTGGGCTGCGGATCGGGAGCCGGCGTAGTCTCAGGCGTAAACGTCAGATTGGTGTTCAGCCACAGGGTGAAAATCCAACCGCTCTCGGGATCAACCTCACTTGCCTCGCTCACCTGATAGCCACACTCAACCCCATTGATCTTCAGCTTGGTATTGGGCGTAAAGTAGAAACCACGCGCCGGCTTAAAGTACAGGCCGTAACGATAGGTCACACCGGGCTTAAACGCGTCGATATGGTTGGTGATGTGCTGGTCCCAAAACTCAACGGAATTCACCTCACTGCCGTCGCTACCCGTCCAGAACTCGCACTGGAGAATAGAGTCGGAACCCGCCGGAGTACCCGCCGTAAAGACCGGCCTGTCGCCTGCCTTAAAGGTGGTCATGGCACCGTTAATCTCGATAAGGTCGATTGCCCGCCACTCATCAATCGGAGCCTCGCACAGCATATTGTCAGCATTGGGCGCGAAGACGCCGTTGACGGTCTTGATATGGTGCGCCCAATGACCGTTGACGTACATCATGCAGTCATCGGCCACGGTATTGTCGCCCTTGAGCCTCAGCTCAACGGAGTACATGTAGAACTTGCCCTCTTCGAAGTGTTCGATCCTCCTCGCGCCCGTCGGATACTTGGCAGGGTCGGAATACCAGAAGGCAACGGGCGTGAGCTCCGCAGGGTCGCTGCCATCCATTTCCTCCCAGCACTCGTAGGCGATCTCGTACTTGTCGGCATCGGCAGTGGGGATCGTCGCGGTCGCGCGGGGCGCCTCGCCGGGCGCGTAGTCGGTCTTCACGTCGTTGACGTCCAGGTTATGGATGGCTTCGTTTTCTGACGCAACAAGCGTAATTTCGCTATTGATGGCGTAGCGGAGGTAATAGTCGTACCTGGTTTCGTTGAGGATAGTCGAGCTGCCTTCATAGTCAGTTCCGGTATACTCCAGTGCCGCGCCAATATAGAGAGCCTCATTGCGTGTGAGTCGATACGAGCCGCCCGCCGCGCCACCCGTAAAGGTCAGCGTCAGCCTCATGTGATTGCCAACGGGTTCGAAGCGAGCCGTCACGTCGGACATGGACGCATCCTGAACTTCGACCAGAGTGCCCGAAGCGGCATTGGCCCTGTAGTACTTAACCTCGACGACTTCGCTCGCAAGCGTTTCTGGAATGCCACCTTCTACATCGGGAAAATCATCATAGGTATACGGCTGGCCCTTTTCGAGTGTGACATCGCACGGAAGCACGCAGTCCGTGTAGCGGGGAACCACGGTCGTATTGACCCTAACGTCGCTGCCGCCAACAACATCGGTCACACCGCAGGGCATGATGGCGTTGCTCGCCGGCATGGCGGCGTTGTCGTCGCCAGAAGCGTTTTGCCCAGCGAGCGCAGCACCGCTAGACTCATTGGCGGCATCGGCTGGGATTGTCTGCTGAGGCTCAACGGTGGCTTGCGCCGCCGGAGCAGCATCGGTTGCAGGCGCGGTCGAAGCAGCTGGTGCGGTCGTTGCAGCCGTATCCTCCGCAACCGTCGGCGTCACCGGAGCCGCGGCGGCCTCGACCGTCGCAGCGGCGGGATCGGCATATTCCGTCGCCAGCGCCACGCTCGGCAGCAGCAACTGACCGACCATAAGCGCACACGCGCCGGCGCAAGCTATTTTGGCACCTACACAACGCCAAGTACCGTGAACCAGCGAGCAGGTGCACTCCCGCTGAGTTTGCTTATCAAAGTGACTTCCGCACATAACGCCCTCCTTGGTCGTAGGGGCATACCACCACAAAGGTGCCTGTCCCCTTTGTTGTGGTCCTGTACGACCAAGATGCGCCAAATGACTCCGTACGCCTAGGTTCGTAGATGCGAACCTAGGCCTCTACCTGCGGTTTAATTCAATATGATTTCACCATCGCCACACTCGTCCCAGGAAGGCTACAATCGAGGACACGATTATTGTCCATCCAAAGGACCGTTCTTGAACCTGAGTAAGCCTAAAATCAACGCGCTTCTGGCACTTGCGCTCTTTACCTTTGTCTTTCTTGCCGCCGAGTTTCGATTCGACATTAATGTCGGGCTGCTCGCCGGTGCCGAGCGTGTTGTGATTGCGCAGGGCTTCATCCTCGGCGCCAGCGTGATCGGCTTTATCGGATATGCGCCGCTGCTCGGGCTCGCACGGCGCAAAAGCCGGCCTCAGGCAGTTGTCAGCGCCGCCGTCCCCATCGCCATCTTGGGGTTGACTCAGATTCAGTCCCCCACGAGCCCGCTTGCGCTCGAGATTCTGGGATGCCTCGCATTCCTCGGACTCGGCCTACTGGGCGGCGCGGCACACCATGCCTTCGCAACGACATTCCAAGACGATCCCAAGCTCGCCACCGGTGCGGGAGCAGCCTATGCCGCGGGCATCCTGATGCAGTTCGTCATCAACCTGCTCAATTGCGGCGGCATCGCAGAGCTCATCGTCCTTGGCACAGCGACGATCGTCATCTCCGCCCTCAGCGTCGTTCCCCAAAAGGCTGCTGAGAGCTCCAGCCCCGCCATCAATCCCCTTGTTGAGCCATCGCACGCCCTCGCCAAGCAGGCATGTTGGAGCATCGCGCTCGTCATGATTCTTGCCTGCTTGTTCTCGACCCTCGACAACGTGGTCACGCTCTCCAACGCCCACGGCACCATTGCCGTGCAAACATGGCCGCGCCTCTTTTTGGCGGCGAGCGGCCTTGCCGCCGGCATTATCTTTGACCTTGCCGAGCGCCGATACATGGGACTTGTCATGCTCGGCATCGCCGTGCTCTCGACCATTTCCATCCTGGCCGTGGAGGCCGGCGCCGATCCCAACCTGGGCCTTGTCGTCTTTTACCTGAGCTCGGGCTTTTTCGTCACATTCTTTACCGCCACGTTTACTCAGCTGGCACCGCGCATGCACGTGCCCGCCTTCTGGGCCGGCATGGGCCGTGCGGCCAATAACGTGTGCGCGTTCACCACGTCGGGCGTCTCGCTTGCGCTTGTGACCTCTGGCAACGTCGCCCTCATCATGATCGGTGCGCTCGTTTTGCTCGTCGCCGCCTGCGCGGCATTTGTGGCAGCCGGCCTGTTCCGCCTACCCCAAACCGAGCAGGAGCGCGAACATCAACAGCTTGCCGAGGAGGCGCTGGCAGCACCGAGTATCGAGGAGCAGCGTCAGGTCTTCATCACCGATCACGCTCTCACCCCGCGCGAAGTCGACGTGCTCATGGCCGTAACCCAGGACGAGCGCCCGCTCAAACAGGTCGCCGAGGAGCTTGGTATCTCGATGCGCATGGTACAGCGCCACCTGAGCTCTATTTACCAAAAGACCGACACGCAGACGCGCGCCGGTCTCACCAAGGCCTTTCCCTCGGCCTAAAACAAAAACCACCACAAAGGTGCCTGTCCCCTTTGTGGTGGTTTTGGTCGGCTAGCCTTCGAGCTGGGCCACTTTGTAGCGGTAGGCCGCCGCGATGACGTCTTTGCAGCCCTCGCGACCCAGCTTGGCGCGATTGACGACGATGTCTTTACCGCTCGTCATCTTCCACTTTCCGGCGCTATAGCGCTTATAGAACGCCTCGCGCGCCTTCTGCTGCTGCTTGACCAGCTTGGCGCCCTTCTTTTTATTAAGGCCACGCTTCTTGCGCACGATCTCGACGCGGTCCTCAAAGGGTGCGGTCACCAACACGGCAATGTGGTTGGGATTGTTACGCAGCAGGTAATCGGACAGACGGCCTTCGATAATGCAGCTCTCGGTCTCGCCCAGGTCCAAAATCACCTGGCTCATCTTCTGGAACAACTTGTCCGAGTACGAACGCGCATCGTAGCGGTCGGGCAGAAACGCCATGTTCTCCACGGCCAGACGCTCATCATAGGCGGCCATCTTGTCGAGCGACTCGCCCGCACGCAGTGACGCGCGCACCAGCAGCTCGTTATCGTACAGCGGAATCCCCAACTCGTCGGCAAGCATGCGGCCAATCTCGTGGCCCTCGGCGCCAAAGTCGCGCGCGATGGTAATGACCACAGGATTCTTCTTGTTCTCCAGATCGCTCATCGCGATTCCTTTCTAACAAATGAGAAAAAGGCAGTCTCTGTTTCCCATTTTGTCACTTACGCCGGTCCTGGTTTCCCAAGTGCGGCAGATTGCCCCGAAAGAGGAGCGCCGCGTACTAAATGTACGCAAGCGGCGATTGAGGGGCAAGGTGCCGTGCTTGGGGAAGCAGGACTATGCGGCCACCATTCGCCTCTGATATGCCCTCACCAGCAGCGAAATACCAAAGTTGAGCACAAAGTACATCGCAAACACCAGGCCGTAGAGCATAAGCACCTGCGACAGGTCGATCGCATGGGCCATCACGACGTTTGCCGTGTACATGAGCTCGGCCACGTTAATGCCCGAAAGATACGAGCTGTCCTTGATGACGGTCGTGCACTGGCTGAACAGCGCCGGAATGATCGTCTTAAACGTCTGCGGCAGAATGATGTAGCGCATGGTGGCAAAAAAGCCAAAACCCTGGCTCTGCGCTGCCTCAAACTGGCCGCGCGGAATCGAGTTGAGGCCGCCGCGCACAATCTCGGCCATAACAGCGCTGGTAAACAGCGTAAAGGCTATGGTCGAGATCACAATGTCCAAACCCTGCACCGTAAAGTAGATAAACAGAATCCACAGCAGGTTCGGCGTACAACGGAACAGCTCGATATAGGCGCTCACCAAAATACGGAACGGGCGAGGCGCATAGCTTTTAACGAGCGCTAGCACCGTGCCAAAGATGAGCGAGAAAAAGATCGACAGCGCCGAGATCTCGATGGTCTTAACAAAGCCGCCCCAAATGTAGAGCAGGTTGGTCGCGTTGAAGATTTCCATGCGCTAGGCCTCCTCTACGTTGTCGAGCCCCAGCTCGGCCAGGCTCACGCCGCGCGGACGCTCCTTGGAGCGGCGCTCGAGCCACTGCACCAGCATGGCGAGCGGAAAGCAGATGATGAAGTACATAAGGCAGCAGACGATGTATCCCTGCAGGTAACCGTACAGACTCACAAAGTTGTCGGAACGGTACATAAGGTCGCCACCGGCTACGAGCGCCAGCACCGACGTGTTCTTGACCAAGTTGAGCGCCTGATTACACAGCGGCGGCAGGATGATCTTGAACGTCTGGGGCAGCACGATGTACCAGTAAGCCTGCGCGCGGGTGAAGCCCTGGCTCTGGGCCGCCTCCATCTGACCGCGCGGAACGGCCTCGATGCCGGTGCGGATGACCTCCGAGATGTAGGCCGCGTGGTACAGGCCCACACCCAAGAAGCCCAGCACAAACGGCGCGATGCGCACCGGCTGGTCGGCGCCGGTTATGGCCTGCAAAAACTGCGGGCCGGCCATGTACATAAAGAGTACCTGCACGGGCAGCGGAGTGTTCTGGTAAAACTCCACGTACACGCGGCTGATGGCACGCAGCACGCGCGAACGGGTGGTCGAGAACACGCCCAGCAGCGTGCCCAGCGCCAGCGACAACAGCAGACCGGCAACAACCACCTGCAGCGTCACGCCAAAGCCCTCCCAGAAGGGCCCCATGTTTTGAAATGTCGTCGACCAGCGATCGGCGTCAAACAATCCTTCGAGCATTTGATTCCTTCCTTGGACGATGCGCCTACACAAGACCCCAGGTCTTGACCTCTTGATCGAGCCAGCCGTCGGCCAGGCGATCGCAGACCACCCGATCGACCACGGCCGAAAGGTCGCAGTCCTTCTTGGTCGCCACGCCGTAGCCCTGCTCGCCAAACTTGACCTCGGGCTGCAGCAGCTCGACAGTCTCATTCATATAGCCGGCCAGCGTGGAGCGGTCCATGGCAAAGACGTCGATATTGCCGGCGTCGAGCGAACTCTTGATGATGGGATAGCCACTAAAGGCCCTAAATTCGGGCTCGCAGCTAAAGCCGTTATCCTTGATCATCTGCTCGATCAGGCCCTGTGTGGTGGCACCCTGGCTCACGCCGATGACCTTGCCGTCCAGGTCCTCAATCGAGGAAAAGCCCGAACGCTTCTTGACCATGAGTCCCACGTAGTCGGTGCGATACGGCGTCGAGAAATCCCAGCTCTTCTTGCGCTCGTCGGTGATGGTGTAGGTCGCCGCGACCACATCGAGTTGGCCGTTGTCGATCAGCGGGCCGCGCGTCTTGGGCGTTACGTCGGTAAACTCGACCAGCTCCTGGGCGCGGGCCTCCTTGTAGCTCACATCAAAGACGGCGGCGGCAATCTGGTAGCACAAATCGACTTCCATGCCCTCAAAGCGACCCTTGGCGGTGTCGTAATAGCCGTAGCCGGGAACGTCCTTCTTAACGCCGGCATTCAGATGACCGCGCGACTTGATGGCCGCAAGCTTGGAGCCCTTGTCGGAGGCCTCGCCGCTGGTGGAGTTGCCGCAACCGGTGAGCGCGGTCCCCGTCAGCGCGAGCATGCCAGCGCCCGCCAGCTGCAAAAAGTGACGGCGCGACACGGCCGCCCTCGTCATATCCGTCATGTCCATCACCGCGCCTAATGCAGAATCTTGGACAGGAACTCGCGGCAGCGCGGGTTCTCGGGGTTATCGAAGAAGTGCTCGGGCGTGCCCTCCTCCAGGATGCGGCCGTCCTCCATAAAGATGACGCGGTCGGCCACCTGGCGCGCAAAGCCCATCTCATGCGTCACGCAGATCATGGTGATGTCCTCCTGCGCGAGCTCAATCATAACGTCGAGCACCTCCTGCACCATCTCGGGGTCGAGCGCCGAGGTCGGCTCGTCAAACAGGATGATGGGCTGCTTGGTGCACAGGGCACGGGCGATGGCGATGCGCTGCTGCTGACCGCCCGAGAGGTTTTGCGGATACTCGCCGGCCTTATGCGCCATGCCGACGCGCTTGAGCGCGGCGATGGCGATCTCGGTCGCCTCCTCCTTGCTCTTCTTTTGCAGCTTGATGGGCGCGAGCGTCAGGTTGCCGAGCACCGTCATGTTGGGATACAGGTTGAACTGCTGAAACACCATGGAGCTATACTTGCGAGCCATCTCCAGGTGATTCTTCTTGGTGAGCGGCGTACCGTCGATGATGACCTCGCCCGATGTGGGCTCCTCCAGATAGTCGACGCAACGGATGAGCGTCGACTTGCCCGAACCGGAAGGCCCGATCATTACGAGCTTCTCGCCGCGCTTGACGGTGAGGTTGATATCTTTGAGCACATGCAGGTCGCCAAAGTACTTGTTGAGATGCTTGGTCTCGATCATGTCTGCCATGAATGCCCCTTCCCTGCGTTTACACGAATTGCATCATTGTACGGAAAGAATCGCGTTTCCGCAGCCCACACTGCACCCCCGTAAAGAACCCGCAATCTTCCACCCACTCGTTGGCACCCATTGGGGACAGACTTAAATGAGTACCTGCTCATTGGGCACTCATTTAAGTCTGTCCCCAATGGGTGCCCCACCAAAAAGGGGCGCGACCATGACGGCCACGCCCCTCAAGACCCGAAAATAATACAACCGCCCTTGTTGAGCATAAGTCAGCGAAAACCCGTACACGCGAGCAAGGTGACGTGAAATCAGAACCACCCTTAAAAAGGAGCCTTCGTGAGTTCGTGTGGGTAGTCCCTACGCCTCGCGCCCCGGCAGGG
>NZ_QRMC01000008.1:0-271 GCF_003472525.1 Collinsella sp. AM10-26
GTCCGGGCACGAGGATGCCCCCGAGTCGACTCCTCCTATGCGCCATGCGGCCCCCAGGGCACGTGAAGAGACACCGGACACCGTAACGGTGGGCGCCGCCCACCGGTCAGCGGCCAGAGCATGGGGGGCACGCCCGGTCCCGTTCCGAACCCGGAAGCTAAGCCCCATCGCGCCGAGAGTACTGCGGGGCCAGCCCGTGGGAGGCCAGGGCGCCGCTGACCGGTGGACGGCACCGAGCCGTCAGAGGAAATGGAGAAGGGGGAGGCCTCGC
>NZ_QRMC01000008.1:281-115164 GCF_003472525.1 Collinsella sp. AM10-26
GCCGTCAGCGAACTTAGAAGGGGGAGGCCTCGCGGCCTCCCCCTTTTTTGCGTTTACGAGGCGTAAATGACTCAATTACCCCAGATGATCTTATCGTTTTTGGTACTAAGCTTTTATTTAAAGATAATAAATCGAATAACGAGGGCAACTGCTATGGCCACAATGATCAAAAGCAGGATTGTCAGTCGATGCTGCTTGCGTCGTTTACTTGACGAAACGAAGATCGATTTTCCCTGTTTTGGCGTTTCGAGATAGCGAGCCGAGTGCGTCAAGGTTTGCTTGGGTCGAGGACCTCTTTGTTGATGAGCGGCGGATGCTTTCAGTGGCCCATCACTAGCTGCGCTGTTGTTAGATAATGGTGCGTCTTTCAGATATACAGGGTCTCCCGAGGCGACGCCCATATGTTTACGTCCCGTTTGGGCATCCTCGAGTGTTTGATATCGGTTTCTCGTCACATACTCGGGCTCTGGATCATTAATGGGCTCTTGCGAGATGTGGGGGCGATGGAATCGAATCGGTTGCGGGCTGGAAACTTCGTCCTGCTCCGGCATAAGCGTGTTGTACTGTTTTTGATCGTCCATGATGCCCTTAGTTCGCCATCAATATCGTTTATGCGCCCATTGTAAGTCAGCCGTCTAGTTTTGATGAGATTGCATACATTATTTAAGTCTTAGTTCAAATTCCGCTAATCAGACAAAACCTTAGTCAATAAGACTTAGATATACTTATATTACTAGACTCAAAAAACTTTATAGTCGATGTATATATAAGAAGCGGCTGGGCATATATAAGAGCGTCAAAAGAAGTCCCAGTCACTTAGAAGATGGCTTGGCAGTCCTTAAAAGGAGTGGTAAACATGGCAAGCATGGTTCCTTATCGTTCGGTTTTTGGCGTTCGTCCTTCTGCTAGCTCGCTGTTCGATCTGTTTGATGACATGACCGACCTTGCAAACAACTCGATTGCTTCCAAGGCGTTTCCCGTTGATGTCGAGGACAAGGGCGATGGTTATGAGGTCAAGGCGTATCTGACCGGCGTGGCTAAGGATGACATCGATGTTGAGCTTAATGAAGGCCGTCTGTCCATTAGCGTGAACGTTGTGGAGGACGAGGAGAACGAGGGCAAGAACTTCCTGCAGAAGGAGTTCAGCTCGTACAGCGCGACGCGTGGCGTGTATCTCAAGGACGCTTCGAGCGAGGGCCTCTCGGCTAAGTATGCTGACGGCATCCTGACCGTAACGGTTCCCAAGATCGTCGAGAAGAAGAACGTTACGAAGATCTCCATCGACTAACTTCGTTGGTGCTCCGCGCTATTAAAAGACAACAAAAGGGGCTGGGAAGCGATTCCCGGCCCTTTTTGCTGTCTGGGACGACTATTGAATGGTTGCTGGTCGATGCTGGCTTGCGGGGCGTATCGAGAGTTTTCGCGATCCTTGGAGAAGGGTGGCGGAACTGCCGACCTCGTCATCCAGGGTTGCGGCTAGAGCTTTGGCATAGCTTTTGACGGTAAGGCTCGGGCGATTGTTATCTTGGCTGATATGCATCGCAATGAGCTGTTCGGTGCGATCGGTGACGAGCCCACGCGCTGCGCCGGCGGCTTGGTCGTTAGAGAGATGGCCTTTTGCAGATAAAATTCGATCTTGGAGGAAGCGGGGGTAATCTCCTTGGCGCAGCATGGCCACATCGTGGTTGCTCTCGAGTGCAAGAACTCGGCAGTCTTCGAGGGTGTCTATAGCTTGTTTGGTTAGCTCTCCGGTGTCGGTGGCAAAGCCAATGGAGTCATCGAAAGTGTCGAATCGATAACCGACAGGATTGATGACATCATGCGATGTTGGGTAGGTTCGTACGCGGATGCCGGCAATGGAAAGCGTGTCGCCGGGGTCAAATTCCTCTACGGGTAGATGTGCGAGGGTTTCTTTGCACGAAAGCGTGCCCCTGCTGGCAAAGAGGGGACCATGCCAGTGCTTGCACCATACATCGAGCCCTTTGATGTGGTCGGTGTGCTCATGGGTAATTACAAGCGCGGCAACGTCGTCTGCCGAGAGGCCGAGCTCCGCCATGCGTTTAAGTGTCTCGCGGCGGGACAGGCCATCATCGATCATGATGAGACCTTGCGGCCCCTCGATGAGCGCGCAGTTGCCTTTTGAGCCGCTGCCGAGGATATGAAGGTGCAGGCGAGACATAAGATTCCAAAGGATACAATGGGTGCGGACGAATAGAGGAGGAAGCGAATGCCAACGGTATCTCAGCACTATGGACATCATGCTGCGTCGAGGGCGGATGATTACGCCCTGGCGACGCGGCAGACGGCTGCTCCTGTGGTGCTCATGGTATCAGGTGGTGCGGACTCGACGGCCTTGCTTCTTATGGCATGCACATCAAAGTTGGATATCATGGACGGGCGCGGCGTCGCTTCCATTGCGCGCGAGCGTCTGCACGTACTGCATGTAAATCATCACCTGCGTGGTGAGGCGTCCGATGGCGACGAGGCCTTTGTGCGCGAGCTCTGCGCGCAATATGGCTTGCCGCTGTGTGTTGAGCATGCCTATTTTGATGATGAATCGGGCAATATCGAGGCGGCTGCCCGCGAGGTACGCTATGCCGCGGCACGGAGATACGTTCGTGAGCTCTGCGCCCAGACGGGCGCACCGCGGACGGCGGCCCGCATCTGTACGGCGCACACCTCATCGGACCGCGCGGAAACGTTTTTGATGAATGCGATTAAGGGGTCGGGGCCCGCTGGTCTATCGAGCATTCCACGCCGTCGGAACATCGTGGTACGCCCCTTGCTCGACCTCACGCATGATGAGCTCGTGAACTATCTGCAGGTGCATGGCCAGCTGTGGCGGGAGGATGAGAGCAACGAGGACGTTTCGTACCTGCGCAACTATGTGCGCCACCGGGTGATGCCGGTGGTGGCACAGCGCAACGCGAACGTCTGCAAGACGATTGGTGCCGCTTGCGAGATCCTGGGCGACGAGGATGCGTTTTTGTCTCAGCTTTCGGCTCAGGCGTTTCGAAGCTGCCTGCGCAAGGAAGTGGCGGGTGCGCTGGTCCTCGACGCGCGCCGCCTTGCCGCGGCCGAGGTGGTGATTGCCCGGCGCATCGTACGACTGGCAATTAAGCGCATCGACCCCGATGCTCGGCCGGAGATGCGGCATGTGGAGCGCGTGCTCGCCTGTGTTGCCGAGGGTGCGGGCTCGGTCACACTCCCGGCGGGAATTGATGCGCGCGTGGAGTTTGGAATGCTGGCACTCAAGGCCCCGGTGGCGCGCGAGGGCTTAGTTGCCGACTGGATCTCCGTTCCCGGGCGCCTGTCTTTGGGGGCGGGGCGTATGCTGGTGGCCGAGCCGATGGCCGTTGAGCCGGGATACGATGTCGTGCATCGAGCCCGCGAGCTTGTGGCTGCCGGAGAGGTGGCCGCTATCGTGGATGCGGCGGCCTTGGGCTTTGCCGACCGCGATAGCGATCGGATGCTCGCTGGCTCGTGCGGAGAGATTCCCGCTGAGGCTCGATCGGCGCGCTTGTGGGTGGATAACCCTGTGCCGGGGGATGTGATGTGCCCGCTGGGAATGAGTGGTCGAAGCAAGAAAGTGTCCGACCTGCTCAACGAGGCGCGCATTCCCGTTTCCGAACGCTCTGGCGTGCCCGTGGTAAGAACGGCTCCGGGGGGAGCCGTGGTGTGGGTTGCGGGCGTTCGGGCCGACGAGCGTTTTAAATGCACGGCCGCAACGCGCGTGGCATATCTGCTCCGCGTAGTCGATGCGGAATAGCGCCTTGCGCCTACTATTCTGTGCGACGTTGACGGTATTCCCGCGCTGATGGCGCACGGGCTGGTAAATATACCCCGTGCGCTGCTAGAATGTGTAGTTCGCGTCCATACGGCGGTGTGTGGGCGATAAGCACAAGAAAGGGTTGTCATGGCTTCTCAACATCCGGATATCGAGAAGGTTCTGTTTACGCAGGAGGATATCGACGGTATCGTTTCTCGCCTAGGCGAGCAGATTACTCGCGACTACGTGGGTAAGGATCTGGTGCTGATCGCGGTCCTACGCGGCGCCGTGGTCTTTATGGGCGACCTGATGCGCAAGATCGAGCTGCCGACCAACATCGATTTCATGGCTGTTTCGAGCTACGGCGACGGCGTGAAGTCCTCCGGCATCGTGCGTATCATCAAGGACCTGGATATCGACATCCGTGGCCGCGACGTGCTGATCGTCGAGGACATTCTGGACTCGGGCCTGACGCTCAAGTATCTGATGAAGAACCTCGAGAGCCGCAAGCCCGCTTCTCTGGAGGTCGCCGCCTTCCTGTGGAAGGACGTTGAGGACCGTGCCTCGGCCGTCACGCCCAAGTATGTTGGAACCCATTGCCCCGATGCCTTTGTGGTGGGCTACGGCCTCGACTATGCCGAGCGCTATCGTAACCTTCCGTATCTGGGCATTTTGAAACCGGAGGTTTATTCGTAAGATGCCCGACGACCGTAACGATAACAATTCCCAGACTCCCCGGGAGCCTAAGATCCCGGGGATGCCCGGAGGCAAGAAGCCCACGCGTACGGGCTGGCTGTATTTTATTTTGGCTTGCGCGCTTCTGGGCTACGCCTTCTTTAACATGGGCTCCGGCTTTGCCAATTCCAGCAATACCGTAAAGCTCGCGACGAGCGAGATGGTCAACGCCATTAAGCAGGATCGCGTCGAAGATTTGACCTATACGGTTCAAGACGGAAGCGTGGCGGGTCATTACTGGAAGACAAAAAAGGACAAGGGCGACACGAGCGAGCTCAAGAGCTTCTCCTCGACCTATGTCGGCTCCGATTCTCTTGCCGAGCTTATGGCGGAGCACCCCGATACCAAGTACATCGTCAACACCAATGACCCCGATTTTTGGGGCGACCTGGCGATGAGCGCGCTGCCGACGATCGCCCTGATCGCCATCATGTTCTACTTTATGCGCCAGATGATGGGCGCCAACAACAGGAACATGCAGTTTGGCAAGACCAACGCCAAGACCAACGAGGCAACGCGCCCCAAGGTCAAGTTTGAGGATGTTGCCGGTGTGGACGAGGCGGTCGAGGAGCTCGAGGAGATTCGCGACTTTTTGAGCGATCCGGATCGCTATCGAAAGCTGGGCGCCAAGATTCCGCGCGGCGTGTTGCTGGTTGGCCCTCCGGGTACTGGTAAGACCCTGCTGGCCAAGGCCGTTGCCGGCGAGGCGGGCGTGCCGTTCTTTAGCATCTCGGGTTCCGACTTTGTCGAGATGTTCGTGGGCGTCGGCGCCAGCCGCGTGCGCGACCTCTTTAAGGAGGCCAAGTCCCAGGCCCCGTCGATCATCTTCATCGATGAGATCGATGCCGTGGGACGTCAGCGCGGAGCCGGCTTGGGCGGCGGTCACGACGAGCGCGAGCAGACGCTCAACCAGCTGCTGGTCGAGATGGACGGTTTTGAGGAGAGCGAGTCGGTCATCCTGATCGCCGCCACCAACCGCCCCGACATTCTGGATCCGGCGCTGCTGCGTCCCGGCCGTTTTGACCGCCAGGTTACGGTCGACCGTCCGGACGTGAAGGGCCGCGAGCAGATCTTGCGCGTGCATGCCGAGAACAAGCCGATGGACGAGGACGTTAAGTTTGAGAAGCTCGCCCAGATGACCGTTGGCTTTACCGGCGCCGACCTGGCGAACTTGCTCAATGAGTCTGCACTGTTGGCTGCCCGCCGTCATCGTTCCGTGATCTCGATGGACGAGGTCGAGGAATCGATGGAGCGCGTGATTGCCGGACCGCAGCGCAAGGGTCGCGTGATGACCGAAGCCGAGCGCACCACGATTGCCTACCACGAGAGCGGTCATGCCCTGGTGGGCCACATCCTGGAGCACTCCGATCCGGTCCACAAGATCTCGATCGTCAGCCGCGGTCAGGCTCTGGGCTACACGCTGCAGCTTCCGCAGGAGGACCACTTCCTCAAAACCAAGAACGAGATGCTCGACGAGCTCGCCGTGTTCTTGGGCGGCCGCGTTGCCGAGGAGCTCATGTGCGACGACATCACGTCGGGCGCGAGCAACGATCTGGAGCGCGCGACCAAGATGGCGCGCGAGATGGTCACGCGCCTGGGCATGAGCGAGGAGCTGGGCACGCAAGTGTTTGGCGAGGCGCAGCATCAGGTGTTCCTTGGTCGCGATTACGCTGATCACCAGGATTACTCCGAGGAGACGGCGCGTCGCATCGATATCGAGGTTCAGCGCATCATGCGCGAAGCCCATCGCCGTGCGGTCGAGATTTTGGATGCCCGTCGCGATCAGCTCGATCTGATGGCGAACGTGCTGCTCGAGCGCGAGACCGTCGAAGGTGACGCCGTGAACGCCCTGCTCGACAACGAGTGGGATGCCTACCTTGAGCGCGAGGGCGATATCCTGGCGGCCAAGGAAGAGCGCAATGCCAAGGCGGCCGGCATGCCGACCAAGAAGCGCGCGCCTCGTATGAGCGAGGAGGAGCTGGCGGCTGATGCCGCGGCGTTTGCGCAGGCGGCCATGCAGGAGGATGCCGACGTCGCATCTGAGGATGCTGACGATGTCGAGACTGCTGACGCAAAGAAGGCCGACGGCAATACTGACGTCGACGAGTAATCGTTGTCACGAAAGCCTCCGCGGGGAAACCTGCGGAGGCTTTTTCTTTTGAGTGATATGGAGCCATCTGTTGATTGGGGACAGACTTAAATGAGCGTTTTCACGCATTTAAGTCTGTCCCCAATCAACATTGCTGCGGCACTTTGCTCGGCTAAAGCGTACAATAGCGCCTATGCGAAAGGGGAACAGATGATCAACGATATTATGTATGCGCGCGGTGCGGAGAGCTCCATCATCCGCGAGATCTTTAGCTACGGCCTTGAGCGCAAGGCACAGATCGGCGCGGAAAACGTGTTCGATTTCTCACTGGGTAACCCGAGCGTTCCGGCACCTGCCGCCGTGGCTGAGTCCATTAAGAAGGCCTTGGAGCTGCCGAGCGACCAGCTGCATGGATACACGCCTGCACCGGGTCTGCCGCAGTGCCGTACCGCCGTGGCCGAATCGCTCAACCGCCGCTTTGGCACGAGCTATGAGGGCAAGGATGTCTTTATGACGGTGGGTGCGGCGGCTTCGCTCACCTGTACGCTCAACGCGATTACCAATCCGGGCGACGAGGTCATCGTTATCGCTCCGTACTTTCCGGAGTATCGCGTGTGGATTGAGAAGGCCGGCTGTACGTGTGTCGAGGCGCTCGCCGATGAAGATACGTTCCAGCTGAGCGTGGATAACGTGCTCAAGGCGATTACCGATAAGACGGCTGCCGTCATTATCGACTCACCCAACAACCCGACCGGCGCTGTGTATACGCGCGATACCTTGACGCGCCTGGCTAAAGTTTTGTGCGAGGTCAACGCCAAGCGCGATCCCGAGAATCCGATCATGCTGATCTCGGACGAACCGTATCGCGAGATTGTATACGGCGCCGAGGTGCCTTGGGTACCCTCGATTTACGAGCACACCGTCGTGTGCTATTCGTACTCCAAGTCGCTGTCGCTGCCGGGCGAGCGCGTGGGGTGGATCCTGGTTCCCAATACGAATCCTCAGGCAGCTCGTCTAATGCCCACCGTTGCCGGTGCCGCCCGTACGCTGGGCTTCGTGTGCGCTCCGGCGCTCTTCCAGCGCGTGATTATCGACTGCATTGATGAACCGAGCGATGTCGAGGCCTATGCGCGCAACCGCACCGCGCTTACCGATGCACTGGCGGAGTACGGCTACACCTATGTTGAGCCGAATGGCGCGTTCTACCTATGGGTGAAGGCGCTGGAGCCCGATGCGAACGCTTTTTGTGAGCGCGCGAAGAAGTATGAGCTGCTTGCGGTTCCCTCGGACAGCTTTGGCATGCCGGGCTGGTTCCGCTTGGGCTACTGCGTGAGCTACGAGACCATCGTCAATTCGTTGCCTGCCTGGAAGCAACTGGCCGACGAATATCTTTGAAAGTAAAGCGCTCTGCTTACAATGTTTTACGTGAAACGGGGTTTGGTTTTAAGCCAGACCCCGTTGTCTATGCCGTTGTGTGATTGGGATGAAGCAGTTTTACGACTATCGAAGGCTATGCGTACAATGAATATACGCGACGGCCATGCCGGATAAGGAGATCCGATGCCCTACCTGCTTTCTTGTGATATCCATACTCATACGATGTTCTCTGCGCATGCATATTCGACCATTGAGGAGAATGTGTACTGGGCGGCAGAGCGTGGCCTGCAGGTGCTCGGATCTGCCGACCATCTGAGCTCTATGGTTTCGCCTTGCCCCAATGACCTGCGTAGCTACCAGTTCTTTATCAACCAGGATGTCTGGCCTCGCATTTGGAGTGGCGTGCTGGTGTTGCGCGGTGCCGAGGCCGATATCGTTTCGTTGGACGGAAGCCTGTTTGGCGAGGACACTCCTGTCACGCTCGATATTGCCGGCGATCCGTTCAGCCGCCAGCATTCGCTGTTCGATTTGGTTACGCGCAATTTGGATTATTTGGTGGCAAGCGTGCATAATTCACAGATTGCTGAAGGCGCGACGCTGGCCCAGACGACCGAGATGTATATCAATGCCCTGGAGCACCCCAAGGTGTTCATGCTGGGCCACACGGGTCGCGCCGGTGTTCCCTTTGATATCGATGAGGTGCTGTTGGCGGCCAAGGCCAAGCACAAGATTATCGAGATTAACAACCATAGTCTTGAACATGGTACCGATGCCGAGCATTGGGGTGTGTGCCGCAAGATTGCCGAGCGCTGCGCCGAGCTGGGCGTGGGGATTGGCATCTCGACCGACGCGCACATTGGTATGGCGATTGGCAAGCTCGAGCAGGCGCGCAAGATGCTCGACGAGATTCATTTCCCGCTGGACCTGATTGTGACGCGCGATCGCGAGACGCTGCTGCGCGAGATGGCGGCAGCCGGCGTGTGCGACCTGCGCAAGAGCATGTAACGGGCTCATATAGCCAACGAAAGGGGGCGGTCCAGACGGGCCGCCCCCTTTCTTGTGCCGGTAGATTTTAAGGCATGTCCCAAAAATCTACTGGGGTGGGCTAGCGGCGCCCGAGGATCGCTACGGTTTCGGTGTGGTCGGTATGGGGGAACATGTCGACCGGCGTGATCTTGAGCAGGCGATAGCCTCCGTCGAGGAGCTGGTGCAGGTCACGCTCTTGGGTCACGGGGTTGCAGCTGATATAGGTGATGCGGCGCGGCTTGAGTGCGCAGGCGGCTTCGAGGAACTCGGGGGTGGAGCCGGCGCGCGGCGGGTCGATGGAAAGGACGTCGACGCGTTCGTTGTTGTCGGCGGCATCGAGGATGTAGTCGGTGGCGTCGTCGGCCATAAACCAAGCGCTGCGGGTGAGACCGTTGAGCTCGGCATTGCGGCGCGCGTCGGCAATGCCCGCGGGGTTTCGCTCCACACCGAGCAGCATGATGCCAATGCCCTTGTCCTGGGCACCCTTTGCGGCGCAAAGGCCGATGGTGCCGCTGCCGCAGTAGGCATCCATAAGCACGTCGCCCTGGCGCAGGTCCATGCCGTCGATGGCGAGCTGGTAGAGCAGCTCGGTCTGTTGCGGGTTGGTCTGATAGAACGCGGTGGGGGAGATGTCGAAGTCGCAGCCGAGCAGCTGGTCGCGCATGCATTCGGCGCCATGCACGATGCGGGTCTCCTCGCCTAGAATGGCGTTGCCGGGGCGTCCGTTGATGTTTTGGGCAACGGTGACGATATGCGGATCGAGTGCGGCGACGGCCTCAAAGAACTCCTGCGCATACGGCAAGTCGCGCTGAGCGGTCACGAGGGTGACCATAATCTGGTCGGTGCGCCAGCCGCAGCGAACGACGGCATAGCGAAGCAGCCCCAGATGCTTGTCTTCGTTAAAGGCGGGAATGTGCAGACGTTCGGCCTCGCGAGCGATACCGTTGAGAATCTGACGAGCACCCGGCGCCTCGACAGGACACTCGGGTACGGCAACGATCTTGTGCGTGCCGCGCTCAAAGAAACCGCAGCGGACAGCGCCCTCCTTACCGGGAGCAAACGGAGTGGCAGCCTTATGACGAAAACCGCGCGGCGCAGGATATTTGCCCGGGTCGCCTAGGGTGACGCCCATACCGCGAATGGGATCGACGGTTATGCCCTCGCGCTCACAGAGCTCAGCAAACAGTTCCTCCATAGCAGTCTGCTTGGCCGCCAACTGCTTCTTATAAGGACGATTGAGCGCCGTGCACCCACCGCAAGCTTTCATGATCGAACAGGGAGACTTGGGGTCCACAGTCTTGCACGCAGCCGAAGCCGGATCTTTATGCGAGTGCTTGGGGCGAGTCTGAGATGCCTTATCCCCGCCCCGACGAGAGCCAGAACGCTTGGCCTTAGCCTTGCCCTTGGCCGACTTACCCTTCGCATCCTGAGACGCCTTGGATTTCTTAGAAGATTTTTTCTCCCCCGACCCCTCAGCCGCCTCGATCAAAGCACGACGAGCCTTACGCTCCGCACGAGATTCTGCCATGAATTAACCCCACTATTTAATAAAAGAAAAGTCCGAAGCAATTGTACCGTGCATTCAACGTGCCCGTTTGGAGAGGAGGCTATTTAAGGTTCCGAGCAGGTTGTCTCCCGGCTGAGTGGCGCCCGGCGCGGAGTTTAATTTGTCGCGAGTTCCGCACGAACAGGAGGCCACTTAATGTGGCCTCCGTCGTGAGCAGGACTGTAGAGCAGCAAACTTAACCCCTGCCCCGGCACCCGGCGGGCAAATCCTCCCTTGTACTCTATCAAGGTAAAGTGTATGATTCTGAACGTTACACGACTCACTTTACTTAACTAAAGTGCCAGCAAGGGGGAATACCATGAATACCGATATGTCTCGTCGTCAGTTTGTTGGTCTAGCCGGCTCGCTCGCCACGGTGCTCGGCCTTGGTCTTGTCGGTTGTGGCGGCGGTGCCGGTAAGGGCTCTGCTGCCGGCTCTGCCGCGGCCAAAGATACGAAGGGTGCCGCGGAGTCCAAGAAGCTCGTGGTGGGCTTTGACAAGTCCTATCCTCCGTACGGCTTTGTGGGCGACGATGGCGAATATACGGGTTTTGACCTCGACCTTGCCAAGGCCGTTGCCGACAAGCAAGGCTGGGAGGTCAAATACGAGGCCATCGACTGGGATGCCAAGGATACGCTGCTCAACTCGGGTGCCATCAACTGCATCTGGAACGGCTTTACCATGGAGGGTCGCGAGGACGACTACACGTTCTCCGAGCCGTACATGCTCAACGAGCAGGTGCTCGTGGTCAAGAAGGATGCGGGCATCAAGAGCTGGGACGATCTTGCCGGCAAGACCGTGATCACCCAGACCGATTCCGCTGCGCAGGATGTGCTCGAGGGCGACCAGAAGGATCTGGCCGCGACGTTTGCCACGCTCGATACCATCGGTGAGTACAACACGGCGTTTATGCAGCTCGAGAGCGGCGCGGTCGATGCCGTGGCTTGCGACCTTTCGATTGCCCAGTATCAGCTCGCCGCCAAGCCCGATGCCTATACGCAGCTCGACAAGCCGCTGTCCAGCGAGCACTACGCCGTTGGCTTTAAGAAGGGCGACACCAAGTCGGCCGATGCTGTAACCGAGTCGCTCAAGGCGCTCTACGAGGACGGCACGGTTAAGGACCTCTGCGACAAGTATGCAGATTACGGTCTTTCCTTCGATAATTGGGTGCTCAAATAACGGCTTTCCCAGGAACCCGATCTTGCCGCTCAAACCCTCCTCGCGTACCAAAGTACGCTTCGTCGGGCTTGTCGCTCGCAATCTTGGGCACTGCGCCTATTTGAGAATAAGATCCGCTGTTCTGCTGTTGCGAAAGAGAGGGTAGGTTGTCTATCCAAGTCATGATGCAGATGCTTGGCCAGGGATTCTTGGTCAGCTTGCAGCTGTTTGTGCTGACGCTGCTCGGGTCGATTCCACTGGGAATCCCCGTGGCGTTTATGCGCATGAGCAAAATCGCGCCGCTTCGCTGGATTGCGCGCATCTACATTTCGGTCATGCGTGGCACGCCGCTCATGCTGCAGATGTTTGCCATCTACTTTGCCCCGTACTACGTGTTTGGCATCTCGCTCACACCCGATTCCAAATGGACGGCGTGCGTTGTGGCGTTCATCATCAACTACGCCGGCTACTTTGCCGAGATCTATCGATCGGGCCTGCAGTCCATTCCGCGCGGTCAATACGAGGCTGCCGAGGTGCTGGGCTATTCGCGCCTGCAGACGTTTTTGTACATTGTGATGCCGCAGGTCGCTAAGCGCATTTTGCCGGCGATGGGCAACGAGATTATCACGCTGGTCAAGGATACGTCGCTGGCATTTGCCATTGGCGTGGGCGAGATGTTCTCGACGGCCAAGGCGCTGGTTGCCTCGCAAGTGAACATGGTGCCGTTTGCAATCGCGGCGCTGATCTACTGGGTCTTTAACTTTGTGGTCGAGATGCTGCTGGGCGCCGCCGAAAAGAAGCTGGACTATTACCATGACTAACTCAGTGATGAAGATCGAAGGCGCGCGCAAGGCGTTTGGCGGCAATGAGGTTCTCAAGGATATCTCGCTTGAGGTGAAGCGTGGCGAGGTCGTGGCGATTATCGGGCCTTCGGGTGGCGGCAAGTCCACGCTGCTGCGTTGCGCCACACTGCTCGAGACGCTCGACGGAGGCTCGCTCTCGTTTGGCGGCCTTGCCGTCGCGACGGATGCGGGTTCGGGCGCGGTGTATGCGAAGGGCGATGTGCCCAAGCAGGCGCGCTCGCGATTCGGCCTGGTGTTCCAGAACTACAATCTGTTTCCGCACTATACGGTGATGAAAAACATCACCGACGCGCCGATCCGCGTGCTTAAGCGCCCGCGCGAGCAGGCGGAAGCTCGTGCGCACGAGCTGATTGCTCAGATGGGGCTTGTGGGCAACGAGAACAAGGTGCCGTGCGAGCTTTCGGGCGGCCAGCAGCAGCGCGTGAGTATTGCCCGCGCCCTGGCGCTCGACCCGGAAATCTTGTTCTTTGATGAGCCGACCTCGGCGCTCGATCCAGAGCTGACGGCCGAGGTGCTGCGTGTCATTAAAGACCTTGCGGCGCAGAACATGACGATGGTGATCGTGACCCACGCGATGCAGTTTGCGCGCGATGTTGCCGACCGCGTGGTCTTTATGGACGGCGGCCGTATTGTCGAGGAAGGTCCTGCCGAGCAGGTCATCGACCATCCACGCGAGCAGCGTACCCGCGAGTTCTTGAGCCGTATCGAGGGGTAGGCTCAGCTATTTACTCAACTTTTTAATTGAGGCGAAGCCGCCAGGTCTTACGGCCTGCGGCGGCTTTTATTTGTATCGATGGGGTTTAATAATCGCCTCGCACGTTTGCTCTGGCCTCTCGCCGTCTGTATTCATACGTGCGCCGAAAGGTGTGCATGGACAGGCGGATGCAAGGGTAGGGTGGTGGCATAGGACATTTGGAGGGTGAGTCGGCTCGGCTGCCGACCATGCTGCTCCCGGGACGGCACCGACCGCGAACTCTCCCCGTTGGCGTCGCGCATTGCGCGCGGCCCTGCAAGGAGGTCATCATGGGTGCTCCCAAGACCGGTAACGTAAGGAACGTGGTGCTCGTAGGCCAAGGCGGGGTGGGCAAGACTTCACTCGCCGAGGCCATGCTCCACCTTTCCGGCAAGACCGCCCGCCTGGGCGGCCACGACGGCACCAAGCCCACGCTTGACTATGACCCCGAAGAGGTCAAGCGTGCATTTTCCATCTCGACGACCATTGCGCCGATCGACTGGAAGGGCGCGCGCATCAACGTGCTCGATGCCCCGTGCTATCCCGATTTTATCGGCGACGCCTATGCCGCGATGAGCGTCTGCGAGACGGCTCTGTTTGTTGTCGACGCCGAGGCCGGCCCGCAGCCTACGACGGTTAAGCTCTGGTATGCCGCCGAGGACCTGCGTCTGGCGCGTGCGGTGTTCGTAAACCGCCTGTCGCGCTCCGAGGCCAGCTTTGCGACCACGATGGACCTGCTGCAGGAGCGCTTTGGTACGCGCCTGGGTGCCGTGACCCTTCCCTGGGGCGAGGGCGAGGACTTTGACGGCATCATCGACCTGGTGCGCATGAAGGCGCGCCATTGCAACGGCGCTGAAGCCGTTGAGTCGGAGATTCCCGAGGAGTATCGTACCCAGGCCGAGGAGGCCCACGACCATCTGTGCGAGCTGGTGGCCGAGGCCGACGACGAGCTGATGATGAAATACCTGGAAGGCGAGGAGACGCTGACGCAGGAAGAGCTCGAGGGCCTGCTGTCGAAGGCGATCGCCGAGCGCATCTTTGTGCCGGTCTTTGCGGGCGATTGCATTAAGGAGCAGGGCGTCAACTCGCTGATGGACGATATTGCCACGTACTTCCCGGCGCCGACGGACTACGGCGAGATGCCGCTTATCGATGGCGATTCGCTCAAGATCTCGAGCGACGATGACCGCCCGGTGGCGTTTGTGTTTAAGACCCTGGCCGATCCGCAGCAGGGTCGCATCAGCTTTATCAAGGTGCTGACGGGTACGCTTGAGCCGGGCCTTGAGCTGGTCAATGCGCGCACGCGCAAGGGCGAGCGTCTGGCTCACCTGTATGTGATGTGCGGCCGCGACATGACCGAGGTCGGGCACGCGTATGCCGGCGATATCATCGTGGCGCCCAAGCTGGCTGCCGAGACGGGCGATACACTCTCGATTACCGGTAAGGTCGAGGCTGCGGCGTTTAAGTTCCCCAACTCGCAGTACCGTATCGCCATCGAAGCCGAGAACCGCGGCGACGAAGAGAAGCTCTACACGTTTATCGAGAAGGCTTGCAAGGCCGATCCGACCATGAGCATCGACCGCGACGAGGAGACCGGCCAGACCATTATCTCCGCCGTGGGTGAGGCGCAGGTTTCGGTCCTGCTCAATCGTCTGGAGGACCGCACCAAGGTCGCTGCCAAGAGCGTGCCGATCCGTATCCCGTATCGCGAGACCATCCGCCGCACGGCAAGTGCCCAGGGTCGTCATAAGAAGCAGACTGGTGGTGCCGGTCAGTATGGTGACTGCTGGCTGCGTGTGGAGCCGATGATTACCGCCGACGGTACGAGCGACGGTTATGAGTTTGTGGACGAGGTCGTGGGCGGCCGCATTCCGCGCTCGCTGATCCCTGCCGTGGATAAGGGTGTTCAGGAGACTATGAAGGACGGCATCATCGCCGGCTACCCGCTCACGGGCATTCGCGTGGCTGTGTACGACGGCTCGTATCACAGCGTCGACTCCAACGAGATGGCGTTCCGCGCGGCGGCCCGCATCGGCCTGCGCAAGGCGTGCGCCGATGCCGACCCGGTGGTGCTGGAGCCCATCGAGGAAATCACGGTGACGATCCCCGAGAGCTACGCCGGCGCCGTGATGGGCGACATCTCGGCCTCGCGTGGTCGCGTGACGGGCATGGAGACCGATGAGCGCGGAGACACCGTGGTCATCGCCCAGGCGCCGCTGGCCGAGCTGACGGATTACTCGACGCGCCTGCGCTCTATCACGCGCGGCACGGGCGACTTTACCATGAAGCCCGCGGGCTATGAGCAGGTGCCTTATGACGTTCAGGCCAAGCTGGTCGAGCGCTATGAGGAGGGCCGCGCCAAGTAGCGTGTGACGTTGCCTGTAACATACGTGCCGATGCAAGGGCCGCTCTGGGTGATCCGGAGCGGCCCTTTTTGATCCCCGGTGGGGTTGCAAATCGGTTCTTGTCGTGGCTCGGGGCTAATCCCCCGAGGCCTGGTTGCGGCCGGTGGCGTAGTCGATCTGCACATGCGGCTGCAGGTTGTAGCAGTACACGTGGAAGCACAGTGTCTTGCCGTGGTCCTCGACCGACTGCGCCTCGAGGCGGACACCGCGGCAGACGAGTTCCTCTTCGTTGTACATGGGCGTGACGCGGTAGAGCACGTGGTTGCCCGTGTCGCGGATATAGCCGAGGATCTGCTCTTCGAAGGGCAACATGCCCGTCTCGTTGAGATAGCGCGTGCCGGTCAGGAGATTTTTGCGGTTGGCGTTTTCGCCGCAGAGCGACCAAGCGATAAGGTGGCAACGGTTATAGAGGCTCTGGCTCGGAATAAAGTCGTAGCGCTGCTGGTGCCATCCGGCGGGGTGGATACGCGAGATATCGCCGCGCTTGCCCTGACCGAGCGATTCGGGTCCTATGCAGGCGAGTGCTTTGCGGGTACGGCCCAGGCTGTCGAGCTTTGAGAACCTCTTAAAGCATCCTTCTTCGGTGGCCCGTTCGTATTCATCGAGCGTGAACGACGGTGTGCCGAGCGGATGCGTGCCGTCGGCGCGAAGGGTAACGTAGGGGTTGCCGGCGTAGTCGGGGATGCTGCTGAGATATACGCCGCGGGCGCGGTCGAGATCGGGGTTTTCGACCTCGTCGATGGGGGTGGCGGCGCTGTCCGCGGAAGCGCCGTCGCCGGTGTCGGTTGCGGCGGAATCGGAGCCATCGCCAGAGTCCTGGCTGTTTTGAGGGTCCGGGGAGCTCGCCGTTCCCGATTCGAGCCGGGCGACCAAGTCCGCTTCGTCGTCGGTGCGGTTGGGGCTCTCGCTTTGCTTCTCGGCCAGAGCCGCCGCCTGCTCATCGCTTTGCGGCGACAACAGCTTGGGCGCTCCGTCGATCGATCCCGTAAACAGCGCAAACCCCAGCACCACGGCGGTGCCGATGGAAAGTACTTGCTTGTAGGCGGACTTGCGCGACATGGGGGCTCCTGGTTAGTCGGTTGCGAATCTACCAGTCTAGCAGGAGACGCCGCAGGTCGTTTCCCAGATAAAACCTGCCAAAATAAACCTGCCCCTTTTTGGTAGGCTATTGATTCATGTAGCGAAAGCCAAATATGATATATACGTTATATACAAGCTGTAAAGCGCGGTAGAGTGACGGTAACGAAGGCCGTGCAAGCCGATGAAGGGACCGATATGATCAAGGCTGTCATTTTTGACATGGACGGAACGCTGGTCGATACCGAGCGTTTGGACGTGAGGGCATGGAAGGTGGGCGCTGCCGAGCTGGGGATTGCGATTGATGATGCGCTGGTCCATCAGTTTATCGGTCGCTCGATGCCTGATGTCAGGGACATCCTTGAGGAGCATTACGGCAGCCGCGAAATCGTCGAGACGGTCGAAGCCCACTACAGGGATGCTCTCGACGAGATGGTCAAGACCGATCTGGAGCTTAAGGCCGGCGCCGCCGAGTGCCTGGACGAACTGCTGGCTGCGGGCTATCACGTGGGCCTTGCGACGTCGTCGCGCCGCGTTGCGGCCGAGCGCAACCTTAAGACGGTCGGCCTCTTTGATAGGTTTGAGACGGTGACCTGCAACGAGGATACCCTGAACGGCAAGCCCGATCCCGAGATCTACCTGCTCGCCTGCGATCGCGCGGGCTTTGCTCCCGAGGAATGCGCCGTGGTCGAGGACTCACGCAACGGCTGCGTCTCAGGCATCACGGCCGGCTGCCATGTCTTTGCCGTTCCCGATATCGTGCCGTTGCCGCAGGACGTGGCGGACGGCTGCGAGGCCGTGCTCGATACGCTGTTCGATCTGACGGCGGCGGTCAGGGCCGTGCGCTAAAGGTATGCGCCGAGGCTGATGACGGTGGCTTCGGCGTGGCCCCGCTTGCGTTTTCCCAGATAAAACCTGCCAAAATAAACCCGTCCTCTTTTGGCGGGTTGGCGGGGTAATGCCCGCCGCAACTTATGGCACGGTTGGGATGTGTACGCTTTAAAGAGCGGAGCCCATGGTTAGAGAGATGCGCTCGTCTCTCTAAACGTCTCTCTAAAGAGAACGTCGGTTAGAGAGATGGCCTTAGGTAATCTAGCAGTGAATTCGATACATCTCTCTAAATTTCTCTCTAAAAGAAGGTGCTCATCTCTCTAAAGTTAGAGAGATATACTAAGCTTTAGAGAGATAAATCTATTGTTTTAGAGAGACGGAATGCCAATGCTGTTGGATGAACCTCTTGGCCTTATCGTTGAGCGCCTTCGCAGGCGGGGGACCGATGACGCATCGGTAGAAGTTAAAGCCTGCACGAATAAATTGAGTGCAGACGTATGGGAGACAGTGAGTGCTTTTGCGAACACTGCGGGCGGGCTCATTATTTTGGGCCTGAACGAAGCCGAAGGATTTGTTCCTTCTGCCAACTTTGCTATCGACAGGGTGCGCGACCAGTTTGTTTCGGGTATCGGAGACGGAGGCTCAGCGGCGGTGGTGACCCATGCGCCACGGTATGAGCTTGATCGAGGCGAGGTCGACGGGCTCCAGGTACTTCTGGTGCGCATCTTTGAACTTGAGCTCAAAGCGAAGCCATGCTATATCGGCGCGCGCGGCGTGCAGAACGGTAGCTACAAGCGCGTGGATGATAAAGATATCAAGATGTCGCCCGCTGAGCTATATGAGCTACAGAGTGCGTTGCTTCCGAGCGATGCAGACGGTACGGTGGTTTCGGAGGCAACAGTCGAGGATTTGGATCCAGATGTCGTGCGGTCCATTATCGCAAATCGCCGGCTGCAGACCCCGCGCGTTTTGCGCGGGGCCGATACGCTGGAAAAGCAGCTGGCCAGACTCAATATCACTACAAAGGATGGAGCTGTGAAGCTCGCGGGGCTGCTGTCGGCGGGAATCTACCCCCAGCAGTTCTATCCTAAGCTGATGATCGATGTCGCCGTTCATTCCGATGTGGAAAAATCTGCTCCTGGGCAACCCCGGTTTATTGACCGCCAGTTGTGCGATGGCCCGATTCCGGCCTGCATCGAAGATGCCCTCGCTGCGATCGGACGAAACTTGCGCAAAGCGGCGATAGTGCGAGGCGCTGGTAGAAGGGAAGATTGGGAAGTACCCCAGGAGGTTTTGCGCGAGGCCTTGGCGAATGCCTGCATCCATCGAGAGTATTCGCCCATGTTTGTGGGGCAGGCCGTGAGCGTCGATATCTACCCAGACAGAATAGAGATCAAAAACCCCGGCGGGCTTTGGGGCGGAAAGACGGTGGACAATCTTGCGGACGGGGAATCGCGCTGCCGAAACCCAAAGCTCATGAGTCTGATGGGGGCGACGCCGTTAGAGCATGCTGAGGGGGCTGTTGCGGAAAGTCAGGGATCTGGCATCCCGGCTATGATTCGCGAGATGGAGTCTCGTTCGCTTGGCAGGCCGAAATTTATCGTTAAGGCCGATTCGTTTACGGTGCTGCTTTCCCGGCACGGGGCGGAGCTTGCTGAAAACCGCACGTGGATTCAGAACCATGTGGGCACCGAGCTGACGGATCGCGAAGAAACATTGCTCATGTTTATGCGGGAGCATGGGTGCGTATGCGATGTTCAAAAAATACGAGAGGCCCTGAAGTGGGATTCGGATGACATTCGCCTGATCTGCGGGGACCTTGTAGATAAACATGCCCTGTCAAAATGCGGCAAAGACACGTTCGAAATTATCGATAGGAACAGAGAACCGTCAGCTTCGACGGCGGATAGGATCCTGGAGGCTCTCAGCGCCGAAGTGGATATGACGGCGCGAGAAATAGCGGTTGCATCGGGGGTCAGAATTTCGTCTGTCCGTTACCATCTGCCAAAAATGGCGGATAAAGGGCTCATCGAAGTAATGGGTTCATCGACGAGTCGTAACCGCCGATATCGGAAGAAGTAGATGCAGCCGGGTCGCCTCTCTAGTGTCTCTCGAGGCCAGATGGGTGCTGGAGGGGCGATTGTCTCGCGATATTTCCCCAGATAAAACCTGCCAAAATAAACCTGTCCCTTTTGGTAGGTCAGTTAACGCAGTCCAGGTTGAGCATATGCGAGCGAGCAGGCTCCGGGTGCGGTAAGGTGACGTGAAACAAGCGGGCGCTGACCTTTTGGTCGCGCCCGTGAAGTTGAACGTCAGATTGCCGCGCCCGGGGCCTGCGCAGCGCCGAGCAGTTACGCCGTTTGTAAAACGGCGTAACCTAAAGGTTCATGTTGCCGTGGATGTAGGGGGTGACCTCGGGGGAGATATGGCCGCAGCCTAGGTTGCGCAGCGCAGATTCGATGGCGGCGGGAAGCGGGGCCTTGCCCTCGTCGTTGACCGCGGTACTGCCGAGGGCGGCGATCTTGGCGACGTCTGCCGGCGCGGCCTCGATATGCATGCAGCCGCCGACGAGGCGTGCGCGGACCTGGTCCAGGCCAAGGTCGTGCAGGTAGTCCTCACAGGTGCGGATTGCATCGACCTTCTCGCGCGTGAGCTCCTCGCCCGTGGGGACGCGCGTGGCCAGGCAGGCTCCTGCCGGCAGGTTCCAGACGGGGTATCCCCAGGCGCGCAGCAACTCGCGCTCTTCGTCCTTGGTAAAGCCGACCTCCATAAGCGGCGAGCGCACGCCGAGCTCCTGGGCGGCGCGCATGCCGGGGCGGTAGTCGCCGCGGTCGCTTGCGTTGCTGCCGTCGATGACGGTGGGAAAGCCCAGCGACTTGGCGTGGTTGACGATGGCGGTAAAGCCGGCGTGCTTACAGTGGTAGCAGCGATTAGCATCGTTGCAGGCTACTTGGGGGAGCTGTAACTGATCGACCGAAAGATTGAGCACGGGGAGCTTGAAATGCGGCCCCTCATCGGCCTGCCCGTCAACCGCCCGCTCAAACGAAGCCTGCTCGGGCGTGCCGATGAGCGGCGTGGTGAGGTGAACGAGAAGCGTGTCGGCAGGCATGATGCGGGCGCATACGGCGGCCAAAAAGCTGCTGTCAACGCCGCCGGAAAAGCCGATGGTGACGCGTCCATATGCCAAAAGCAGCTGCTCGAGCGCTGCGAGTTTGTCCTGAAGCCCCTCTGCAGGTGCGGTGGTGTCTGAAAGCATGAATCGATCCTTGCCGTTGAGTACTCGGTCGAAAACTATAATCCTACCGAGCCGCTTGTCATAAGACTTCTATCTATGTAACGAAAGCGCAATATGCTATATACGTTATATACAAGTTTGTAAAGTGCGGTAGAGTGGCAGTAATGCAATCCGGTGAGGGGACCGATATGATCAATGCCGTTATTTTTGACATGGACGGAACGCTGGTCGATACCGAGCGTTTGGGTATCAAGGCGTGGAAGGCGGGCGCGGCCGAGCTGGGATTCGCGATTGATGATGCGCTGATCCATCAGTTTATCGGTCGTACGCTGCCCGACGTCATGGGCATCCTTGAGGAGCATTACGACAGCTGCGAAACCGCTGAGGCAATCTATCGTCGCCATAGGGAGATTCGCGACGAGATGGTCAAGACCGACCTGGAGCTTAAGGCCGGCGCCGCCGAGTGCCTCGACGAGCTGCTGGCTGCGGGCTATCACGTGGGCCTCGCGACGTCGTCGCGCCACGTTACGGCCGAGCGCAACCTCAAGACGGTTGGCCTCTTTGACAAGTTTGAGACGGTGACCTGCGGCGAGGACGTCGTGCGCGGCAAGCCCGACCCCGAGATGTACCTGCTCGCCTGCGAGCGCGCGGGCTTTGCCCCCGAGGAGTGCGCCGTGGTCGAGGACTCACGCAACGGTTGCGTCTCGGGCATCACGGCCGGTTGCCATGTGTTTGCCGTTCCCGACATCGTGCCGCTGCCGCAGGACGTGGTGGACGGCTGCGAGGCTGTGCTCGATACGCTGTTCGATCTGCCGGCGGCGGTCAAGGCCGTACGCTAGTGTTCGCACGCGAGTCGCCATGCCCCGCGCCCGATCCCGCGGGACGGTGGCGGCAACGGCGCCTGCGTGGAGGCGCTGACGCAGTCAGCCCCTCTTATCACGCCAAGATTGCTGTTTTGGCCGATAAGAGGGGCATTGTGCTTTAAGCGACTGGGGCTGCGGCCTTGGTAAGGAGCTGGCGGAGGGTTATGACGCTACAAGTTACTCAAGGAGCCAGTCGATCACGTTGCGCTTGCGGACTCCTTCGTAGTTCGCGTCCGCAAACAGCGTGTCGAGCGTAAGAAGCGTCTTGGGGTAGTTGTCTCGGACTTTCTTAAAGGGGGCCAACTCTCGATTGAGGGTGGTTTCGTCGAGCGTTGTGGCTGAAACCTGAAAATAGGCTGTCTCGTCTGAGTTTAGGGCAACAAAATCGATTTCCCCGCCGTCGATATCGCCCACGTAGACGTCGTATCCACGGCGTAGGAGCTCGAGATAAACAACATTTTCGAGGATATGACCGATATCGCTGCTTTGGGTTTTGACAAGAGCGCCTCTAAGTCCAAGGTCAACGGCGTAGTATTTGCCGTTTGTTGAAAGAAGCTGCCGACTGCGCACGTTATAGCGCGGAGCAAAGTACAGCACAAGGCTGTCTGTTAAGCCTTTGAGGTACTTGGCTACGGTTTTCTGGTCGGTTTTGTTGCCGTTGGACGAGAGCGTGTCGGAGATTTTTTTAATCGAGATCCGGTTTCCAATGCTATGGAGTAGGAACTTGGTGATATCGCGCAGGGTCGGGACGTCCGAGACCTTCAGGCGTTCGATAACGTCGCGTATGACGATGGTATCGTAGAGGCTCATAAGATAATCGCGCGCCTGGGGTCCCTGAATACCCGTCTCGGCGATAAAGGGAAAAGAGCCCCGGGTGATGTACTCGTCAAACAACTGCGCGGGAGCCTTTCCGTCATTGGTTTTTGCCGAGCAAAACTCTTTAAAGGATAGGGGCAGCATCTTGAGCTCTACGTAGCGACCGGAGAGCAAAGTAGCCAGCTCGCTCGAGAGCAGATAGGCGTTGGAACCGGTTATGTAGAGGTCGACATTGTCCTTGATAAAAAGACTGTCGACGGCTTTTTCGAAATGCTCGACGTGCTGTATCTCGTCCAGAAAAATGTAGTTCATCTTATCGGGGACGAGTCTGGCGGAAATGTAGTCGTAGAGTGCTCTATATGACGTAAGCGACTCGAACTCCAGGTCTTCAAAGTTGAGGGATATAACCTGGTCACCTGTGATTCCATAATCGCGCAGGTAGCTACGGTAGATTTCGAATAGCTTTGATTTGCCGGACCTTCGCACGCCCGAAACGACCTTGATGACGTGCGAGTCTTTCCACGAAATGAGCCAGTCGAGGTACTGTTTGCGATCAATCAGATTCATGAAACCCCTTTCTTGGCGAGAAAAAACTGGAGCAAAATCAATACTTATAGGAAATATCTAAAAATATGGAATTGAGTCTATTTTAACAAAATAGTTAATGAAAATTGGATTACATTCCATAAATATCCGTAGCCGCAGGTCCGGCTAAACGGGGGGGCGCATGGGGCCAGTAAAAAACGCCGCAGCGGGCCTGTTTCCGTTGCGGCGTTTTTTTGTTACAAGTAGGCGCCCAGGTTTATGTCGGTTGTCGGGACCATGGGTTGGCCCGTCGGGTGCGGCTTGGCATTTTGGGTGCTTACGCGCTCGAGCAAGAAGGGACGCACGAGTTCCTGACGGTTAATGTCCTCGCTGGCCGTGACCGTGGTGACGGTGCGCGCGGCGGAGCCGATGCGGACTCGTTTGGTCTTGGCGACAGGTTTATCCTCGATTTGTTCCATGAGCAGCTGCACGCCCTTGCGGCCGATCTCGTAGCCCGGTGGTGCTACCGTGGTGAGGGGGACCGATCCGCTCCAGGCAAGCGGGTTGCCATCGCAGCCGGCAACAAGAATCTGGTCGGGGACGGAAATGCCCTTGTCGATCAGCGCCGAGATAACGCCCGAGGCCAATACGTCGGTCAAGCCGATGGCAAAATCGGGGCGCTCGTCAGCAGGGCGTTCGGCAATCTGGGTACCGATGCTGTAGCCGTCGGCTGCGGTATTCCACTCTCCGGCATCGATGACCTCAATTTTGATATCGGGATGCAGGGCAAGTGCTTTGTGGATGCCAAGGACGCGCAGGGTGAGCTGCATAAATGCCGCTCTGCCCACAACGGTGATATGGCGTGCGCCGCGGGCGATGGCGAGCTCGGCGATAATGCGCCCCTGTGCCTCGTTGTCGGCGGCCACGTAGTAACCGGGTTCTGAACAATGGACGTCCAGATGGACGATGGGGACGGGAATCTTGGTCATGGCGGGGTGCCAATCGGGGGACGCCATGGGCTGAACCATGACGCCGGACATCTGCGTGCCCATAAAATAGCGCAGGTAATGGTCTTCGAGAATGTCGTCGTTGTCGGCGTTGGCGATGAGCAAGTCATAGCCGTGCTTGCGTGCCTCGTTGTGGGCACCGCTGGCAATTTGGAGCGAGAAGCCGTGGTCGAGGCGGGGGAGAACCAAGCCAAAGGACTTGGTGGTGCCGCCTGCGAGCTGGCGAGCGCTCTGGTTGGGCAGGTAGCCCAGTCGATTGATGGTTTCGTTAATGAGCTTGAGGGTCTCGGGGCGCAGCTTTTCGGGGTGGTTGAGCGCGTTGGATACCGTGCCCAG
Source organism: Collinsella sp. AM10-26 (assembly GCF_003472525.1). Classification (NCBI taxonomy): domain Bacteria; kingdom Bacillati; phylum Actinomycetota; class Coriobacteriia; order Coriobacteriales; family Coriobacteriaceae; genus Collinsella; species Collinsella sp. AM10-26. Next base: position 24,674 of record NZ_QRMC01000008.1, read on the forward strand.
CGAAACCCCGGCTTCGCGCGCGACGTCGCTGATTTTAACCTTTGCCATAGCGGCCCCTTTGATGCGTTTCAAGTACAAGCCAGATTGTAGCATCGCCCGCCCCCAGGGTGTCAAAACCTGCCAATTAGGGACAGGTTTATTTTGGCAGGTTTTATCTGGGGAAACGCCGCTACTGCCCCGGACCACCACGAAGGGGACAGGCACCTTTGTGGTGGTTTGAGCTGCCCGGGCCTTCAATTGTCTCGATCTGTAACATCTGGACGGCAAAACCGGCTCTACCTGTTACAGATCGAGACATAGTGCAGGGGCCGAACCGTAATGTCTCGATCTGTAACACTAAGCCGGCTTCCGGAGCCGCAGATGTTACAGATCGAGATCTTTCGCCGGGATAAGCCGCCGCCCCGGCCCAAACCACCGTTAAAGGTGCCTGTCCCCATTGTGGTGGTTTGGACCGGCTGGGCATGTGTGCATCGGGTGGTATCTAAGTTGAGATACCACTTCTGGTATATCAGCTTGCGCTTGCGTGAGTACAATACTCGAACGTTATACGTCTCAGCGCCCCCTGTGCGTGGACGTCTTGCAGTCACGCGAACGAAGGGATTTATCCTATGTGCGGAATTGTCGGCTACACCGGCTCTGATATTGCAAAGAACATCCTGGTCACGGGCCTCAAGCGCATGGAATATCGCGGCTATGACTCCTCGGGCGTTGCGCTCGAGGTGGGCGAGGGCGCCGCGGCTCACCTCGACGTCATCCGCCGCGTGGGCAAGGTCGCGGGCCTGGAGAGCGAGCTTTCCAATATCGACAGCGACGCTACCTGCGGCATCGGCCATACCCGCTGGGCTACCCACGGCAAGCCCTCCGTCGTTAACGCCCATCCCCACACCAGCTGCGACGGTCGTATCGCCATCGTCCACAACGGCATCATCGAGAACTTCGCTGAGCTGCGCGAAGAGCTGGAGGGCCGCGGCCACCACTTTAAGAGCGAGACCGATACCGAGGTCTTTGCGCATCTGATCGAAGAGGCCTATGCCGAGACGCACGACCTGATGGCCTCCGTGCGCGAGGCTTGCACCCACGTGGTCGGTGCCTATGGTCTGGCCGCAGTGTGCGCTGACGAGCCCGGCGTGATCGCCGTAGCCCGCAAGGATTCCCCGATTGTGGTAGGCGCAGGCGAGACCGGCGCCTATGTCGCCTCCGACGTCATTGCACTCATCGACGCCACCCGCGATGTCGTGGTGCTCGAGGACGGTCAGTTTGCCAAGCTCACGCCCGCAGGCGTCGAATACACCGACGAGGCCGGCAATGTTATCGAGCCCAAGGTCACTCACATCGACTGGGATCTGGACATGGCCGAAAAGGGCGGTTATCCCGACTTCATGCTCAAGGAAATCCACGAGCAGCCGCGCGTCGTGCGCGACACGCTGGTCGGTCGTATGACGCCAGCCGGCGAGCTCGACATCGACGAGCTGGGCCTTTCGCTCGAGGAGCTCAACGACATCGACCGCGTCTACGTGATCGCTTGCGGCACCAGCTATCACGCTGGCCTCATTGCTAAGAATCTCATTGAGGGCTGGGCTCGTATTCCTACCGAGGTCGAGGCGGCAAGCGAGTTCCGCTACCGCAACCCCATCATCACGCCGACGACGCTTGTTGTGGCCGTGTCCCAGTCGGGCGAGACGGCCGATACCCTTGCCGCCATTCGCGACGCGCGCATCAAGGGTGCCAAGGTCTTCGGCATCACCAATGTGGTGGGCAGCCCGGTGGCGCGCGAGAGCGACGGCGTCATCTATACCAAGGCCAACAAGGAGATCGCGGTCGCCTCGACCAAGAGCTTTATCGGCCAGGTTGTGAGCCTGACGCTGCTGGCGCTGCTGCTGGCGCAGGTCAAGTACCGCCTGACCACCAAGCAGGCGCGCATGCTGTTCCGCGAGCTTTCCGATACGGCCGAGCAGATCCAGTGGATTTTGGATACCCAAACCGAGACCGTTCATGAGGCCGCCCTGCTGTGCAAGGGCGCGCAATCGGCGCTGTTCGTGGGCCGCGGCATGGGCGCCGCCATTTCCTACGAGGGCGCGCTCAAGCTCAAAGAGGTCAGCTACCTGCACGCCGAGGCCTACGCCGCCGGTGAGATGAAGCACGGCCCCATCGCCCTGATCGACCCGGGCTTCCCTGTCATCGCCGTGGCCACCAAGAGCGCCACCTACGACAAGACCGTGTCGAACCTTATGGAGTGCAAGGCGCGGGGTGCCAAGGTCATCGTCGTTGCCACCGAGGGCGACGAGGAGATCAACAAGATCGCCGATTGCATCATCCGCGTGCCGGCAGTCCGCGACGTGTTCAGCCCCATCACGGCGAGCGTCCCGCTGCAGCTGCTCGCCCGCGAGGTCGCCATCCTGCGCGGCTGCGACGTCGACCAACCCCGAAACCTGGCGAAAAGCGTTACTGTCGAGTAGCGGATGTTCCGGCGTTCCAACAGCCAAGGCCCGGCTCCGCGTCATCAGACGGAGCCGGGCCTTTTTGTACGGAGAAACCACCACAAAGGTGCCTGTCCCCTTTGTGGTGGTTTTGGCAGGTTAGCGGAGCTTGCTGGTCTCGAAGTACTCGGGATACTGGTCCAGAATCTCGGTCTGGTTGCGGAACATCATGTGCAGGTGCTTGCTCACCAAAAAGCGCGCCTCGATGGGGTCGCGTCCGGCAATAGCGCGGCGGATTTGCTTGTGCTCGTTAACAATCTCCTGCTTGTCGAGCGTCTGCGTGGCGGCGCGCAGCCAGCGGAAGCGCTCTAGGTCGGCATTGGTCTCCTCGAGCCACGACCACACGGTGCTGCGGCATGCGATGCTAAAGATCATGCGATGCATGAGATTGTCGCTCAAAAAAAAGCCGATGCGATCCTCTTCGGCCATCGCCTTTTCCTGCAGCACGATGGCGCGGTCGAGCTGCTCGATGCCCACCGAGGTGGCACGCGCGCAGCACTCCACGATCACCTGCTTTTCCAGGTGCTCGCGAATGTAGCAGGCACTCTCGGCAAGGGTAAGGTTGATGGGCGAGACATAGGTGCCGCTTTGGGGCACGGTGCGCACCAAGCCCTCTTGCGCCAGACGCACCAACGCTTCGCGCACAGGGGTGCGCCCCATATCCAGGTCGTCGCAAAGCTGTTTAACGCCCAGCTTTTCGCCCGGCTTGTAGTCCAGGTAGACGATTTTGCGTCGAATGGTGTGGTAGGACTGGTCCTGTAGGCTCGCTTCTTGCTCGCCGATGTGCATCGATTCTTCCATAGCGCCTCGCAACCGTTCATTCACACTCATATGTCAGTTGTTTATTATGCCGCGAGTCAGCCCTCCGCGGTGGGTAATTCAATCGCCGCCCGATAACTTTTGCGACATTTTTTCCTGCGTTTGCGCGGGATTGCGCTTAGCGTTGTCGTATCGTAAGTCGTCGCAAACGTGAAATAGGAAGAAGGAATCCCATATGCAACTGGCAAATATCGTACGCGAGCGCTGGAAGGGCGTCTTGTTCTGCCTGATCATCGCCATTCCCGCAACGCTGCTCGGCAAGCAGATCGAGGTGGTTGGCGGGCCGGTATTTGCCATCCTCTTTGGCATGGTCCTGGCTCTCGTCTTTCCCAAGAATCGTCGCGAACCGCTCGCTGCTGGCGTCACCTATACATCCAAAAAGATCTTGCAGTACGCGGTTATCCTGCTTGGCTTTGGCATGAACCTCTCGCAGATTCTGTCCAAGGGCGCCCAGTCGCTGCCGATTATCGTGGCGACGATCTCGACCTCGCTTGTTGCCGCCTTCGTGCTCTGCCGCGTCATGAACGTGCCGAGCAAGATCGCGACGCTTGTGGGTGTGGGTTCGTCGATTTGCGGCGGTTCTGCCATCGCCGCGACCGCACCCGTCATCGATGCCGACGATCGCGAGATTGCCCAGGCTATTTCGGTCATCTTCCTGTTTAACGTTATCGCGGCGCTCGTGTTTCCGACGCTCGGCGGCATGCTCGGGCTGACCAACGAGGGCTTTGGCATGTTTGCCGGCACCGCCATCAACGACACCTCGTCGGTAACGGCTGCGGCGAGCGCCTGGGACAGCATGCATCCCGGTGCCAATGTGCTCGAGAGCGCCACGGTGGTCAAGCTCACCAGGACGCTGGCCATTATTCCCATTACGTTGGTCCTCGCATGCTGGCAGATGCATCTAGCGCGCAAGGCTGGCGGCGACGCCAAAAGCACGTTCTCGCTTAAACGCGCGTTTCCCATGTTTGTGCTGTTCTTCGTGCTGGCGAGCGTGATCACCACGGTGCTTCAGCTTCCCGCGTCCGTTACGGCACCTATCAAGGAGCTTTCGAAGTTCTTTATCGTGATGGCCATGGCGGCTATTGGTTTCAATACCGATATCGTTGAGCTGGTCAAAAAGGGCGGTAAGCCCATTGCGCTGGGCCTTTGCTGCTGGATTGGCATTGCGTGCATGAGCTTGGGAATGCAGTACGTGCTGGGAATCTGGTAGAGAAGTAGCCAGTTTGCGTGTTGGCTGCTGGTGAGCGCATGCCTGCGGTGGAGCGATAGGAGCTCTTGCGGGTATGGCTTGTCCGCAGGTTGATAGGTCCCGAAGAGCTCTTATCGCCCCGCCAGGATGGCGATGCGGGGCAACACCTATACTCGCAGGACGGCGCTTTCTGCCCTATAGTGTTTGGTGAGCAATATCGTTCAATTTTGAAACACTCGGTCGTGCGACCGTCGGCGGTTGCACATCGCCGCGGACAGGGGCAAATCATGGATAGCGATTCCAAGCTGAACATCTTGACCGAGGCCCTGGCTGCTGCCGGGGCCTCGGCATTGGCAATCGATGTGCGGGGGGACGTCGCGATTTCTACCATGAATGACGCGGCTCTTGAGCGGGATGTGGCGGCTTTTGTCGCTGAGCGCCTCGACCGTATAGGAGACGGCGCGCGTCTGGTTATGGGACGTGCGGGTGCGCGCCTGAGCCTGACCGTTCGCCCCACCGACAAAGAGGGCGGGGGGCTTTGGGTCGCCGTGGTCCGCGAGGTGCGCGGCGCCGCGGCACATGCGGGCATCGAATGGCTCAATGCCGACGAAGTTGAGGCCCGCTACGAATCGAGCGCGTACGGCATCGTTGAGGGGGCGGCCTCGATGGCTGCGCCGGTCGCCGAGAGCTACGTGCGCGGAGTGCCCCTTATGCTCGAGGGCGAGCTGGGGGCGGGTCAGGTCGAGATAGCCAAGCGCCTCTATCTGGACGGTCCTTTTGCCGATCAACCCTTTGTTTCCGTCGCGCTCGATGAGCTCACCGATCGGGGTTGGCGCCATGTGCTCAAAAGCTCCGAATCGCCGCTGTTTCAAACAGGGCTGACCCTTTGCATTGAGGGCTGGAATGCGGTTGGTCCCCAGCGCCTCCGCGAGCTCGTTTCCACGATGGCCGACACCGCGTTGGCGACGCGCTGCCATGTGGTGCTGACGGCGAACGACATGCCGGGCGGCAGCGAAAGTGATCAAGCCGCCTTTGTGACCGAGCGCTTCGCCTGTGCGGTGAGCGTGGCGCCGGCGATTGCCGAGCAGGGAGCCGCGTCGACAAAGGTTGCGCGCTATTTGGAATATCTCGCTGATGCATTTGGGACGGCAGCACCCACGCTGTCCGCCGCGGCGACGAAGACGCTCGATGCTTACCGCTGGCCGCGCAATTATCTGCAGCTCCGCGAGGTCTCGGAACGACTGTATATATTGGTGGGGGCGGGCGCGGTGGACCGCGCTGTGGCGGAGGAAGTGCTCGCCCAAGAGGATGTGATTAAGACCGCAACCTTTGGCGCCCCGACACTCGAAAGTGACCTGTATATCCTGCGACCGCTGGCCGATACCGAGCGAGATATCGCGCATCTGGTTGTAGATCATCTACGCGGCAACCGAACCCGTGCGGCGGAGGTGCTGGGCATAAGCCGTACAACGCTGTGGCGCTTGCTGAAGGACGATGACCGTTGAGCGAGGCGCCCGTGACCGCGCGCGACGCGTGTGCTACAGTCCAAAGCGTTATTGTTTCGATTTGGTTACGGCGTGCGAGGGCATATGGCTGAGACTTCAAAACCGAGCCGCAGAAGACGGAGCGCCGCGCCGGTTAACCGACGCACGACATCGGTGACGTGGGGCAAACACGCCTCGGGGTTTGATGGCTCGTTCAAGCGCACTAAATATGGCTATCCTTCGGCAAGCGCTCGCTTGGCCATGCAGGCCGAGTCGTCGCTGTGGGGCCGCAAGCGCGTGGTGGGCTCAAAGCTCAAGCACGACGGCACACTCGGTTACATCAGCCGCGGGGCGGCTCGCCGCAGCGGGCTCAATCCCGCCGGCTGGCATCGCTACGTGCCGATCGTGGTTGTCGTTGCAGCGATCGTCATCGCGCTCGCTGCGCTTGGCTACGCCGGCGGCGGCGCCAACTTGGACGCAATGTTTAAATCGCCCGAGCTCGCGCATGCAGGCACAGAAGTTGTCGAGGGCGCACAGACCCAGACGGGCGTTGTGCCCCAACGCGGTATCGTCGCGGCGGCCACCACCATCGCCGATGCGCAAAAGGACGAGGACGAACAAAGCGGCGAAGCCGAAACGACTCACACGAACGAAACGACGACAACGGCGACGTCAATATAAGTTGCGAGAGGGGTAGCTAAAATAGCCCCGTCCCAAATTAGCTACCCCTATGACGCTCCTGGGTTACCTTACGTAGACCACGTTGCCGCGGCGCGGCTTTGCCTCGGGAAGTGCGTCTTCGGCATAGCCCAGAATGCAGTGACCGACGCCGCGTAGGCTTCCGTCGGCGGGTAGACCCCAGCTGGCCAGTAGCTCCAGACCCTCGGGCGAATCGAAAACCTCATGCGCGCGGTGAATCCAGCACGAATCAACGCCCAGCGCATAGGCGGCGTTGAGCAGGTTACCCATGGCAAGCGAACCGTCTTCCAGATGCGTGGGCACGCTGCGGTCGACCAGCACCACCACAACGGTCTTGGCGCCATAGAAGGGGTCGCTGTTGCTGCCCATGACTTGCGCGTTGAGCTGTGAGAGACGCTCAGCGGTCGCGGGGTCGGTGACGGCGACAAACGTCACCGGCTGGCGGCCCATGCCGCTCGGTGCATATTGGCCGGCTTCGATAATACGTGCAAGCTTTTCGGCCTCGACGGGGCGATCGCTGTATTTGCGACAGCTGCGGCGGTGAATGAGCGCTTCGATAGTCTCCATGGTGTCTCCTTGCGATGGCGTTGCAGATGCCCCGTTCATACCCGTCGGGCTCAAACGATAGACGGTCAATTGCCCGGCCAAAAGGATAGATTCCAATTGGGAAAGTGAGTTTGCATAAAAGTGCCTTCAGAATGTGACAAACAAATGGGATGGTTAAACGTTTTATCCCGTCTACCCTGCGGTTTTTTACCACTTGCCTAAATGATGCGCGTATAAGCTCTGATAAAGGTTTTACTAAAGGAGAACCAACGTTTATCAATGCGCTGTGGTGGCGCCGGGCCAGGAGGTAACTATCATGTTCCAGGCTGGAGATGTCGTCGAGACCGATTTCGAAGGATTTCTGAAGCTGCTGCGTTCCAAGACGCGCGCTTTCGTGTCGATCAACGATCACGAGTACTACATCACGCACACCGATGGCTATTGGCGTGTTCAGGATTGCGAGGCCCTCAACGACAAGGGCCACTTTACTGACTGCTCCGAGCTGGTCAACACGGTCTGCGAGGTCGTCGAGCTGCCGTGGATTGCCGGCAAGAGCCTGCATGATAGCTTCTCGGGCGCTACGGTCTATGAGGCCGTCGCCGCTTAACAGGCAATAAAACCCGAATTTCACGTGACCGCTGGCGCTGCCCCCGCGCCGGCGGTCTTTTTCTGCCGATAGGCCATAAAAGTGCAAACATTTGCGGAGCGCCTGTTGACGATAGTCAAAACTCGGACTAATATAGAGATACAAAATTGGTCAAAAATCGGACAATCGAATGGTGGGATAGATGAATAGTGCGGTTACACTGGTCGATTTCGACCGGTTGCTCAATGGACTCGACCATATCTATTCGGAGTTCTCGCGCGCCTGCGGTCTTTCGGACTGCGCTTACTGGATGCTCGTCGATACCAGCACGGCGGGCGGCAGTGTTGCCGTAAGCCGTCTGACAAGCGAATGGTTCTACAGCAAGCAGACTATCAACTCGGCAATTAAAACCTTGACGGCGCGGGGTTTCGCAACGTTGGAGTTTGCCGAAGGCAGCCGTAAGAACAAGGTTGTGCGTTTGACCGAAGCGGGCATGCGGTTTGCCGAGCAATATGCGCTGCCGGCGCAAGAAGCCGAGCAACAGGCTTTCGAAGTGCTCGAGCCCTGGGAACAGCGCGAAATCATGCGCCTAATCGGAAAATTTTCCCATGCGCTCGGCGATGAGTGCGATGCCTTTAAGCAGCATATCGCTGCCGAGAGCCAGGCCGAGAATCAAGGTGAGGGGGAGTCGTGCGACTCTTAATGAGGTTTATGAAGCCGTATCGCAGGCTTGTCGCGGTGACGTTGTTGGTGCTGCTAATCGACAACGTCGGTACGCTGTTGGTTCCTACGATGCTGGCGAACATGGTCAACACCGGCATCACCACGGGCGATGTCGACTACATCCTGCGCAACGGCCTCTACATGCTTATCGCGACCGGCATGGCCAGCGGCGGCGCGGTGTTGGGCTGCTATCTTTCGGCGCGCTTGGCCGCCAACGTGGCCTGCGATATCCGCAATGCCGTCTACGACAAGTCGCTCGAGCTGTCTGCCAGTGACTTTGAGCGCTTTGGCACGGGCTCGATGATCACGCGCTCGCTCAACGACATCAACGTGATTCAACAGGCGATTCTGCAGACGATCCAGCTGGTGCTGCCGGTGCCGTTCCTGGCGGTGGCAGGCATCATCTTCGCCTGGCTCATCGATTCGGCCATGGGCATGCTTCTGGGCGTCGTGGTTGCGATCGTGCTGGTTGCGGCGGTCTTTACGGTTGCCAACGCGGCTCCGATCTTTATGCGCTTGCAGAGTTTTATCGACCGTATGAACGTGGTGCTGCGCGAAAACATCGTGGGTGTGCGCGTCATCCGTGCGTTTAACAAGGAGCGCCATGAGGAGCAGCGCCTGGACGAGGTGTTTAGCGATTACGCGGACAATGCCATTAAGGTCAACCACCTGTTTGTGGGGCTCGACAGCTCCAGCTTCTTTTTGATGAACATCGCCGAGGTGGCGGTGCTGTGGGTGGGCGGCAACCGCGTGGGCGCCCATGCGATGCAAATCGGCAGCATCTCGGCCGTGCTGGAGTACGCGATCCTGATTCTGTTCTTTGTGATGATGGCGCAGATGGTGGTGCTGACACTCCCGCGCGCCGCCGCATGTCTGAACCGTGCGCAGCAGGTGCTGGAGATTGAGCCGAGTATCGTGGATGGCGAACGCACGCTCGACGCGAGCGCGTCCGACTCAAAGGACGGATCGGATGCGGTCGCCGTGTTCGATCACATGTCGTTTCGTTTTGACGATGCCGACGAGGACACGCTGTGCGATCTGAACTTTGCCTGTCGCCGCGGTCAGACGACTGCGATTGTCGGCTCGACGGGATCGGGCAAGTCAACGGTGGCCAAGCTCTTGCTTCGCTTCCACGATGCCACGAAGGGCGCCATTCGCCTGAACGGCGTCGATCTGCGCGAACTTTCGCAAGACGACATCCGCGGGCGTATTGCCTATGTGCCGCAGAAGGCGTGGCTGTTCTCGGGCACCGTGGCAAGCAACCTGCGCTTTGGCAACGAAGACGCGACTGAGGCAGACATGCTTCATGCGCTCCAGGTTGCCCAGAGCACCTTTGTGCTCGATCAGCCGCAGGGGCTCGATACCCCGGTGGCGCAGGGCGGCACGAACTTTTCGGGCGGCCAGCGCCAACGTCTGGCCATCGCCCGTGCGCTCATGAAGCATGCCGATCTATATATCTTCGACGATAGTTTTTCGGCCCTGGACTTTAAGACTGATGCCGCCCTGCGCCATGCGTTGCAAGACGAGACGCGCGACGCTGCGGTGCTCATCATCGCGCAGCGCATCTCGACGATCTTGCATGCCAACCAGATCGTGGTGCTCAAGGACGGCGAGGTCGTGGGCCTAGGCACGCACGACGAGCTCATGGAGACCTGCGAGGTGTACCGCGCTATCGCGGAATCGCAGATGAAGGGAGGTGAGTAGCATGACCGAGGAGCTCAAGAAGCAGGGCGGCGTTGATGACGCCGCTGCCGCGGGATTGGTTGAGGAAACGGCTGCCGCGGTACCCGAGCTGGACGATGCCGCCAAGGCAGCGGCCGAGCGCGAGGCTCGTCGCCAAGCGCTGTACGAGGAAAACGAACGAGCCGAGGACGAGCGCGCCCGTGCCGAGGCAGAGCGTATGCGCGACGTGGATGACGAAGACGAGGACGAGACGCCTCGGGATACCTGGGCGACGGTGCGCCGTTTGTGGAACGAGGCTACCGGCGACCATTGGCGCTTCTATATCGTGTTCGTGAGCATTGTGTTCTACGTCATCTTTAACACCGCCGCGCCGGCATATAGCGCTCATGTTATCGACGAGCTGTGGGGCCATATACAGGTGGCGTTTGCCAACGACACCACCTTCAACATCACCTGGGAGAGCTGCGGCAGAACCATCTTCATCTACTTTTTAATCTGGACGGCCGCCGGATCGTTCTATGCACTGCAGAGTTTTTTGATGTCGAGTGTTGCTGAGCGCCTCAACCTGCGCCTGCGCAACCGCATCGCGCAAAAGCTCAGCCGTCTGCCGCTCGCTTACTTTGATGCGCATCGCCCCGGTGAGGTAGTCAGCCGCGCGACCAACGACCTGGACAAGATGTCCGAGAGCATGCAGCGCGGATTGCTGCAGCTGCTGATGTCGATCGGCACCGTGACGGGCGCCATCATCATGATGTTCGTCTATAGCGTTAGGCTCACGTTGATCTTTTTGGGTTTTACGGCGGTATCGCTGCTGGTGACCAAGGTGGTCTCGCACCGCACGCATGACGTAACCGGTGAGCGCCAGGAATGGGTCTCCAAGATTACGAGCGCGGTTGAGGAGGGTTACTCGGGCCGTCTGGTGATTCGCGCGTTCAACCGCGAACGCCAGAGTTCTGCCGAGGTGCACGAAGCCTCGGGCGAGCTGGCGCGCGTGAGTGCCAAGGCCGACTTTATGATTAACGCCGTCGGCCCTGCGGTGCGCTTTATCGGCCGTTTGGCGCAGATCGTGATCGCGCTGGTGGGCTGCAGTATGCTGGTTGCCGGTCACATGACCGTCGGCGTGTTCCAGGCGTTCTTCCAGTTTATCTACGAGGCGTCCGAACCCATGACGCAGTTGTCGTTTACCTTTAACTCGCTGCAGAGCGCGCTGGCGAGCGCAGAGCGCGTGTTCGACCTGCTCGATGAGCCCGAGATGGAGGCCGATCCGCTGCCGGACGAGGCCGCCAAGCTGCCGGGTCGCGTTGAGGGTCGCGTCGCTTTTGAGCATGTACGCTTTGGCTATTCGCCCGACAAGCCGCTTATGCGCGACGTGTCGTTTACCGCCGAGCCGGGCCAGAAGATCGCCGTGGTGGGAACCACGGGCGCGGGCAAGACTACGCTCATCAACCTGCTCATGCGCTTTTACGAGATCGACGGTGGCCGCATTACGCTCGACGGCGTGGACACGAGCCGTATGGACCGCGGCGAGCTGCGCCAGCAGTTTGGCATGGTGCTGCAGGACGCCTGGCTATTTGATGGCACGATTGCGCAGAACATCGCCTACGGCTGTCCCGAGGCGACGCGCGACGAGATCGTGGCGGCTGCGCGCGCCGCGCAGGTCGACTTCTTTGTGCGTACCATGCCGCAGGGTTATGACACGCGGGTGGCCAACGATGCCGAGAGCATTAGTCAGGGCCAGCGCCAGCTGCTGACCATTGCACGCGTGCTGCTCAACAACCCGGCGATTCTCATCCTGGACGAGGCGACGTCGAGCGTGGACACGCGCACCGAACTTGCCATCGGCCGCGCCATGGACGCGCTCATGCGCGGGCGCACCAGTTTTGTGATCGCGCATCGCCTGTCGACGATCGTGGATGCCGACCTGATTCTGGTCATGGATCACGGCAACATTATCGAGCAGGGCACACATAAGGAGCTGCTCGCAGCCGAGGGCGCTTACGCCGACCTCTATCTGAGTCAGTTCGCCTAAGGTGACAAAGGGACAGTCCCCTTGTCACATCGAAAAGAAGGCCCGCCGGGGGATTGATTCCCTGGCGGGCCTTCTTGCGTTGATGCGGGTCTGTACCGTCCGCAGCCCTAGCGTTCGTCCACGAGCTTGGCGACGAGGGCCTTGAGCTCCGCCACCTCTCGCTCGAGTTCTTTGACGCGGCGGGCGTTCTCGGTGATGCCTTGGCGGTTGAGGGCACTCTGCTCGGCGGCGTCATCGGGCATGTACTCGCGATGCTGCTTGGCGTCGAAACTCTCCTCGAACACGCGGCAGCCGTTGCGCTTGATGATGCGTCCCGGCACGCCCACGACGGTGCAGTTGTCGGGCACGTCTTTGACGACGACCGAGTTGCCGCCGATCTTGACGTTGTTGCCGATGCGGATGTTGCCGAGCACCTTGGCGCCCGTGCCCACGGTGACGTTGTTGCCGAGCGTTGGGTGGCGTTTGCCGGTCTCGTTGCCAGTACCGCCGAGCGTGACGCCCTGATAGAGTACGCAGTTGTCGCCCACAATGGCGGTTTCGCCGATGACGACGCCCATGGCATGGTCGATAAAGAAGTGCTTGCCAATCTGCGCGGCAGGGTGAATTTCGACGCCAGTGATATGGCGGGTGATTTGCGAGAGCACGCGGGCGAGCGAGCGATGGCCGTGCTCCCAGAGCCAGTGCTCGGGTACGTGGTTCCACTTGGCGTGTAGGCCGGGATAGGAGAGGAAGATGACCAGGCCGTTTTGCGCAGCGGGATCCTGTGCCTGGACGGTCTTGATGTCCTCGCGAATGGTATTGATAAAGCTCACCGGCCGCCCTCCCTTAGCGCCGCGACAATGCAATTCAATAAAGTATAGCGATTAGCTAGGGATTAGAAAGGGCAATCTTGCCTGCTTTGCGCGACAGGTGTCAATTATGCAAACTTGCTGGTAATGAAGTCACGCTTTTGTAAGGTCGTGTGCGTGGCCGTGTCGTAACCGTATACTGGTCAACTTGGACGTGTCCGCGCCCACAACTGAGAGGTTTTACTTCATGGGTTTCATCAATTTTATCGCCGAGCTGCTTAAGGATCCGCGCACTGCGATCGCCGGCTGGATCGCCGCCGGCCCGCTTATGGCGTACGGCTGCGTGTTCCTGATTATCTTTATCGAGACGGGCGTGGTGTTCTTCCCGTTCCTTCCCGGCGACTCGCTGCTGTTTGCCTCGGGTTTCTTTGCCCACAACGGCGGCTTTAACATCGTGGCTCTGTTGGCCGTCGCATGGACGGCTGCCATCTTGGGCGATCAGTGCAACTTTATGATCGGTCATTTCTTTGGCCAAAAGATCATCGCCTCGGGCAAGGTGAAGGCCATGACGCCCGAGCGTATCAAAAAGTCCGAGGACTTCCTGGACAAGTGGGGCCACCTGGCCATCTTCCTGGGTCGCTTCTTCCCGTTTATCCGCACCTTTGTGCCCTTCATCGCCGGTATGGGCGGCATGCACTGGCGTAACTTTGTCATCTATAACGTGCTGGGCGGTATCACCTGGTCGACGGTCTTTACGCTGCTGGGTTACTTCTTTGGCGGCATTCCCTTTGTGCAGGAGCACTTTGAGCTGCTAATCGTTGGTATCGTTGCCGTGTCGATCATCCCGACTGTGGTCGGTCTGGTTAAGGCTAAGCTGGGCAAAAAGAACGCGTAGCTCGAGCCAGCGCGCAAACCGTGCCGTTGAAGCCCGTCACCGTTTACGGTGGCGGGCCCTTTGCTTCGGTCAAATGAAAATACTTTAGTTAGTTAAAGAAAAACGTTTTATCCAACGCATGCGGGGAGTACAATCTCGTGCATGCGAACCGACGTGCCATCGGCTTTGATGCTGTTCGCGTGTCCCGTCCGGCTCTACGCTCCGGGCGTGCGACGTTGCGACGCGGTCGGCCTCGGTCCTTGCGTGCGGGTTCGCGAGTATGCAACTGTGTATGTAAGGAGCGACATATGGCTGTCGAGAAGAAGGATATCGATTGGGGTAGCCTTGGCTTTGGCTACATGAAGACCGATTACAGCTACGAGGCTCATTGGAAGGATGGCGAGTGGGACGAGGGTGGCCTGACCACCGACCACACCCTGCATGTCTCCGAGTGCGGCGGCATCTTCCATTACTGCCAGGAGGTCTTTGAGGGCCTGAAGGCCTATACCGCCGAGGACGGCAGCATCGTCTGCTTCCGTCCCGACATGAACGCCGAGCGTATGTATAACTCTGCCCAGCGCCTCGAGATGCCCCCGTTCCCCAAGGACAAGTTTGTTGAGGCCGTCAAGCAGGTCGTTTCTGCCAACGCCGCCTGGGTTCCGTCTTTCGGCTCCGGTGCAACCCTGTACGTGCGTCCATTTATGATCGGCTCCGGTGACGTGATCGGCGTGGCTCCCGCTCCTGAGTACACGTTCCGTATTCTCGTGACCCCGGTCGGTCCGTACTTTAAGGGTGGCCTTAAGCCCGTCAAGCTGCGCGTTTCCGAGTACGACCGCGCCGCACCGCACGGCACCGGCAACATCAAGGCCGGCCTTAACTATGCCATGTCCCTCAAGCCCACGATGGAGGCCCATCGCGGGGGCTATGCCGAGAACCTGTATCTCGACTCCGAGTCCCGCACCTATGTCGAGGAGACCGGCGGCGCGAACGTCCTGTTCGTGAAGGAGGACGGCACCCTCGTCGTTCCGCAGTCGCACACCGACTCCATCCTGCCCTCCATCACCCGTCGCTCGCTCGTTCAGGTTGCCGAGGATCTGGGCATGACCGTCGACCAGCGTCCCGTCGAGTGGGCCGAGGTCAAGGCCGGCACCTTCGTTGAGTGCGGTCTGTGCGGCACCGCTGCCGTCATCTCTCCGGTCGGCGAGATCGACAACAAGGTTTACGGCGCCGACGAGACCGTGACCTTCCCGGCTGGCTACACCGAGATCGGCCCTGTGATGAAGAAGCTCCGCGAGACCCTGACGGGCATCCAGTCTGGTGCTGTTGAGGATAAGCACGACTGGGTTTACACCGTCGCGTAATTATCCTTTCCTGTTCGGGCGGAGAGCAAGTTCCCTCCCGGCGCGTCCTCGGACATGCAAGAAGCCCTCGCTGCGCACTTCGTGCGGCGAGGGCTTCTTGCGTTCTGCGGAGTGCGCCGGGAGGGAACTTGCTCTCCGCTCTGCGGGAACGACGTTGTCGCAACAGGCAACAATTAATCTGAATAAAGATGGCGTCCGGCCTTTTGGCCGCGCGTTGTGCGTGGATACGAAAAGGGCCCAAGGTTTGCGCCTTGGGTCCCAAAGGGTTGATGAACTGGCTTAAGACTCTGCCTTGTTGTTTAGAACTTGACGGTCGGGGTCTGGCGGGCGGCCTCAGCTGCCTCGAAGCCCTGGCGCTCCTTAAACTGGAAGATGCCGGCAAAGATGACAGCCGGGAACGTCTGAATGGCGTTGTTGTAGCTGAGCACGCAGTCGTTGTAGCTCTGGCGTGCATAGCTAATCTTGTTCTCGGTATCCTCGAGCGACGCCTGCAGCTGCGTAAAGTTGGTGTTTGCCTTAAGGTCGGGATAGGCCTCGGCTACGGCGAAGAGCTGGCGCAGCGCACCGGTCAGCACGTTGTCGGCTTCCATCTTGGCCTCGGGCGTGGTGGCCTTGACGGCGGTGTTACGCGCGCTGATCACGGCGGAGAGCGTCTCCTGCTCGTGCTTGGCGTAGCCCTTGACGGTCTCGACTAGGTTGGGGATCAGGTCGTTGCGGCGCTGCAGCTGCGTATCGATGTTCTGCCATGCGTTATCGATGCGGTTGCGCTTGGTGACCATGTTGTTGTAGATGCCGGCGATGGCGCAGACAATCACAATAACAACAACGATGCCGATGATGACGGGAAGCATGATGTCTCCGTTTCGAATGGCCGCGGCGGCATGCGCCAGCTGCCGTTGGTATAACGCTACTAGTATACCCGCAACGTTTTGTCGTGCCGAACTTTCCGGTAAGCGTTATGTTTTCGGCGGGGTTGGCACCGGGGCAAAGCGCGCGAGGTACAGGTGTAAGATATGCGACAGATTGACGAGTGTTGTCTTTACCCTGAGGATGGCGATACCAGTGGACCTTCGCATTAAGAAAACCTACCGCGCCCTGTTCGATGCCTTCACCGAGCTTCTCGAGGAGCATCGATTTGAGGACCTGACGGTTGCCATGCTGTGCGACCGCGCCATGATTCGCCGCACGACGTTCTACAAGCACTTTCGCGACAAGAACGATTACTTTGCCTTTTATATCGATGAGCTTATGTCGGGTTTGCCGCAAAAGCGGGCTGGCGAGGGCGGCACGGTGTCGGCCGACGACGTGCGCGTGCTTCGCCACGAGGTGTTCACCGACGCCATGGACCTGATTCTGGCCCATGAGCAGCTCATGGACAACATTTTGGCGAGCAGCATGTCGGGCATGCTGACCAGCATGATTTGCGATCGCATTGCCCGCTCTATCCGCGAGCGTGTGATGAGTGCGCTAGACGAGGACGCGCTTGCGCCCGTGCCGCTCGACACGACGGCTGAGTTTGTCGCCGGCGGCATTATTCGGCTCTTTACTATGTGGTGGGAATCGGGTCACGATCTGGAGCGTCGCTCCGAGATGGCTGACGTTGTCGATGCGCTGTTCGAGCGGACCATGACGCCGGTGCATCGCTAAAAGTGGCGGAGAGAGGGGGATTCGAACCCCCGGAACGCTCTCGCGCTCAACGGTTTTCAAGACCGCCGCATTCAACCGCTCTGCCATCTCTCCGTGAGTCGTAATGATAGCATCGTTTTGAATCTGCAACAGGGAAGGCGAACGATGACGATCACCGAAATCGACGAGAAGTTCATGCGCGAGGCGCTGGCGGAGGCTCGCGCCGCCGCTGCGGTGGGCGAGGTGCCCATCGGAGCCGTGGTAGTGCGCGACGGCGAGATCGTCGCGAGGGCGCATAATCGTCGCGAGCTCGACCAGGACCCTTCGGCGCATGCAGAGTTCGCGGCCCTGTGCGCTGCCGCTCAGTCGCTCGGTCGCTGGCGTCTTTCCGATTGCGCGGTCTACGTGACGCTCGAGCCTTGCTGCATGTGTGCGGGGCTTATGGTCAACGCGCGCGTGGGGCGCTGCGTGTATGGCGCGGCTGATGCCAAGGCGGGCGCCTTGGGTTCGCTGTACGACCTGAATGCCGATTCGCGCCTGAATCATCGGTTTACCGTGGCGGCTGGGGTCCTGGTAGACGAGTGTCGTGAGGTGTTGAGCAGCTATTTTAGTGGGCTGCGTGGCACCGATGGTGCTGGCTGCGGTTGTGGGGGCGATCTCGAGGCGCATGCCGCTCATGCCGAGGCACTCGCGTGTGCCGAAGATATTGCCGTTGAGGCGGTCGATTTTGGTGTCGCATGCCGCCGGCCCCGCCGTGTGCTGCTGGCGATTGATTCCTTTAAGGGTAGCGTGTCGAGTGCGCAGGCAGAGGAGGCCGTTGCCGAAGGCATGCGCCGCGTTTGGCCCGATGCCGAGGTGTGCACATTGCTGCTGGCAGATGGTGGCGAGGGAACGCTCGATGCTATCGCCGCATGCGGTGGTGAGCTCTCGACCTGCGAGGTGGCAGGTCCCTTGGGCGAACGCGTGTCTGCTCGGATGCTGGTGGACGGCGAGCGCGAGTCGGCTGTTATTGAGATGGCCGAGGCGGCGGGTATTGGGTATTCGCCCTGTACGGAGTCGGCGGCGTTGGCGGCTTCGACCTATGGCGTGGGCGAGCTCATGCTTCGCGCAGTCCGTGCTGGGGCAAAGACTATCTATATTGGTCTGGGCGGCAGTGCCACCAACGACGGTGGGGCCGGCATGCTGCAGGCGCTGGGCGCGCGTGTGGTCGATGACCAGGGCTGCGATGTCGCCCCCGGTCTTGCCGGCCTTGAGCAGGTGGCGAGCGTTGATTTGGCGCCAGCGCTGCAGGCTTTGGATGGCGCTCGTATCGTTGTGCTTTCGGATGTCGAGAATCCGCTCGTAGGGCGTCGGGGCGCGCTTGCGGTGTTTGGCGGGCAGAAAGGCTTGCCGACGGGTGACGCCGAGGCGCTGAGCAGGTGCGACAGCTGGATGGTCGGCTACGGTCGTCTGCTCGATACGGCAATTGTCGAGGCTCGAGCCCAGGGGTTGTTGCGCGCACCCGAGGGCGCACGGACATTTGGCTCGGTGCTTGGCGTGCCCGGCGCAGGTGCCGCCGGCGGCCTGGGTGCCGCGCTGCTGGCGCTCGGTGCGGAGCTACGCTCGGGCGTGGAGACGGTGCTCGATCTCGTGGGGTTTGACGAGCGTGTACGCGATGTCGACCTGGTCATAACGGGCGAGGGCAATATGGACGAGCAATCCGCCGCCGGTAAGGCGCCGGTGGGCGTGGCCCGCCGTGCCAAGCGCTATGGCAAGCCGGTTGTTGCCGTCGTGGGCGGTCGTGCCGACAACCTGGATGCGGTGTACGAGCAGGGTATCGACCTTGTCCTGCCGATCTGTCGCAAGCCCATGGACCTGGAGCGGGCACTCGATCCGCAAGAAGCCGCAACCAACCTCATCTGCGCCGGCGAGTCTGCCGCGCGAGCCTACGACCTCGGCCGCCTCTAGAAAAGTAGTCATTTTGGGACGGGGCTTTTTTGACTACCCATCAGTCAAAAAGTAGTCAAAAAAGCCCCGTCCCAAATTAGCTGTCTTGCCCCATCGGGCGGGAGCGGGTAAGATATACCGAGCGCCTAGCGCGTTCGATGGGTTCGGATGACGACATGTTCCGAATCTGGTCAGGTCCGGAAGGAAGCAGCCATAAGGAGCCTCTGTCGGGCATCCGGATCCATCGAGCGCACGGGCTTTCTTTTTGCGCGGTTTTACCAAACCGCGCAATGCTCGACGCTGCGCGCCACCCAGAGCGACAATTTGTCATTCAAAAGGCAAGGCATGACCAGAAGGTCTATGCCTTGCCTTTTTCATGCCAACTTGTTCGCTCTGGATGGCGCTCGCTGACTGCGCCAAGACATCAATGGCTACGTGGTTCAAGAGACGGCGGCGTTGCCATCTGTTTTTACAAGTAAGGAGGCCCGTTTCCCTGGTTTTGGTTGGGGAAACGGGCCTCTTTGTCTATGGGCTTGTAGATTGGTGGGAGCGATATGCTCTGGCAGCTACTTTGAGTTCTTGATGCGACGTACACCCGCGGTGGCTATTCCGAACCCTGCGGCGGCGATTCCTGCGAGTGTGATTGCGCTCGGCGCTGCGTCGCCCGTGTTCGCGAGCTTGCCGTCGGTCGTATCTGCTTGCTTGGTGGAGCTCGATGGAGCGTATTTGCCGGTCGCGGGCGAGCTGGCGGGCTGTGCCGTTTCGGCCGGCTGCGCTGAGCTGGAGGGTTTTGTCGTCTCGGCGGGTTTCGTTATCTCGGGCGAGGTGGCCTTGTCTGCCGCGGCCTTTGCCTCTTCGTATGCCTTGCAGGCGTCGTCATAGGCCGCTTGCGCCTTTTCCAAATCGCCGAGGAGTGCATTTCGCTTGGCTATGTCCTCGTCGATGTGGGCTTTAGCTTCCTCTGCCTCACTTTCGAAATACTGAACCTGTTTTTCCTGGCTTTCGAGCCGGCGTTGGTAGCGGTGAAGATCATCTTCACAAGATTCTTCTCGCCTTTCTGCCGCCATGATCTCACTGCGCAACTGCTTAATATGCTCCTTAATAGCTGTGCTGGGCGCCTCGTCGCCGAGCTCCTTGAGTACCTTATCTAATTCTGCCTGAAGGCCGCTTGTCCGGTTGTGGGCCTCATCGTATTTGGCTTGGGCTGCATCGACGTTCGCTTGCATGGCGGGAAGGGGTTCCCTCCGTTTGGCGGCTTCCGTCACCACCATGTCGTGGATCTCTTGAAAACTGGCAATGTCATCATCGATTTCCGCAAGTTTCTCGGGACTTGCGGCGTCTTTTGCGGCTTCGAGGTTTTTGAGCGCTTCCTGCATGGCTGCATACGCTTTTTCTTTTGCGGTGGGGGAACTGGTTTCTGCCGCGATCGCCGTTGCGGGGGCGATTCCCGCGACAAGTGCCGCGGAAAGGGCGATGCCCACAGTTGCTCGTCTTGCTCTTCTTGCGAGAATGTCGTTCATCTCGGCACCTCATTTCCAGAGTCGGCGACTAACTTGGTAGCACTAATGTAAGTATACCAAGCTAGTTGACCCGACACTGGCTGGGTGTGCGCGTATACCCCTCTGAAAACCGAATCCCATTAGAAATGACGAGTTGTTTACGCTTCTTTTGGGCTCACCGTACTATCATGGTTCGAATTGAGTGTGAATGATGATGGGGAGCGCCTTTTTATGATTGAGCTGCTCAGGCGTTTTGGTGGAAAGTTTCGCCGCTATATGGTGATCGGCCCTGCGTGCAAGTTGATTGAAGTGATCTTTGACCTGCTTACGCCGCTGGTGATTGCCCAGATGATCGATAAGGGCATTGGGGCGCACGATGTGAACGCTGTCGTCCGTTACGGCGTGGTGCTCGCCGCCATGGCTGTGATCGGCATCTCGTTTACGCTCGTCTGCCAAAAGATGGCGGCGCTCACCTCGCAGGGCATGGGCACCGACATTCGCGGCGCGCTCTACGAGCACATCAATAAGCTGAGCTACGCCGAGCTCGATCGCTTTGGCACGCCGTCGCTCATCACCCGCATCACCAACGACGTTAACCAGGTGCAGCTCGCTGTGGCTCTGGGCGTACGCATGCTCATCCGCTGGCCCTTCTTGGCCGCGGGCTCCATGGTCGCGGCCCTTGCCATCGACCTTAAGCTCGGCATGATCTTTTTGATTTGCACGCCCGCCATCGGCTTGGTGTTTTGGTTTGTCATGGCGCGCTGCATCCCGTACTACAAGCAGCTGCAGGCAAAGCTCGATCGCATCGCGCTTATCTGCCGCGAAGGTCTTTCGGGCGTCCGCGTGGTTCGCGCCTTCGTGCGCGAGGACCACGAGCGTGAGCGCTTTGCCCAAGCCGCCGATGACCAGGCCAATACTGCCATCGCGGTGGGCAAGCTCTCATCGATTCTCAACCCCGTCACGTTTTTGGTGATGAACCTAGGCGTGTGCGCCATCCTGTGGGTGGGCGGCATCCAGGTCAACGTGGGCGAGCTCACGCAGGGTCAGGTTATGGCGTTTGTAAACTACATGACGCAGACCCTCACCTCCATCGTGTACGTTGCCAACCTGGTCGTGGTCTTTACCAAGGCGAGCGCCAGTGCGTCGCGTATCAACGAGGTGCTCAATTGCGTGCCGAGCGTTACCGACGAGGACAACGAGCCGGTCGCACTGCCCAAGCCGGGCGCGACGGGCAATGCCGCCCCGGCCCCCGCGCTGAGCTTTGACCATGCGAGTTTTTCGTTTGGCGCGGGCGCGGCAAATGCCGTCGACGATGTGACCCTGGAGCTGCCGCTGGGCAAGACGCTCGGAATCATCGGCGGCACGGGCAGCGGCAAGTCCACGCTCGTCTCGCTTATTCCGCGCCTGTATGATGCGGGCACCGGCAGTGTGAGCGTGATGGGTACCGACGTGCGCATTTGGCCACTCGATCAGCTGCGCCATGTGGTTGCGACCGTACCGCAGCGCGCGTCGCTGGTGAGCGGCACCATCCGCAGCAACCTGACCTGGCGCGACGAGGCGGCAACCGACGAGGAGCTCTGGGCGGCGCTCGATATGGCGCAGGCCAGCGAGTTCGTGCGCAACAAGCCACAGGGGCTCGATGCCCCGGTCGAGGCGGGCGGCAAGAACTTCAGCGGCGGTCAGCGCCAGCGCCTGACCATTGCGCGTGCTCTGGTGGGCTCGCCGCAGATCCTGATTATGGACGACTCCGCCTCGGCGCTCGACTTTAAGACCGACGCGGCGCTTCGCCATGCCATCCGCGAGCGCAGCGTGCGCGGTGCCGCCGAGGGCGGGCTGCCGCTGACGACCGTCATCGTGAGTCAGCGCGTCTCGACCGTGCGCGACGCCGACATGATCTGCGTACTCGATCACGGCTCGGTTGCGGGCCTGGGCACACATGACGAGCTGTATGCAAGCTGCCAGCTCTACCGCGAGATTTGCCAGTCGCAGCTGCGCCGCGAGGAGCTCGAGGGCCAGCAGGGGAGCGCGGCGTCCGCGTCCGCCCCGACTGCCCCCGCATCCGTCTGCACAAAGGAGGGCTATTAGATGAATCCGTATACTTCCTCCGGTTCGGTCGCCACGATGACGGCCAACGTGTCCGGCAACGATAACCTCAACGACCTGGGCGACGGTCCGCGCCAGCCCGGCGATCCCGAGCGCTATCCCGTGGGTGCGGTGACTCGCCGCCTGTTGGGCTACGTCCGTCCGCATCGCATTTCGTTTGCGGCGTCGTTTGTGAGCGCCGCCATCTCCGTTATCTTGCAGCTCTACACACCTATTCTCATTGGCGAGGGCATCGACCTGATTGTTGCCGCGGGCCAGGTGGATTTCGACGCACTGCTGCCGCTCGTCACCAAACTCTCGCTCGTCGTGGTGGGAGCCGCGGCCTTCCAGTGGCTGCAGGGCTACTGCGTTAACCGCCTATCCTACGAGACGGTGCGTGACATGCGCGTGGAGGCGAGTGATAAGCTCAGCCGCATGCCGCTCGGCTTTATCGACAGCCATGCCCACGGCGACCTCATGAGCCGCGTGGTCAACGATGTCGATCAGGTGGGCGACGGTCTGCTGCAGGGCTTCACGCAGCTCTTTACCGGCGTTATTACCATCGTGGGCACGCTCGCGTTTATGTTCTCCATCAATCTGACCATGACGCTCGTGGTGGTGCTCGTCACGCCGCTTTCCATCTTTGCCGCCGGCGCCATCGCCAAGCTCTCCAACAAAAGCTTTACGGCTCAACAGCGCATTCAGGGTCAGCTTGGCGGCCATATCGAGGAATACGTGGGCGAGCAGAAGCTTGTCGACGCCTTTGCCTACGGCCCGCGCGCTCAGCAGCGCTTCGATGCCCTCAATGCCGAGCTCTACACCGCGGGCGAGCGCGCGCAGTTTATGGGTTCGCTCTCCAACCCCGGCACGCGCTTTATCAACAACATCATCTATGCCGTGGTCGCTGTGATCGGCTGCGTGGGCGTGATCACGGGCGTGCCCGCGGCGCTCACGGTGGGCGGCGTGCAAATCTTCCTGTCCTATGCTAACCAGTACACCAAGCCGTTCAACGAGGTCACCAACGTCATTACGCAGATCCAGACGGCGTATGCCTCGGCGCGCCGCATGTTCGCGCTGCTCGATGCGCGCGAGCAGGAGCCCGATGCGGCGGATGCCGTGGAACTTGCTGCCCCGCAGGGTGAGGTGACTTTTGAGCATGTGGACTTTAGCTACGTGCCCGACCGCAAGCTGCTGCAGGACATTTGCATCGAGGCCAAACCCGGCATGCGCTTTGCCCTGGTCGGCCCCACAGGCTGCGGCAAGACGACGCTCATCAACCTGCTGCTGCGGTTTTACGATATCGATGCCGGACGCATCATGGTCGATGGCCAGTCTTCGCGTGACTACACGCGCGCAAGCCTGCGCCGCGCCTTTGGTATGGTGCTGCAGGACACCTGGCTGTTCGAGGGCACGGTGGCGGATAACATCGCGTACGGTTGTCCCGACGCCACGCGCGAGCAGGTCATCGAAGCCGCCAAGCGTGCGCATGCGCACAAGTTTATCGTGCAGCTGCCCGACGGCTACGATACGGTGATCGGCGAGGACGGCGGCACATTTAGCCAGGGCCAAAAGCAGCTGCTGTGCATCGCGCGCGTCATGCTCACCGACCCGGCGATCTTGCTGCTGGACGAGGCGACCTCGAGCATCGATACGCGCACCGAGCTGCAGGTGCAGGCGGCATTCGACGAGCTCATGGCTGGCCGTACAAGCTTTGTGGTGGCGCACCGCCTGTCGACGATCCGCAACGCTGACTGCATTCTGGTCATGCGCGACGGCCAGATTATCGAGCGTGGCACACACGACGAGCTGATAGCGGCAGGCGTCTTCTATGCCGAGCTCTACCGCAGCCAATTCGCCCAGTAGGGAATACCGATTAGCGGCAGATGGTTTACATCTGTCACGTTAGTACTAAGATATTCATCTAATAAATTGCATTAATGGCTCGAGTTTCGGGGGAAACGAGGCAACGTGACTACGACGTGCTCTTTGGTGGTTAACAGCAAGAGCGGTAATACCAGGATGGTTTCGGGTGCGATCAAGCGCACTCTGCAGGCTGCGGGCGTTGAGTTTGTCCACGCTGCGGCGTTGAGCGACGATGCGGACGCAGATCAGGTTGAGCTCGAGGCGCAGGGCGCCTGCGCGGCCGACACGGTGCTCGTCGGTTTTTGGTGCGACAAGGGCGCGTGCACGCCTTCGGTCGCGGCGTTGCTCTCCGCCTTGCACGGTAAGCGCGTCTTCCTGTTTGGCACCTGCGGTTTTGGCGCCGACCAGAGCTATTACCAGCAGATTATTGATCGCGTAACTTCCAATTTGGCTGGGGATGCCGAGCTTGCGGGCTGGGCGATGTGCCAGGGCAAGATGGGCCCCGCGGTCAAGCAGCGCTACGAGGCCATGCTCGAGCAAGATCCCGATAACGTCCGATTTAAGATGCTGCTCGACAACTGGGTTGCCGCGAAGGACCATCCCACCAAGGAAGACCTGGACAACATGGCTGCAGCCGCCAAGAAGGCCGTGCTGGGAGAGTAGCTTCGCCGTTCGCGGTCCTTCGTGCAAAACAATACAAATGTGAAAGCCTCGAGATTCTCGAGGCTTTTTCTTGACACTTGTGGACGCAACCACTGCAAGCGTTTGGGGCGACATTTTCCATCACCCCGATGACAAGCCGCGTTCCAGCAACAGGGCGTCTGTCCGGGCGGAGGCATATAAGGTTCATCGCGAGTTCCGCACGCAAAGGAGGCCACTTAATGTGGCCTCCGTCTTGCGCAGGACTGTCCGAGCAGGGAACCTTATATGCCTCCGTCCGGACAGACGTTTCAGTTATGAGCGACCCGCTACTTAATCTTGGTTGTTCCCGGTGCCAGGTTGGGGTCGGTCTCGTTGGCCTCGGTCTGGAAGTGCTCGGTGTACACGTTCTTGCCGTCGCGGAACATCTCGTAGTACTGCATCTTCGCGTAATCCTCGCGCGCCTTGGTGGCGGCTGCGGCAGCGGCGTCGTCACCGGTGACGTTGGAGGAAAGCGCCCAACGCAGGCTGGCGTCCTCGTAGCCCACGGAGTTGATAGCGGGCAGCGACTCGCGCAGCGTCATGTGCGCCTTCTGGTAGTCGGTCAGCGGGGCGCCGATCAGCTGCATCAGCTGGGTAGACAGGTAGTTGGTGGACAGGTCGTCGACCTCGCTCGTCTGGTCGCAGCCGGCAACGTCGTAGTTGGCCCAAATGATGTAATCGGTCTGCCACAAGCGCTCCTGGTGCGTGGCGTCGTCCTCGTCGGTAAACCACTTATCGTTGAACTTGGACGGGAAGAACGGCTGATGGTCGCCCCAGAACACCACGACCACCTTGCGGTCGAGCTTGCTCAAGGCGTTAAGGAAGTAGCGCAGCGCCTGGTCGGACTGCTCAATGCACGAAACATACTCGTCGACATCGGAGAGCGTACCGTCCTCGACGGTCTTGGTGTCCAGGTCGGTCGTGTCGATGTTCAGGTGCAGCTGCTTGTCGACCGGCAGCAGGCCCGTGTCGTAGCCCGAGTGGTTCTGCATGGTCACGTCGAAGATAAACTGCGGATCGGCGTTCTGGTCGAGCAGCTCAAGAATCTTGTCGTAGGTAGCCTGGTCGGTCACCATGCCGCGTAGGGTATCGGCGCCCTGGAAGTCGTTGATGGACAGGAACTGGTCAAAGCCAAAGTCCTTGTAGACGTTCTCGCGGTTCCAGTTAGTCGCGTGGTTGGGGTGCATGGCCGTGGTGGAATATCCGAGCGACTTGAACTGCTCTGCCAGGTTCCCAGTCGTTTCCATGTTGTAGATGGTGTAGGGGTACACGCCCGAGCCCAGGTTGGCCATGGAGTTGCCGGTCATAAACTCAAACTCGGTATTGGCGGTACCGCCGCCGTAGGCGCTTACATAGAGCTTGCCGCGGCTGAGGCAGTTGGACAGGCTCTTAAAGTACTGCGGACCCTCGTAGCCGGCGCGCATGTTCTGATAGATCGACAGGTCCGAGAAGGTCTCGTTCATGATGGCGATGACCGTGGGCTTCTCGCTGTCGAACTGCTCCTCTGCGGCGGCGCGCTCGTCGCTCTTGGCCGCGTTGGACTTGTCGTAGGCCTTGGCGTACTTTTTGAGCGTGGCCTTGGCATCGTCGACGGAGTAGTCGGCGGGTTTGGGCGGCTTAATGGACTGTGCCGCACTAATAAAGGCAGGCAGGTAGCCCTCGCGCCAGTAGCTCTCGAGCGGGCGCCAGGTGTAGACGGTGATGCCGAGGGTGTTGTAGTAGTCGATGAGCGTGACGTGTGCGGTCACGCCGCCCAGGCACAGTACCGCCACGAGCAGGTTGGTGAGCAGCATGCGCTTGGCGTTGGCGGCACCCTTCTGACGGTGCGGTGCCACCAGGCCGGCGTACTCGCATAGCAGCATGGCGATGGCGGTAAAGCCCATGGACAGCACGCAGAACAGCGAGATGGAGAAGGTGTAGCCGTTGCCGGCGACTGCGGCGGCAGTGGAGATGGCCGAAAGGTCGCCCGGCTGGATGGGCATGGATTTAAACGTGATGACGAAGAACTCGGCAATGCCCAGGATAAAGAGGGCAAAGGCCAGGACGGCCGGAGCTGCGCCATGGCGCTGGAACAGGAAGAACAGGCCGACCATGAGCACGGTGATGATGGCCCACTCGAGCAGGATGCATAGGGGGTAGACCCAGGTAAAGTCGTGGTTGGACGAGACCTCCATGCCCAGCAGCGCAAAGACGCCGGCGAGCAGCAGGCACAGGACGGCGGCGACGAGCGGTTTGCCCACAAAGGCGCCGCGCAGGCGGGCGAGCTTGCCGGTGGGGGCGGGGGCGTCGGGCCCGGCGAACGCAAAGACGCGCGGGGCGATGCGGTCGCGGGCGATGCTGGCCCAGGCGCAGCCGGTAAGGATGGCGTTGGTCAGGATGAGCATCACAAAGGCGAGCGGCTCGTTTTGGGCGACGAGGCCAATGGCGCCCCAAATGGTCAAAAAGAGCTGGAACAGGCCGAAGACGCCGCTCCACCCAAGAGCGCTTTTGGCAACGGTGCCCGACTGAGCGCGAATGGCCTTGGCCTCGCGCAAGACAAGGTAGATGGTCGCCGCAAGACCGACGAGCGAGATGGCGGCTGCGAACATGCTGAGACTCCTCACAAACTTAAAACCTACGAAAGCGGGGGTTTACCCGATTGTTAGCAAGATATGCGCTGCAATTGGTGGCTGCGCACAACCAGCCATATTAACGCGCACGTGTGGCGGTGTGGCGCAATGTAGTGGCGACCTGCGCGATAATGGACGGGAATTACACGGAAACGTAAAGGCTTCTTAAAGAAATGGCGAGGGTAGGGCGATGAGCGAGCAGGTTTGTATGACAGGCGCCGAGTACTGCGGCGGAGCTGCGGGCGTGGATACGTGCGGCTATCCGGTCGAGACTACGGGCAACACAGTGCTGGACATCTTGGAGCATCGCTCGTCTACGCGTGCCTTCGCGCGTGATGACGACGACCGTCCCGTGGCGGTGACTGACGAGCAGCGGGCGGCGATTTTGCATGCGGCGAGTCGCGCGCCGTCGGCGGGCGCCATGATGATGTATTCCATCGTGAGCATTCGCGAGCAGGCCACATTGGACCGCCTCGCCGACCTGTGCGATCATCAGCCCATGATCGCCAAGGCGCCCTGGGCACTCATATTTGTGGTCGATTATGCCAAGTGGATCGATCTGTTTGAGCACGTGGGCTGCTTTAAGCCCGAGTTTGTCGAGCGCACGGGCAAGGCGCCCCGTCGTGCACCGGGTCTGGGTGACTTTGCCATCGCGGCGCAGGACGCCGTGATCGCCGCGCAAAATGCCGTGGTCGCCGCCGAGGCCCTGGGGCTGGGGAGCTGCTACATCGGTGATATCGTCGAGAATGCCGAGGAAGTCGCCTCGCTGCTGGACTTGCCTCCCTATACCATGCCGCTGTCGATGCTCATCATCGGCACGCCCCGCAAGGAGCGTCCGGCAATCGCGCATCCCGTGGTGAACCTGGTGCACGAGGAGCGCTACCGCCGCGCCGATACCGCGACCATGGACGCGCAGGTGGCCGAGATGGATGCGATGTTTCGCCCGCACGCCCGCGAGGTGGGCGAGCGCGTGGTGGATATCTACACCCGCAAGCACACGAGCCCCTTTATGGCCGAGATGAGCCGTTCCATGGAGTGGTGGTTCAAAAACTGGCTCGGCAAGTAACGAATGCGGCGATGTGACAAAGGGAAAGTCCCTCTGTCACATTCCATATCGCCGTGGTGGCCTAAAGGCCGTATAAATGTTTATCTAGCTGGGAAAACGGCGCCATTCAAACATGGGCCGATTACCTATAATCCCTTCGAACATTAAAGTTGGGAGGAAACCGGCTTATGGAACAAAAGGCCAAGGAGGCAGCTTCTCACGCTGCGATTCCTGTGAGCATCTCGGCGATGCTCGTCACGCTGGGCGTGGTGTACGGCGATATCGGCACCAGCCCCATGTATGTAACCAAGGCGCTCGTTGCCGGCAACGGCGGCATCGGAAGCGTCACGCAGGAGTTCGTGCTCGGCGCGCTCTCCCTTGTTGTGTGGACGGTCACGCTGCTGACGACCGTCAAGTACGTGCTGATCTCGCTGCGCGCCGACAACCACGGCGAGGGCGGTATCTTTGCCCTGTACAGCCTGGTCAAGCGTTGCGGCAAGTGGCTCATCATCCCCGCCATGCTGGGTGGCGCGGCACTGCTCGCCGACGGCATCCTGACGCCTGCCGTTACCGTGACCACTGCCATCGAGGGCCTGCGCACCATCCCGGCGGTCCACGCCGTGCTCGGTGACGACCAGGGTCGCGTTGTCGCGATCACGCTTGCCATTATCATTGCGCTCTTCTTGGTGCAGCGCATCGGCACGGCCAAGATCGGTCACGCCTTTGGCCCCATCATGACGCTGTGGTTTTTGTTCCTGGGCGGTACGGGCCTGTTCTTTGTCTTCCAGCATCCCGCGGTGCTGCTGTGCCTCAACCCGCTGCGCGGCATCGGCTTTCTGCTGAGCCCCAACAACCATGCGGGCATCATGATCCTAGGCAGCTGCTTCCTCGCCACCACCGGTGCCGAGGCGCTCTATTCCGACATGGGCCATGTGGGCCGCGGCAACATCTACGCCACCTGGCCGTTCGTTAAGTGCTGCCTGCTGCTGTCCTACATGGGTCAGGGCGCGTGGCTTATCAACAACGCTGCCAACCCCGAGCTCATGGGCATCGCCGACCTCAACCCCTTCTACCAGATGCTCACCCCGAGCCTGCGTCCCTTTGCCGTCGGCCTTTCCACCATCGCCGCCATCATTGCCTCGCAGGCGCTCATCACCGGCGCATTCTCGCTGGTGTCCGAGGCCAGCCGCCTGGACCTCATGCCTCATATGCAGGTCTTCTATCCTGCCGAGACCAAGGGTCAGCTCTACATCCCCATGGTCAACAACGTCATGCTCGTGGGCTGCGTTATCGTGGTGCTGCTGTTCCAGAACTCGGCGCACATGGAGGCTGCGTACGGCTTGGCTATTACCCTGACCATGATGTGCACGACGCTGCTGCTCTTCTTCTATCTGCACGTGGAGCGCAAGCTCAAGGTTGCGCCGTGGATCTTTGCCGTCTTCTTCCTCATGCTCGAGGGCTTCTTCTTTGTGAGCTCGCTCACCAAGTTCTTCCACGGCGGCTATTTCACCATCCTTATGGCCGCGCTCATCATGAGCATTATGGTGTGCTGGTACAACGGCACGGCGGTCGAGCAGCGCCAGTTTACGCTGCTGCCGCTGCGCAGCTACCTGCCGCAGCTCAAGCGCCTGCGCGACGACGACCGCTACGAGCTCATGAGCGACAATATCGTGTACCTGACCAAGGACACCAACACCGACTATATCGACCGCGATATCGTCTACTCCATCCTGGATAAGCACCCCAAGCGCGCTCGCGCCTGGTGGTTCGTGAATGTCGAGACCATGGACGAGCCGCATACCTTTGCCTACTCGGTCGAGACGTTCGGCACCGACTACGTGTTCCGCGTGCATCTGTACCTGGGCTACAAGATCAACCAGCGCGTTAACGCCTATCTGCGCCAGGTTGTTCAGGATCTGGCAGCCAGCGGCGAGCTGCCGCCGCAGACGCATGACTACTCGGTCTACAAGGATCCGGGCAACATCGGTACGTTCAAGTTCGTTATGATCCGCAAGCTTCTGGCGCCCGAAAGCGACGTGGAGCCGAGCGAGCGTACGGCCATTACGCTCAAGTACATCATCCGCCGCGCCGCTGGCACGCCTGCGCGCTGGTACGGCCTGGAGAACTCCAACGTGAACTTTGAGTACGTGCCGCTGTTCACCAAGTTTAAGGCCGTGAGCAAGATGCAGCGTCTGGCTCCCAACGAGCGCCCGTAATCGACACCTGAGATTTGACTGTGAACGGGCAGGTTTGCAATGACGGGAAATGAGTCTGGGGAGAAAACCATGGACGCTAAGACGCTTGACGGTCGCGATCTTGCGGCCGAGCTGGTGCGCGAGGCACGCGTCGACGCCGCCGAAGATCGGTTCTTTACGAATCGGGCCAACATGGACATGGCCGATCGTGTGATTTCGGTCGTGGCGCTGGTGTTTGTCGCGGCGTGCGTGTGCGCACTGCTCGCGCACGTGCTGTTTGTCTAGCGACCGCAGGTTGCAAAGGCTATACACTTGGAACCACCACGAGGGGAAACCACCACAAAGGTGCCTGTCCCCTTTGTGGTGGTTTTTGTTTTTGAGAGAGGGGCGGGGCGCTGATGGACGTCCATGCGGACGGCGATATTGCCGAGAACTTTTGGTGGCGGCGTACAACGCTGACGCGTCGCAGCCCTCTGTATGACGCCTGCGTATCGGCGGGGCTGCTGGTCGCGGCGACGATTGTGGGCGCGCTGCTCGACCATCCGGGTCTCGCGCCGAGCATCATGATCGTCTATGTGTTCGCCGTGCAGCTGTGCGCATTCTTTACCTGGAGTCGCCTGTATTGCTTGCTGAGCTCGGCTGCCGCCGTGGCGCTCTACAACTTCTTGTTTGTCGACCCGCGCTGCTCGCTGTCGTTTATCGACCGCGTCTATCCCGGCATGTTCTTCATTATGTTTGCGGTCTCGCTCGTGTCGAGCTCGATCGCGCTGGCCCTGCGCCGCGCCTTGGCGCAGGCTGCCGCCAGCGACCGTCGCACGCAGATGGTGCTCGAGACCAACCGTATGCTGCAGCGCTGCGCCGATCAGCAACAGATTGTGCACGCTATGGCAACGCAGCTGGCGCGTCTTTCGGACTGTCCGGTCGTGTGGTATAGCGCCGATGCCGACGACGATGACCTGCTGCCGCGCGCGACGTACACGGCCGTGGGCGATGCCGCGCCGGTGCACCAGTTGGCGCCCCAGATGCCGCCGCGGCTCTCGGCATCCGCTTATGTGGGAACGCCGCTCGATGCCACCTATGGTGGCTCGGCGTTCTACGGCATATACCTGACCGTGCGCTCGGGTGACACCATGGTGCGCGCGGGCGATCCCGCCTCGGTGGTGGGGGTGCTCGCCATTGTCGCCGAGCCCGATGCGCTGACGCCCGAGGAGCGGACGCTTGCCGATGCCATTGTGAGCGAAGGCGAGCTTGCGCTCGATCGCGCCCGCGCCATGGAGGCCCGCGAGGAGGCGGCGGTACTCGCTAAAAACGAGCAGCTGCGTGCCAATTTGCTGCGTTCCATTTCGCACGATCTGCGTACGCCGCTCACCAGTATTTCGGGTAATGCCGACGTGTTGCTCGACCAGGGCTCGACCGGCACGGCCGTGCTCGACGACCAGACACGCCGCGGCATGCTCCTATCCATTCGCTCGGATGCGCTGTGGCTCAACGCTACCGTCGAGAATCTGCTCGCCATCACCAAGCTCGAGGGCGGCGGCATGCACCTGTCGACCACGCTCGAGCTCATGGACGATATCGTCGAGGAGGCGCTGCGTCACGTAAATCCGGCCGTGCGCGAGCACGACCTTAAGGTAGTGGCGTGCGATGAGCCGGCGCTCGTCAACGTCGACGCGCGCCTGATGGTGCAGCTGGTGGTCAATCTGGTGAACAACGCCATCGCCTATACGCCTGCGGGCTCGCATGTCGTAATCTCGATTGGCGTCCATGATGGATGCGTGGCGTGCTCGGTTGCTGATGATGGCCCGGGCATTGCGCCCGAGGACCGCGAGCGAATCTTTGAGTCGTTCTACACCGCCAACCATGGCCTAGCCGACAGTTGCCGCAGCGTGGGCTTGGGGCTTTCGCTCTGTCGCTCCATTGCGCTGGCACATGGCGGTAGCATAGAGGTTGCCGCGGCGGCCTCGCACGGCTCTGTCTTTACGATTGAGCTTCCCGCCGCCGATATTTCGTTTGATAAGGAGTAGCGCTGTGCCGAACTCTGCCGTGAAACCGCTCATCTTGGTCGTTGAGGACGATCCCGCCGTCCGCAACCTTATCGTCGCCGCGCTCGAGGCGCACGGCTTGCGCCATATGGCCGTGGAGACCGCTCACGCCGCCATCGCCGCCGCCTCGTCGCAGGCGCCGAGCATTGTGCTGCTCGATCTGGGCCTGCCCGATATGGACGGCGTCAAGGTGGTGGAGTCGGTGCGCGCGTGGTCGGGCATGCCGATTATCGTGGTTTCGGCACGCAGCGAGGACGTGGACAAGATCCGCGCGCTCGATGCCGGCGCCGACGACTACCTGACTAAGCCGTTTTCGGTCGAGGAGCTGCTCGCGCGCATTCGCACGACGCTCAGGCGCCTTTCGTATGCGCAGGCGGGCGGTGTTGCTTCCGAGGGCTCGTTCGATACCGGCGAGTTGCATATCGATTTTGATGCCGGCATCGCCACGATGGATGGCGAGGAGCTGCATCTGACGCCGATCGAGTACAAGTTGCTCTGCCTGCTGGCACACAATGCCGACAAGGTGCTGACGCACCAATTTATCCTGAACGAGATTTGGGGTACGGCGACTAAGAGCGACCTGGCGAGCCTACGCGTCTTTATGGGCACGCTGCGCAAGAAGATCGAGTCCGACCCCGCCCATCCGCGCTATATCCAAACGCATGTGGGTATCGGTTACCGATTGGTCACCCAGGAGTAGGGCAGAGCGCGGCCCCTCTATGAGTTGCGGTGAAATAGATCCTATTTGGGCCTTTACCAGGCATTTTTAGGAACTATTCCACCGCAATTTTGTTATTTGCCCTTGGGCTTGCTGGCGTAGAACTTCTTCTTTTTGGGCTTACCTGCACAGGTGGGCTTGCCGTCACCGCGCGGCCCTCGGTCGCCGGCCTGCGCGTGCGCGGGCACTGCTGTACGGGGCTTGCGGGCTTCGGGGTTGCGCAGCTCCTCGGTTCGCTCGGCAATCTCCTCGGTACTAAAGCCGACTTCGGCCATGGCATCCTCGATGGGCAGGCGGCGCACGATATAGCAATGGTGCACCTTCTGGTTGCGCGCGAAGTCCTCGGGGATGGTCTGCGCCGTAATGTCCTCCAGCACGACGCCCGCGCGCGCGAGCTTGCGCGTCTCGGGGCGGAAGCCGCGCAGGTTGCAGCTAAAGATGGCGTGGCCGCCCTGCGCGAGCAGGCGCGATACACCGGCCAAAAGCTCAACATGGTCGCGCTGAACATCCCAGGTGCGGTGGCCCATCTTGGACGAGTTCGAAAACGTGGGCGGATCGACAAAGATCAGGTCCCAGCGATTGCGCGTCTGGCGCTGGTCGCGAATCCAGGCGAGCACGTCGTCGCGCACAAAGTGGTGCTGCGGCCCCACAAAGCCATTCTGGCGCATGTTGCGCTCGGCCCAGTCCAGGTAGGTGTTGGAGAGGTCGACCGTCACGGTTTCCTCGACGCCGCCGTCGGCTGCATAGCAGGTGGCGGTGCCGGTGTAGGCAAACAGGTTGAGGAAGCGGCGCGCCTGCTTGGCGTGCTCGCGCACCAGATTGCGCGTGACGCGATGATCCAGGAAGATGCCGACGTCCAGGTAGTCGTCAAAGTTGACGGCAAAGGTAAGGCCGCCTTCCTCGATGAGCGGCAGGCGACGGCGCGCAATGTTGGCGCGCTCGCCCGAGCCGCCCTTGCCGGCGCCCTGCTTACCGTACTGCGAACCGCCGCGCGAACGTATGCGG
Organism: Collinsella sp. AM10-26; assembly: GCF_003472525.1. Taxonomy (NCBI): domain Bacteria; kingdom Bacillati; phylum Actinomycetota; class Coriobacteriia; order Coriobacteriales; family Coriobacteriaceae; genus Collinsella; species Collinsella sp. AM10-26. The sequence continues at coordinate 59,223 of NZ_QRMC01000008.1, forward strand.
GCTTTGGCGTGCACGTGCTCGGCTGGAACATCCAAGATGAGCGGCGCGATGGCCAAGATATCGAGCATGCGGGCCTGGGCCAGCGCAGGATCGATGGTCTTGGGTGCGGCGTACTCGGCGATGACGAGCCAGCGGCCCGGCGTCTGCGAGCAGCCCTCGTACAGGTCGATGGCGGCGGAGTAGTCGGGCAGGTCGGCATCGTAGACGCGGTAGCAGCTCACGCCCTCACGCTTTGCCCACTTGCGGCGCAGGCGGGCGTTCTTGCGCAGACGGTTGGCGAACTGCTCGGACTCGGGAATGAGCACGGGCAGCGGCTTGCCGTCGCCCAAATCGAGCGTGGCGGCAGGTTCGGGCATGGGGGTGTCGGCGGCTTCGTCTTGGGCGTCCGCGGTCTGCTCCTCGGCATCCGCGCTGGTCGCAGCTTCAAATGCTGCGGCGGCGTGGTCGAGCGAGAGCCAAACCTCAATAGTCGCCTCTTCGTTGTTGGGCATGACGGCGATGGAGCGCGCGGGCTCGGCATGGAGCGCGCGGGCCATAAGTCCGTCGCGGGTGAGCGCGGCGACCGGTGCGGCGGTAAGCTCGGGCGCGCGGTGCAGCTCGCCGACCAGCGTCATGGCGTCGTGCATGAGCGAAAGCGGGGTCTCGGTGGTGTCTGCGACCACGGCGGCGCCGGCGACAGCACCCGCATGGTCCAGTACGGTGGCGGGCTTGGCGGCGCAAAAGTCGACAAAGCGCTTATAGCCGGCGCACTTGACCATGCGCTCGGCGGTCTTGCGCGCGGCGGGGTCAACATCCACGGCAACGATGCGCGCCTGGCGCTCGCGCGCTGCCGTCTCGCGCTCGCGTGCCTCGGCAAGCAGCTGCTCCCATAGGGCGGCATCGTGCAGCTGCCAGCCCTCAAAGCCCCAGTGCTCGCGCGCGGCGCCCGGGGCGCGGTCGGCCAGAATGTTCACGGCCTCTAGCAGCAGGCCGCCGCCGGCGCACGAGGCGTCGATCAGCGTAGGCAGGGCTTCGTTTTCGTAGTCGTCGGCCGTCAGCTCGCGCTCGCACAGTGCGGTCCAGCCGACCTGCGCCAATACCAGGGCGGCGTAGTCGGGGCGCAACACGTGCGCGCCCTCGCCGGCGCGAGTCGCGGCGGGAGGCAGGCGCTTGAACAGCGGGTCGCCCGAAAGGTCCAGGCTTATGCTCGCGCGGCGCTGACGCAACGAAAGCAGCAGGTGGACATCGGGATCGGTGGCATCGACATCGGCGCGACGGCCTGTGGTCTCGGCCAGGCGATCGCACAATGCGTCCTTGGCGCGCAGGGCAGAGAAGCGCGTGTTGCGCAGCTGCTCGGTCACACCACGGGCAGTGATGGCAATGGTGGCGCCGGGACGGACGATGTTTTCCCAGGCAATGTCGTAAACGGCATCGTACAGCTCGTCGGCATCCTGTGCCTCAAAGCGCCCGAGCACCACAAACACGCGGCTGGCCAGGCGCGACCACAGGCAGGCACGGTAGCCTTGCTCGAGCTCGCCCTCAAACGTGGCGCGGCCCTTGAGGCGGCGGACATGCGAAAGCCCGAGCCGTTTAAGCTCGTCGGCGAGTGCGGACTCAAAGCCCTCGGGGCAGCTTGCGTAAAATTCCATGGGTGACCTCTCTGGTTGCGTCGCTCCATTATATGATGGATGCTTCGTTTACTCTCGCCCCCGAAAGGAACCTATATGATTGATGCGTGCCCCGATTCCGCTGTACTGTTTTTTGACGTGGACGGCACGCTGACGTCGTTCGATCCCGACAGCATGACCGATAAGGACTTTTCGGCGGTGCGCCCCTCGCAGACGGTCATTGAGGCGTTTCATCGCCTGCACGATGCGGGGCACAAGGCGTTTATCTGCACAGGACGCCCCTTGTGGCTGATTGCCGATGGTCTGCGTGAGCTCGAACCTGCGGGTATCGTGGCCATGGCGGGGGCGACGCTCGAGGTTGAGGGCCGTGTGGTGCACGAGGATTGCTTCGAAGAGGACATTGTCGAGGAGCTTGCGCGTCGCGTTGTGGACGCCGGCATTGAGGTCTTTTTTGAGGCCAACGCTGCGACTTTTGCACTGGAGCCCGCGGGTGTTGAACGGTCGTCTCTGATCGGCACGCATGTGGTGCATAGCGCCGAGGAAATGCGCATCGACGGCCGCCTGCGTGTGGGCAAGGTGTGCCTTAACGAGCCCGGCTTGGCTCGCGTGGCCAATGACGACGGCTTTATCGAACGCAACTTTGAGCTGTGCAACACCGGCGGCCAGAATCGCGAGCTGAGTCCCAAGGGCATTGACAAGGGCGTGGGCGTGGCGCGAGCGCTTGAGTATCTGGGGCGCGCCGGCAACGCGCGCACCTTTGGCTTTGGCGATTCGGGCAACGACCTGGGCATGCTTGCCGCCGTCGAAACGGCTGTTGCCATGGGCAACGCCATGCCCGAGGTCAAGGCGGTCGCCGACTACGTGACCGACGACGTCGCACGCGACGGTACCGTCACCGCCATGCGCCACTTTGGGTTGATCTAATTATTTCGCCGTTCGGACGATTTTCGATCTGCAACTCACCGGATTCACATGCTCAATCGATTTATCAATTCAAACGCTAAGGCGTTTATACCGTTCGCCGAGAAGATAAAAAACCGCAGTTCACGCCTTGATAAACGTAGATAAAGTGTTTAGCAGTTCCACGCCCGTATGCTAACGAAAGGAATCAGGCAGATGGCAATCAAGGTGTTCGCTGACGGTGCAAACCTCGAGGGCATGCTCGACATGTACGAGAACGGCAACGTTCAGGGCTTCACGACCAACCCGTCCCTTATGAAGAAGGGCGGCGTGACGGATTACCGCGCGTTTGCCAAGGAGGTCCTGGCCCACATCACCGATGTGTCCGTATCGTTTGAGGTCTTTGCCGACGACGTCGAGACCATGGAGATCGAGGCCCGCGAGATCGCTGCCTGGGCCGAGAACGTCTATGTCAAGATTCCGTGCGTGACCACCAAGGGCGAGTCCACGGCCGAGTTGGTGCGCAAGCTTTCCGCCGACGGCATCAAGGTCAACGTCACCACCATCTTTACGCCCGCGCAGGTTGACGAGATGGTCGACGCCGTCGACGCCGAGACGCCGTCCATCATCTCGCTCTTTGCCGGCCGCATCGCCGACACCGGCGTCGATCCCATTCCGTTTATGACGGAGTCGGTCAAGAAGGCCGCCGCCAAGCCCAACTGCGAGGTTCTGTGGGCGTCCACGCGCGAGCTTATCAACATCTACCAGGCGCAGGCCTGCGGCTGCCAGATCATCACGGTGCCCAAAAGCATTCTGGCCAAGCGCAAGAACACCGGCCGCGACCCGTACGAGGTTTCGCTCGATACCGTGCGCGGCTTTGCCAAGGATATCGCGGCGCTCGGTTTCCATATCCTGCCGTAATGCGAACACTGGCTGCGCCGCGGATTGTTCGCCCCGGCCTTTCCTTTCCCTATCGCTCACGCGCTTCGCGAGGGTCGCGCTAGGCAAAGGAAAGGCCGGGGCTGCCGACACGAACCCGTCGGTAGGTCCTGAGCTGAATCGCTACCTTTATTCCGATGGGGGTCGACAGCGCTACCCCGCCAACTGTCTCGGGCAGTAATGGGGCTGGGCTCGGATGGCAACGCCGCGTGCCACTGGCGGCTTCGTTCGCCGGATGACGATTCGTGTTACGCGTCCGGCGTCACCTCGGACGGCGGCGTGGGCTCCGACGGCATCGCGTGGACAACGCGGTTCCGCATCATGGATCAACTTGTAATCTAATGATCTTCTAATCCATATCTATCAAGTATCGAAAACGATCCGGCCCCGAGTTGGCAGTCATCGCCAAGGCAAAGGACCCTGCCGGCTATGTGTTCGGGGCGACGCGCAAGTCGCCCAAGACCCTTCGATTATCCTTTGTTCCGCGCATGTAAGATCTCATACTTGACGTGGTTGAACAGCTCTACCGGGCAAACGAGGTCTTTGCGGTTCGTGCCCATAAGTGCTCCACTAACAAAAATCGAGATATTCGGCCTCAGGGTGCCGTCAAGATTGCCAATATGGCTGAAAAACGTCCCGTACCGCACCTCTGCGGGTGCAGATATAGGACGTTTGTAGAATATCTGACGCTTATTTGTTGAGCTTGCACTTTGAAGAGGTGTTATCGCGGCCCAGTGAGGCCGAATATCTCAAAAATTGCAGGTGAGGATTAGCGGAAACGGCGTCTCGCACTTCGGGATATCGCCAAATCGTTTTAGAAGGAGGGGCGCTCGGCGGAATGGGACCCGCCGAGCGCCTGCAGCGGCTTATTTGCCCCGCACCATGGTGAGCGAGATCTTCTTGCGGTCGCGATCGACCTTCTCGACCCACACCTTGACCGTGTCGCCGACGCGCACCACGTCGCTCGGGTGCTTGACAAAGCGGTTGGCAAGCTTGGAGATGTGCACGAGGCCGTCCTGGTGCACGCCCACGTCGACGAAGGCGCCAAAGTCCACGACGTTGCGCACCGTGCCCTTGAGTTCCATGCCGGGCTCCAAGTCGTCGATGGAAAGTGCCGAGCGGCTAAAGACCACCTCGGGCGCGTCGTCGCGCGGGTCGCGGCCGGGCTTCTTGAGCTCGTTGACAATGTCGATGAGCGTCAGGGTACCGCAGTCCAGGTCGCTTGCCAGCGCCGAGATGCTGCCCAGACGGCGCTCGATGTCGGGCACGCCGCCGCGGCTGAGCTCGCTTGCTTTAACGCCGGCGCGCTCCAGGACGGCCGTGGCCACCTCGTAGCTCTCGGGGTGGACGCTTGTCGCATCGAGCGGGTTTATACCGCCGCTGATGCGCAGGAAGCCCGCGGCGTTGAGATATGCCTTGGGTCCTAACTTGGGAACCTTCTTAAGCTGGCGACGATCGGTAAAGGCGCCGTTTTCCTCGCGGTAGGCCACGATGTTCTTGGCCACGCTCGGCGTGATGCCCGATACGTATCCCAGCAGGCTCGCGCTCGCGGTGTTCACGTCGACGCCCACGCGGTTGACGACGTCCTCCACCACGTGGCCCAGGGCGCGCGAGAGCTCGGCCTGGTCAAGGTCGTGCTGGTACTGGCCCACGCCGATGGACTGGGGCGGAATCTTGACGAGCTCTGCCAACGGGTCCTGCAGGCGGCGGCCCAGGCTCATGGCGCCACGCACGGTGACGTCCAGGTCGGGATACTCCTGGCTGGCGAGCTCGGAGGCGGAGTACACCGACGCGCCGGCCTCGTTGACGATGGTGTATCGCAGCCCAGGCGCCTGCTCGGCGATGAGCTCCGAGACGACTTCCTCGGTCTCGCGGCTGGCGGTGCCGTTGCCGATGACGATGGTGTTGACGCCGTCCTTCTTGACGAGGCGGGCGAGCTCGCGCTTAGTGCCGGCGACGTCGTGGCGCGGCTTGGTGGGGTAGACTACGCTGTGGTCGAGCAGCTTGCCGGTCTCGTCCATGACGGCGACCTTGCAGCCGGTGCGGTAGCCCGGATCGAGCGCGAGCACACGGGCGCCGCGGACGGGGCGTGCCGAGAGCAGGCCCTCAAGATTCTTGGCAAAGACGTTGATGGCCTCGGTCTGGGCACGAACGGTGAGTTTGGCGCGGGCCTCGCGCTCCAGCGAGGGGGCCATGAGGCGCTTGTAACCGTCAGCGATGGCGGCATCGAAGATGGGAGCAAACACGCCCTGGCGTCGGGGCCAACGGCTGCCGAGGCGTGCCGTGGCGGCAGCGCCGTCGACGTTCACGCGCACGCGGAGCTTGCCCTCGCGCTCACCGCGGTCGATAGCCAGCACGCGGTGGTTGGGAATATGGCGCAGCGGCTCGTCAAAGTTGTAGTACGGCTCATAGGGGGTCTTCTCGGCAGGGTCGGTGGCCTCGACGACGATGTCGGCGGTGTTTTGCGTAAAGGCGCGCAGGTCGGCGACGTTCTCGGGGTCCTCGGCCACCGTCTCGGCCACGATGTCGGCGGCGCCGGCGAGCGCTTTCTCGGGCGTGTCGAAGCCGGCCTCCTCGTTGACGTATGCCGCGGCGGTGTCGAGCGCGCTGCCCTTGGCCGAGGCCTGCATGATGATCATGTTGGCGAGTGGCTCCAGGCCGGCCTCGCGGGCCTTCTGCGCGCGAGTCATGCGCTTTTTGCGGAAGGGCTTGTAGAGGTCCTCGACACGCTGGAGCTGCGTGGCCTCGCGAATCTGCTGCTCAAGCTCGGGCGTGAGTTTGCCCTGGGCATCGATGAGCAGGATGACGTCCTCTTTGCGCTGTTCAAGATTGCGCAGGTAGGACAGGCGCTCGTCGAGTGCGCGCAGGGCGACGTCGTCCATGCCACCCGTGGCTTCCTTGCGGTAGCGCGAGATAAAGGGGATGGTGTTGCCATCGTCGATGAGCTTGACGGCCGCCTCGACGTTGGCGGCCTTAAGGTTGAGCTCGCGGGCGAGCTGGGCGATAAGATCCATGGGACTCCTTGCGTTTAAGGTGCGTTTGCGACACAGGGCTACCAAGGATACCACCTGTCCCAAAAGACTGTTTTGGGGCGAACGAACCAAGCCGAGGTGCGAAATAGCCCCCCCCGCCCCAGAAAAAAACGTCGGCAACGTAGCAAAATACCCCGCGGGCAGGAGGCTGCTCGCGGGGCAAAGAAGAGGGGCTTGTTGGTGGCGGGCCGAGACGCTCGGCGGGGAGTTTGCCGCGGCCCGCTCTTAAGGCATACAGCTCGACGAGCTGGCCGGTCTTGGCGGCCTCCTTGATGGCGTTGAGAAGCGTGAGCGTCTTGACGTTGTCGACCGGCGTCACGACGGGCTCGACCTCGCGGCGGACAACCTTCACAAAGTGCTTGAGCTGCATCTTGTGCGGCAGTGCCGGGTCCACGGCTGGAATCTCCATCTGCAGCGGCTTGTGCCAGTTGGAGGTGCCGTCGTAGGAGAACTGGTGCAGGCGGGGCAGCGACAGGGCGCCCTTAGTGCCGCCGATGAAGTAAGCGTCGGCGTCGATCGAGCTTAAGCCAGTTGCTCATAGGAACTTCCCTTCTTGAACCTCCCTGTGGGCCGCTCCCATTAATCGACCCACGTGGTTTTCGCTGGTTATCGTATGCTTTGAATTTGCGCAGGTGAATTGCATATTTGTTAGAATGGCGTTAACCGTAGGTTCATACCGCTTGATGCGATTTGTATCCGATTGAGCGCGTGACCTGCGAAAACGACCCCCTACGGCACCGTGTGGCCGTACGTGCGAAAACGGAGAGATGACGTGTACGATCGACGACTTGAGGCTATTTCGGCTGCCGCAGAGCTGGGAAGCTTCTCGCGCGCCGCGGCAAAATTGCGCGTGTCGACGCCGGCGCTCGTCAAACAGGTATCGGGGTTCGAGGCCGAGTTTGGCATCACGCTGTTCGAGCGCTCACATTCGGGCGTCAAAGTGACGCCGGCGGGTGCGTTGCTGGTAGACGACGCGCGCTCGATCATGCGCCAGTCCGAGGATGCCCTGCGCCGCGCCCGACGCGCGGCGGGCGATGGCGGTGCGGTTCGCCTGGGCGTGTCGATGATGTGCCCGGGCCGCCAGACGCTTTCGATGTGGACGGGCGTGCACGAGCTGGAGCCGTCGCTGCGTTTTGAGATCGTGCCGGTGAGCGACCTCTACGACGAGCGCGAGACCGTCATGCGCAGCTTGGGCCGTGAGGTCGATGTGGTGCAGTCGAGTTTTTCGACCCCGCGCTGGGGTGACGCATGCCAAAAGCTCCTTATCGTCAATGTGCCGTTTTATATCGATGTGCCGCGCACGAGCCCGCTTGCGCGCAAGAGCCGTATTGCGGTTGCGGACTTGGAGGGCATGCGCTTGCGCGTGCTGCGTCACGGCAACGACGCCATGGACAGCCTGCGCATCGACCTTTTGGCCGACGGCGGCGTGGACGTGATCGACGTGGACAGCTTTGACTTCGCACTCTTTAACGAGGCGGAGGAAAAGGGCGACGCGGTACTCACCTGCGGCGCGTGGTCGGGCATGCATCCGGCCTTTGTGGGCGTGCCGTTCCTGTGCGGCCGCGAGGTGCCGGTCTATCTGCACTACCCGCTCGAGCCAACCTTACAAGTGCAAAAATTCGTCAACGCCATGGCCCAACTCCTCTGATGTGACAAAGGGACAGTCCCTTTGCCACACAAAACGAGGCCCTGGCCAAACGGCCAGGGCCTCGCAAACTTTTATTCCGTTTTTAATGACGGGCTGATCGCGCGCAGGAGGGCGCCCCCGGGGCGCCCTCCGTCAGTAACCGGTCCTACTCCAGCTCAAACGCTCCAGTGTAGAGCTGATAGTAGTAGCCGCGCTTGGCGATCAGCTCGTCGTGGTTGCCGCGCTCGATGATGCGGCCGTGGTCTAGGCAGATGATCGCGTCGGAGTTGCGCACGGTGGAGAGACGGTGTGCGATGACAAACGTCGTGCGACCCTCCATGAGCTTGTCCATGCCTGCCTGCACGATGGCCTCGGTGCGGGTATCGATGCTCGATGTGGCCTCATCCAGAATCATTGCCGGCGGATCGGCGACGGCGGCGCGTGCAATCGAAATCAGCTGGCGCTGGCCCTGCGACAGCTGTGCGCCGTTGCCGGTGAGCATGGTGTCGTAGCCGTCGGGCAGGCGGGTGATAAAGTCGTCCGCGCCCGCGAGCTTGGCCGCCGCGATGCACTCCTCGTCGGTGGCGTCCAGGTTGCCGTAGCGGATGTTATCCATCACGGTGCCGGTGAACAGGTTCACGTCCTGCAGCACCACGCCCAGCGAGCGGCGCAGATCGGCCTTGCGGATCTTGTTGACGTTGATGCCGTCGTAGCGGATCTTGCCATCGGCGATGTCATAGAAACGGTTGATGAGGTTGGTGATGGTCGTCTTGCCGGCACCGGTGGCACCGACAAACGCGACCTTCTGGCCCGGCTTGGCAAACACAGACACGCCGTGAAGCACCTCGTGGTCGGGCGTGTAGCCAAAGTCGACGTTGTCCATGACCAGGTCGCCGCGCAGCGGTACGTACTCGATCTCGCCGGTCGCGCGGTGCGGATGCTTCCACGCCCACATGCCGGTGTGGTGGTCGGCCTCCTCGAGCTGCCAGGTATCGGGGTTCACCTGCGCGTTGACGAGCGTCACATAGCCTTCGTCGGCCTCGGGCTCCTCGTCGATGAGTTCAAAGATACGGTCGGCGCCGGCGAGGCCCATGACCACGGCGTTGATCTGCTGCGAGATCTGGCCGATCTGTCCGCAGAACTGCTTGGTCATGTTAAGGAACGGCACCACGACGGCGATGGACAGCGCCATGCCCGAGATGCTCAGGTTGGGCACGCCCAGCGCTAGGAAAATGCCGCCCGCCAGTGCGACCAGCACGTAGAGCAGGTTGCCCAGGTTCATAAGGATGGGCATGAGGATGTTGGCGTACATGTTGGCCTTCTGCGAGACCTCGAAGAGCTTTTCGTTGCGCTCGTCAAAATCGGCCTCGGCGGCAGACTCGTGGCAGAATGCCTTGACGACCTTCTGGCCGTTCATGACTTCCTCGATATGACCCTCGACCACGCCGAGCTCGGTTTGCTGCGCAATAAAGAAGCGCGCGGAGTTGGAGCCGAGCAGCTTGGTCATAAAGGTCATAAAGGCGACGCCGGCGATGATGACCAGGCACATCCACACGCTGTAGTACAGCATGATAAAGAACACCGTGACGATGATGATGATCGTCATGAGCAGGTTGGGCAGCGACTGACTGATCATCTGGCGCAGCGTATCGATGTCGTTGGTGTAGTGGCTCATGATATCGCCGCGCTGGTGCGTGTCGAAGTAGCGGATCGGCAGGTCCTGCATGCGGTTGAACATCATCTCGCGCAGCTTCTCCAGCGAGCCCTGCGTGACGATAGCCATGGCGCGGTTCCAGAAGAGCGAGGACAGGACACCGACGCCGTAGATGCAGGCGAGGGTGGTCACGAGCTGCAGAATCTTGGGCTGTGCGGCTTCCCAATCGCCCGACTGCCACGATTCGCTAATAATCTGCAGGGCGCTCTGCAGGAAGGTCGCGCCGATGGAGTTGATGATGGCGCAGAGCACCACGCCGGCGACGACAAGGGGCAAAAGCACAGGATAGAAGCCAAAGAGCGTCTTGATGAGGCGCGACATGGTGCCGCCCTTACGGTTGAGCGCGCGCTCGGCGGTCGTTGCCTTACTCATGTGCCTCGCCTCCTTCCTGGGTCTGAGCTTGCGTTGCGGATGCCTCGGTGTCGGCCTCGACGGCCCCTTCGCCCTCGGCAGACATCTTGTTTTGCGAGGTAAAGGTCTCGCGGTAGATCTCGCTCGTCTTGAGTAGCTCGTCATGGTTGCCGATCTGCGCGATACGGCCGCCCTCCATGACGATGATGCGGTCTGCGTCCTGCACGGAGCTGATGCGCTGGGCGATGATGAGCTTGGTCGTGTTGGGCAGATAGCTTGCCAACCCTGCGCGGATCTTGGCGTCGGTCTTGGTGTCGACAGCGCTGGTGGAGTCGTCCAGGATCAAGATCTTGGGGCGACGCAGCAGGGCGCGTGCAATGCACAGGCGCTGCTTCTGACCGCCCGAAACATTAGAGCCGCCCTGTTCGATCCAGGTGTCGTAGCCCTTGGGGAAACCGTCGACAAACTCGTCGGCGCAGGCCAGATGCGCTGCCTCGCGGACTTCCTCGTCGGTGGCGTTCGGGTCGCCCCAACGCAGGTTCTCGGCGACGGTGCCGCTAAACAGCACGTTTTTCTGCAGCACCATGGCGACCTGGTGACGCAGCGCGTCCAGGTCGTAGTCGCGCACGTCCACGCCGCCCACGCGCACAGCGCCTTCGGTGGTGTCGTACAGGCGGGCGATGAGGTTAACGAGCGTGGACTTGGCCGAGCCGGTGCCGCCGATGATGCCGATGGTCTCGCCGCTCGTAATGTGCAGGTCGATATCGTCGAGCGCCTGGCGCTTCGCATGCTTGGAATACTTAAAGCTCACGTGGTCAAAGTCGATGGAACCGTCGGCAACCTCGAGCACGGGCTCGGCGGGATCGGCGATCGTGGGCTCGGCGGCCAGCACCTCGGCAATGCGGTGCGCCGATTCGTCGGCCATGGTCACCATGACAAAGATCATCGACAGCTGCATCAGGCTCATGAGAATCTGGAAACCATAGGTAAAGGTCGAGGAGAGCTGGCCCACGTCGAACAGCGTGCCCTGGCTCGTGATGATGAGCTTGGAGCCCAGGTAGATGATGACGACAAACGCGCCGTTGACGCAGATGTTCATCATGGGGTTGTTAAAGGCGAGCAGCTTCTCGGCGCGGGTGAAGTCCATCTGGACGTCGCGCGCGGCGGTCGCGAACTTCTCCTTCTCAAAGTCTTCGCGCACATAGCTCTTGACCACGCGCATGCCGGTGACGTTTTCCTCGACGGACTCGTTAAGGGCATCGTACTTGTGGAACACGCGCGAGAAGATGGGGCGCACCTTAAAGATGATAAAGAACAGTCCAAAGCCCAGCAGCGGAATGATGACCAGGTAGACCATGGCGACGCTGCCGCCCATGATAAATGCCATGGTAAAGGCGAAGATCAATACCAGCGGCGCGCGCACGGCGATACGGATGATCATCATAAAGGCCTGCTGCACGTTGTTGATATCGGTGGTCAGGCGTGTGACGAGCGAGGAGCTCGAGAACTCATCGATGTTGGCAAAGCTGAACGTCTGGATCTTGTAGAACAGGTCGTGACGCAGGTTCTTAGCGAAGCCGCAACTCGCATGGCTGCAGGTGACGCCGGCAGCGGCGCCAAAAGCAAGCGACGTCAGCGCGATGAGCACCAAAAAGCCCGCGGTGGGAAGCATCTCGGCTACGGTGGCGCCGTCTTTGATGGCATCGATCAGGTTGGCGGTGATAAATGGAATCAGCATCTCGCAGAGCACCTCGCCAAGCACGAGCAATGGCGTGGCAACAGTGACTTTCATATAGTCGCGGATGCTGCCCATGAGGGTTTTAATCATCCAGTTCCTCCCAGGTTACACGGATTTTCTCGAGCATTTCGGCGAGCTGCTCGCGCTCGTCGTGGGTGAGGGCACTAAAGGCCTGCTCTCTAAAGCGAATGCGGGCTGCCTGCTCAACGCGGGCCTTTTCCCATCCCGCATCGGTCAGGCGGATGGTGAGCTGCCGACGGTCTTTGGGATTGCGACTGCGCTCGATAAGACCGCCCAGTTCGAGCTTGGACAGAATCTCGGAAAGGGACCCCGGCTTGAGGTCGAAGTGCATGCCGAGCTCCTGTTGGGACAGCTCGCCGGTCGGCTGCTTGGCGAGTAGGCAGACAATAGGCGCCTTGCCAGATATGCCGCCGCCGTGAAAATGCATGTAATGGCCGCAAAACCCCAGGCCATTGAGGATGCGCTTGGCAAGCTTGTCTTCTGAGCTAACCGCTTCGGGTACATCCGCCGGCTGTGACGGGTCGCCGCCGGGCTCGTGCGAACAAAGGTTAAGAGGTTCATCGCACATGAATTAGTGTTGCTCCTTTCTTTAGTTAGGTAGTGGAATTGTTTTGTGCCTAACCAATCTAGGAGCATGAGAAATGAATGTCAAGGTACCAAACTTATAGTTACGGCGTTTTGCCAAACGCCGTAACCGCTCGACGCTGCAAACGTTCCTAAGCGGCAATCTGGCGTTCAATCGTCGGGCATGGCCACAAGGCCTATGCCCTCCTCTTTCACGCCACCTTGCTCGCTTAGGAACGCTTTCGCTGTCCGTCCTCAATCTGTAGCGCTGCCTGGGTTGGCATTTGAGTGATCCGTGGGGGACGGAGGATAACGGATCATTTTGGGCTGCGGTGACACCCTTCCGAAGCTGCTTTGCCCAAAACTATGCCGGATTACTACGATGAATTCGAAATCTCAGACCTCGGCATTGTTTTCGGAAAATCACAAGCTGTCTACCTGCGGTTTTGCTGGAGTGCAATTTGTTGTGGTTGGAGACTGGCGGTTTATCGTAGTAATCCGGCATAGTTTTGGAATGGTAGTAAATAGGTGGCAGCTACTGTGCCGCTACTGCCGTGATTTGCCTCCCATTTCCGAAACCTTTCCGCAACAATGCGCTCTTCGCGACCCTAGCGACTGCTCACGACGCCTCCTGCGCTACACTTAGTCGCACTGTGGCGCTGCTGCGCCGTGCCCGAACCAAGGGGGACACTCATGAAGAACACTCAGCTGCTGCTGATTAACGATATGTGCGGCTACGGCAAGGTCGCGCTTTCCGCCATGCTGCCGGTGCTGTCGCACATGGGTTACCGTATCCATAACCTGCCGACGGCGCTTGTGTCCGATACGCTCAACTATCCCAAGTTCTACATCCACGACACCACGGAGTACGTGCGTCAGAGTCTTGCCATCTGGGAAGAGCTCGGCTTTGAGTTCGACGCCATCTCGACCGGCTTTATCGTGACCGAGGAAGAGACGCGCATCATCTCGGACTTTTGCCACCGCCGTGCGCAAAAGGGCACCAAGGTGTTCGTCGATCCCATCATGGGCGACAACGGCAAACTCTATGCCGGTGTTCCCGAGTCCACGATCGGCCTCATGAGGCACTTGCTCGAGTGCGCCGACTATGCGGTGCCCAACTACACCGAGGCCTGCCTGCTCACCGACACGCCCATCGCCGAGCAAATCACGCCTGACGAGGCCCGCGTCCTTGTGGACGCCATGCGCGCGCTGGGAGCCAAGTCGGTGGTCATTACGAGCGCTGTGGTCGACGGCACGAACGCCGTCATCGGTTACGACCACGTGGCGGGGGAGTACTTTACGATTCCCTTTGAGCTCATTCCGGTCTATTTCCCGGGCACGGGCGACACGTTCTCGGCGGTGCTCGTCGGCCGCGTTATGGCAGGCTGGAGTCTGCAGTGCGCGACGTCCGATGCCATGCGTGTGGTGGCTGAGCTTATCGAGCGCAATGCCGACCAAGAGGACAAGTCGGCCGGCCTTCCCATCGAGGCCTGCCTGGATGTGGTTGACCATGAGTAATGCTGACGAGAGCGGCGTCAAGCCTGCGGGCGAGAACAGGCCGCTCGGCGCGCCGCGTGGCAAGCGTCCGCGTATCCGCGTGAGCTGCGTGGATCAGCTGGGTGCGTGCCGCTGCCACCATGGTCACAAGCCCGGCGACGTCTTCGACTTCGACCGCGATCGCGGCAAGATGTGCGCCATGGCCTGTCACGTGGGCTTTCCCTATATCGATATCCTGCGCTATGGCGGAACCGTGCCCGGCAACGAGCCCGGCACGGCAAAGTTCTGCTGCCCCGAGGTCGATACGTTGAACGTTTGGCTCGCCGAGATCGTCGACGAGTAATCGAGCGTAGATTTTCTCCCGTCAAGATAATGAGCGTGGATAATCTCCCGTTTAGAGCGCGCTTGAACGCTCAAAGTGGGAGATTATCCACGCTCAATTTGCATGCGGGAGAAAATCCACGCTCGTTTTATGCCGATGGCGCGGCTCGTGTGTCTGCGCCGCCCGAACGTCTACAGTTGCTCGAGCATGGCCGTGCAGCCGGCGAGCACATCGCGGTAGGTGGCATCGAAGTTGCCGGTGTACCAGGGATCGGCGACGTCGCCGGGGCGATCGGTCCAATCCGGCAGCCGCGAAATCTTGCCGTCGGCATCGTCGCCGAAGATGCGGCGCAGACCGCGCGCGTTCTCGGCATCCATATAGACAATGTGATCCCAGTCGGCATACTCCGCGCGACGCACCTGGCGCGCGCGGTGCGGGACAACGGGAATTCCGACCTCGCGCAGCTTGGCGACGGTGCCATGATGCGGAGGGTTGCCAATCTCCTCGGTCGAGGTCGCGGCAGAATCAATGACGAACTCCGCCTCGCGCCCAGCACGGCGCACCAGCTCGGCAAACACCGACTCAGCCATCGTCGAGCGACAGATGTTCCCATGACAGACAAATAGGATTTTGCGCATTGGCTAAAACCTCTCGAATATCAGAGTTTTCGCAGATAATCGCACTGCTTTTTGATCCCTCGTCAAGGACAGAATATCAAATTGATTCATAAATGAGCGGATTATTCTTCTTTCCAGCGTCGTAAGAATTGCGTAAAGAACGAGGGTTTACGACTTGTTGTCACAATGTTGACCGTCCTTTGCATCCAATTTTCAGCATATCCTCTCTGACGTCGTCGAAATCAAGATGGGTGTATGTGTTAAAAGTCACGTTGATGTCGGAGTGGCCCATGATGCATTTTAGCTTCGCAGGGTTCATTCCCCTGCGTGCCATCTTCGAGCAGAAGGTATGTCGGCAGACATGTGGTGTGATTTTGGGAAGCTCATCCTTGTAGATGCGATTATGTTTCTCTATCGCGTGGTGGAAGTACTTCTCCCAGTGCAGGGCAACACGCGGCATCTCGTTTTTATCAAGAAACAGAAAACCGCTAACACCGTCAACGACCGGCTCACTCGAAGGCTTTAGACGTTGCGCAAGGATACTCCTGAAACACTCTGTCACGGCTTGAGTCATGGGAACATAGCGGATCCCGCTCTCCGTCTTGGGACGTTCGATGTAGTATCGCATGTTGCTGGTCCGCTGAAGTTGCTTGTTTACCCGAATGCTTCCGTTTTTGAAATCAAGGTCTTCGACGGTAAGACCGCAGAATTCAGAAATGCGCAGGCCCGTATTTAGAAGGATGTAGATGGCGTCACGATAGCGGTGAAAGTGTTCATCGCCCTCCACGAAAGCAAGAAATCTGCGTTCTTGGTTAGTGGCCAAGGCCTTGCGTGTAACCATGTCGTTTGTCAGTATCGTTGCGAGCTCGAAATAGAAGGGATTTCGGCGAATCAGGCTGTTCTCCTCTGCCAGTTGAAACGCCGGTCTCAGAACACCACGGATGCTATGGATTGTGCTATAGCGCTTGCCGTGGATTTTTTGCAGGTTGATGAGCCATTCCTTGGCATCAAGGGAGGTGACACCGCATATTCGTCGCGAGCCGAATTCATCTGTAGCAAGAAAATTGAGGATTGTCTTGTAGGCGGCTCGAGTGGATTGTTTCACGGCAGTCTTTGTTTCAGTGTAACGAGATGCGAGTTCGTAGACTGTCATATTGTTCGGCGCGACCTTATCAAGCAGATCGCGCTGGATCTCATGCTCCAACGCGCGCAAGCACGGACTGGCTTTCTTCCCCTTCGGAGTTAGATCATGAGTTGTCAAGGTCCACGAGTAGACGCTCCGCGTTTTACCTCTTGCATCCACATACTTGAAGCAGTAACGGCCGTTTTTTCTCTGGCTTTCCCCGCGTCTGAGGATTCGCCCTTTGCTGTCTTTTCTCACAGTCACTAGCAGGCTCCTTCCTGTTCAGAAAAGAGCCCTGATGCGATATTTCAAGATTATCGCACGGGGCCCGATTGGTTAAGCTGTCAAGTGCGAAACGGTGTCGAGAAGCTCTTTATAAAGAGCGTTGGCGCAGGACGAGGGGGCGAGTCCTCGCGCATAACTCGAATATGGGTTTGTACGAGAGGAACCTTCGACCGGCCAGTATCCGTCGAGATCGTGCCTAAACTCAGAGAGACAGATCTCCCTCGTCTGCATCTCCGCAACGACGGAGAGGCGCCTCTCAAGTTGACCAAATCCGTCGACATCGTTTTGCGGACGATAAGTCGCGGATCGGCGCATCTGTTCTCCATAGAATTCCAAGGGGCTGTAGGGCGTCGTGACGATTACGAGATCGGCGGCTATCGCTTTGTCGGAATATCGGGACGGTGCCATCACCTCATGCTCCATCGCATAGGGATCCGTGATGCGAAGCAGGTCGGCGTAGGGGATGGATGAGGGACGAAGTTCGTCAAGAATCACCGTGTGCTTGCCCTCATACCCCTGAAAGATGTCTCTCGTAGATCCAGAGACGAAGAACGGTTCGCCCTTCCGCTTCGCATAGAGCTTTGCGAGGGTGGACTTCCCCGTTCCAGCAGGCCCGAAGATCCAAACTGATTCCACCCTTCTTTCGCCCTTGAGCATCAACCCCCGCCATTCCCGGGCCTGAACCTGAAGGCGGCGTGCATAAACGTCTTCGATCTGACGCTATGTCCGGGCATATTCGGATCCGGAGAGCTGAGAGATCAAGGACTCCTTGTCGATACGACCTTCGAGAAGGTCATCGAGAAGGACTTTGATGCTGCTATGGGACCTCGTTCGAGCAACGCGCGACTCAATAGAAGCAAGTAGCGCTGGGTAATCGAAATTGGAGCGCACGATTTTGGGGTCGTACTGATGCTTGGATCGTGCGCCATCCGTTCTGTGGCACAGGTAGGAAAAACCGTTTTCCACACCTGCCTTCCAAGCCTCGATGCGCTCAGGTTTATCTCCAAGGAGCTTCGCGATGCTATTGAGCGAGCGCGGATTCTGGAACTCCATCATCACGTGAAGATGCGCGGCTGCCGGACGTCCCGCGTCCGTCGTGTCGCTGTCGTGCACGATGCCCGCATAGCGCTTCGGGGCGAGTGTTTCGATTCTTCGGTACATTTCGTCCACAAGACGGGGCAGGTGATCGAGCTGCTGCTCGTACATCATCGCGCGGGTCTTCATGGGCAGAGAATTGGTCATGGTTCCGAGTCCTTTCTCGTAAATGAGCTATTTCGGGACGATTTTGGAACGCGCCCGAGGGTGCGCCTTGGGATAACAAGCTCCCCAAGGCGCATAAATGAGCAGAATTTCAAGTAATGGAACAATCGACGGGGTCCGCTTTTGCTGCGCGAAGCGGACCCCGCGGTGGTTATTCTCTGAAGTACAGGTCAAGGAGCCGCCCAAGCTCGCGGTACACGGGGAAGTCCATGATCGGAAAATGCACAAAGCCGATGCGGTCGTGCGCCCCGTCCGTACTGCTGAACCAAGCGTCGCCCGGGGAGAAGGTGCGAGGTGCACCGAGGTCGAGCAGGCGTTCCGCGCCCCATATGAGCCGCGCCTCGGGAAGCGTCGGCTTGAAGAGGACGCGGGTGCTGCACGCCGAGCGCAGCATCGACGGCAAGCCCCCCTCCTCAACAGACGCCTCGGCGATCGAGATGATGGCGTAGCAGCCCGCGCTCGCCCCCATCGTTACGATGCGCTTCACCAGCCCATCAAACGTCGCGAGGCAGTAATCGGGGTCCTCCTTGCTCGCGCGCTTGGGAAACAGCGTGCGGAGTGCCACGTACTCATCCATGAAGAGAAGCGAAACGTGAAGCCCCGCATCCCACCAGTGCACGGCGTCTCCCGTCTCTGTCGACCTGTCGTTGAGGAAGCTCTGTCGCTCTTTGATGCTGTCGGCGAACCGTGATAACGCAGACAGGATTGCGCGAGCGTCCCCGTCAGCATTCAGTGAAACCACGCGAGGAAGTCGGGAGGGCTCGGCCTGCTTGGGGTCTATGATGAGGACTTGCGATCCGTGTCCGTCAGGACCAGCCAACAGGGCTTGGAGCAAGAGGGCGATCACGCCCGTGGTCTTTCCAGCGATGAGCATGGAACCGGAGGTGCGGAGGTCGATGCTCGTGCCGTTTTGAACGCGGAATTCGTAGGCGTTCGCCGGGCACAAATCCTCGACACGCGATGCCTTGATCTCTCGATGCAACGTCACATCTTCAAGGAAGAAGGTCACTTGATTGCATGCGACGTCTGCTTCGGCAAGTACGACGGCGTAGCGGGAGAACCTTCCGCGAAGTCGGGAGCTAATGCTAGGTCCCATCTTCGATATTTCTTCTGCCGTTGAGGATGAGGTTGAGATGGCGAGCTCGAACTGTCCAGGAGCCGTCTCTTTGCAAGAGATGTCGGGAAGAAGCTCGCCTTCTCGCAGGTGTAGAGGATTCCCGTAACGTGGATCAAAGAGCCCCTTCCTAATGCGTGCATGCAACCGTGTTGATTCAGATAGCATGACGTAATGTGTGATCCCTCCCGCAAACAACATGGTCCCAGCGAGGCTAAGAGTGGCCGCTGCGGAGGTAAGGTTGCCGCCAAACGCCATCACCGTACTGGGCTCTATGGCGATGGGCGCAAGAATGGTGTTCACGAATAGCCCGATGCAATAAACGCACGCGGCGACCGCAAATAAAGCGACCCCCAGCACACAAAGCTTTGCGCTGGGGGTCGAATACACGATCGCCGGTGCGCCACTGGAGTAACGCACCACAATCACCTAGCCCTTCGCGGGGATGACGGTAATGCCGTCCGCCGTGATGGACAACTGGTTGCGATAATCACCGTAAACCTTTGCGACCACGCCGGTGGGAATGACGTGCTGATTGACGGGAATCTCGATATCATTCGAAACCTTGATGGAAAGCTTCTCGAAACGATTGCTGACCACCTCGCCTTCGTTTTGGTGATACTGCGTGTTATCGGTTGTGATCACCACGTCGATCTTGGTGCCGCGATGCTCTTTGGTGTTTTAATCAACCCATTTACCACCTCCGACACAAAGGAAACGCTTGCCTTTCGCAAAAGCTTCCCAATCGAACTTCATAAACTGATTCAATTTCCTCATACTCGAACTCCTCTCAATCCAATTATTTGCTGACTCCGCGTTGCGGCTCGCCGTGGACATCGAGATAGAGGCGCAGGACGTTGCGCAAGATCTCCTCGACATTTCTTGTTGCGGCATGAAGATCATCGTCCCCAAACATTGCCCCATGGAGCTTCGTGTGGGCACAAAGAATCTGGCGATACATGACGCGAGAGAACATCTCTTCGGCCTTCAGGGCATGTCGAACAGCTCGTTCAGAACAAGTCGGCATGCTCGCCGAAGACTCCTTTATAGACGACATTGCCGTACTGGTTGTTGAGATGGAGCCGCATTCAAACGGTCCGCGCATGATCTTCGGTCGGGTCATACACACCTCTTTCCTAAAATTGGATATTACCGACGATTCGTCAATCGTCATCGAGCACTCGGTGAGCACATCATGCCATAAGCTTCTGAGCTGGGATTATTTCGCAAGGACCTGTCGTTCTCGACGTCCTCTGATGAGAAGAAGTGGGGCGTAATGATGACAAAGTATTCAATCACGGAACAAACACAATTTAATAATCACCCAGATGGGGCAAATATGGACATCCAGATATTGAATCGTCGGTATCGTTGGTGTCGCTGAGCCTTCAGGCTGAGGGGGATGGGCCATTTGCGCTGAGTTGCTTGCAAAACGGGGGAGGGGATATCAGAAGAAGGCGGCTTGCAGAAGACATGCCTGAGCGCTAGAGGAGGGGCTGACCAATAGTGTGCTCCTCTTCTGGGGCCAAATCCAAGCGGAGGGGGCATGAGGCCGAGAGGAACTGCTCGTCATGGCTCACCAAAACAAGCGCGCCGGGAAAGGCGGAAAGCGCTCGCTCGAGTGCCTCCACCGAGTGCAGGTCCAGGTGATTCGTGGGTTCGTCCATGACGATGATTTCGGGGGCATCTAGTATACCGCGGGCGAGCATGAGCTTCCGCAGCTCCCCCGGGCTGATGTTCTCGCCGGACAATATTCGTTCGGGATCCGAATTGAGTTGCGCAACGATCGAAAGCAGGGCTCCACGTTCGGCTTGGGGCAGGTCCTTGATTTCCGAGAGGAATTCAATTGAGGATGAATCGTCGACTTCCTGAGGGATATACAGCGTGCGAATGTCCAATCCCGTGGCCTTGCGGCCTTCCAATATCTCCAGGATATGCTTGACCAGTGTTGTTTTCCCCGCTCCGTTGGGGCCGCTTATGCCCAGATGATCGGTATTTCCCAGATAAATCTCGGGAACCCGCAAAGATTGCCTCGGGCCGCACGGTATGCGATCTGAGCTGACGTGAATCAGTGTTTTGCGCGGGCTGGGTTGCGCTTCCATCCACAAGGTGCTTTCGTAGCGCTTTTCGACATGGTGGGCGTCGACGGCGGCTTGCGCGCGCTGGATTCGGGAGTCCATGCGCGAAGCGAGCTTGCCCGCAACGCCGTCTCTGCCAGTGAGAATGGCGAGTTTGATTCGTGCTTTCGCGTCGTGATCCTTCGGATCGACATGACGGGCGCTTCTCTTGGATGCGGACCGTGAGGCGTTTTCAACGCGCCTGATATACTCAGCCTTCATGCGCTTTTCTTCGGATCGCGCAATCGATTTGGCCCGCGCCGCGCTTTCGCGCTCCAGATTCGCCTGCGAGCGAGCTTGGGAGTAGTTGCCGGGGCGCATGGTGACGTGCCCCGACTCAAAGCACAGGCAGTCCTTTGCCAAGGAGTCGAGCAACGCACGGTCGTGCGAGACGAGGAGGCCAATACCCTTGTACTCGGCGAGTGCTTTGCAAATCTGCCTTCTGCATTCTGCGTCCACATGGTTAGTCGGTTCATCCATTGCCAGAAGATCGGGATTCTGCCAAAGCGCGACGGCTATTTGAATTTTCTTCTGCTCGCCACCGGAGAGCTCGGAAAAACGCCAGAGCATATCATCGGTGATGCGGAGCATCCTTCTGAGGTGCGTGGTCGCCGGGGCGAAGTCGCACGCAAAATCGAAGAGCATGGGCGGTTCGACTCCGGCTTCTTGCGCGCAATATGCGGAGACGAGACGCGGTGAAACGACGCCGCGATCTGGAATCAGAAGTCCGCACGCAATGCGGACGAAAGTTGATTTCCCGCACCCGTTGTCTCCGACGATGCCGTGCCAGCCGGGGGCAAATGTCGCCGACACGTTGTCGAGTGCGGGCATTGCGCTGCCAGGATATGCATAAGTAATATGGGAAAGAACGAGGGTGGTGGAGCTGTTCAAATTGGTTCTTGACATTGTGCCTCCTCGGCATGGGAGGCCGCGTTTTGCCGCATATGCTCTGATTGGCTCGTTCCGACCAACGTGAACGCCCGTCGACTCGAGTCAAGCTGAAAGAAAATGAGTCGACGGCAATGCTCGCAAAGGTAGTGTTTAGGATATACGAGGATCAGTGAAAAGACGATACGACAAATGTGCAGCCAGATTTATTCTTGGATAGATGGCAATTTGCAAATTGGCGTCGATATGTATCGTCTACAGCTTCACGAATCCTTTTCCTTTCCGGGGCGCTGGCTTGGCATATGGGCCTGCGCTGAATTCTTCCGTAGAGTCTAACAAAGCAATAATGCGGACGCAAGGAGGCGTTGCGTCTGAAAGCACGCCATTGCGTTGGACGCTTGAAGGGGTTTGCAAGTCGATTGAAAGAATACTAGTGCATCCGCTTCTTGTAACTAGCATGCGATGGTGGTCGTCGTGAATGTTGAGCGAGGTCATCGACTTGATTTTTCTGGTGTTTGAGATATTAGCTTTCGCGATTTACCCTCCAAATTGCAGAGGTTTGAGACGACCGGAAAGGAATGCTTATGCTCGATTCTCCGTTCTTCAGCTACTGGGGAAAGGCGAAAGGAGTTGCTTTTCTCCATCACGGCAATATCGCATCGGGGCTCAAAGTCGTAAAAACGTCGTAAGGTACGCGATATGGTTCGCCGGGATCCTAACTAGCTAGGCATTTTTCTGAATCTGCAGATATTCCCATGACAGATAAACAGTACGCGTTGCATAGAACGATACCTTTCATATAGAAGGCTGCTAAAGAGTCGAAGCCGGGCGCATACAGAGTTTTATTTCTTAGCCAGTTTGAAGTAGCGCTCAAATATCAATTCGAAAACGTAATAGAACATTAATCGACTGTCGAGGTCCATGCTGCCCAAGCGGATTTCTTTTTGCACGGTGTAGATAGGGTAGTCGGCTAGTTTCGAGAGAGAATTTCGAGAAAAGCCGGTGAGTGTGACGACCTTGCATCCGCGCGTTTTGGCTATCGATGTGGCGTCAATAGACACCTGCGTCTCGCCGCTTACGGAAACGCTGAAGACCAGGTCGTTTTTGCCAAGCAGTTCTGCGTAATGCCTCATGACATGGCGTTCGCTGAGCGTATCGGTGTTCTTGCCCATTATTTTGAGCTTTTCAGCCATCTCGAGGCACGGGTATTTCGAAAAGCCCGAGCAGAAGAACACGATATGCGAGGCGTCCTGGATAAGGCTTACAACCGAGTCGATGACCCGGTCGTTAAGCAGATCTTTGGTCTGTACGAGCTGGGTATCAAGAGGAAGTGCCTCGATAGTGAATCGATTGCGATCGAGCGAGGCGGAATACGATTGTTTGAGCTCCGTAAACCCCGAGAAGCCAAGCTTATGAGCAAGCCTGACGATTGTATTGGGAGCGACGAAGAACCGTTCAGCAACGCTCTTAAGCGTGACATCGTCAATATCATCACGCAGCTCGATGATGTAGCGCATGATCTCGCTTTCGAGATCGTTGAGCTTGCTCTCGCCAGCCCGCACATGATCATAAAAAGATTCTTGATCTTTCATAAGATGTTTCAGCCCCTCGCACCTCGTCGTACATATGGTACCGCTTTGTGTAGCCAGGAGAGAAATCGGTAATCGGTCAAGATTGCCTATTGCCTATGAACTGGGCAAACGCGCGTGTTTGCCTACACATATCTGTGTCGTGAGCGAAATCATGTGTCCCCGTTTCGCATTGGCTCACACGGGGACTCGCAAATGACCTTATGTCGCAAAATATCAATCGAAACGAAGCAAGCCGAGGACAACCGCGGAGCCCAAGGTCTTCGAGAACACCGATCAGCCAACCCTGGAGGGACGGAACATGAAGGATAAGCTCAATATTGTGATCGTTGGCGGCGGCTCCACGTGGTGCCCTGGCATTCTTAAAGCCCTGACCAAGCACATGGACATTCTGCCGCTGAACCGCGTGATGCTCTATGACATCGATGCCGAGCGTCAGCGTCCGATTGGCGAGTTTGGCAAGATCCTCTTCGCCGAGGAGGAGCCCGGTGTGGAGTTTGGTTACACCACCGATAAGGACGAGGCATACACTGACGTTGACTTTGTGCTCTGCCAGATTCGTACCGGCGGCTATGAGATGCGCAGCAAGGATGAGAAGATTCCGCTGCATATGGGAATCATCGGCCAGGAAACGGTGGGCCCCGGCGGCATGGCTTACGGTATGCGCTCCATGCATGACATGGTTGAGATCGTCAACGACGTTCGCGCTCATAGCCCGGAGGCGTGGATTATCAACTACACCAACCCGGCTGCTATTGTGGCATATGGTCTCGAGCGCGTTCTGCCCGATGAGCATCGCGTCCTCAACATCTGCGACCAGCCTGTCAACCTCATGCGCTCTTACGGTCGCCTGCTCGGTCGCGATATGAGCAAGACGGAGCCCGTGTACTTTGGCCTCAATCACTTCGGTTGGTTCAAGCACATCTACGATGAAGAGGGTCATGACCTCGTCCCGCAAATTAAGGAGTACACGGAGAAGAACGGCTTCCTTCCTGCCGATGCCGAGCAGCGTGACCAGTCCTGGCTTGATACCTACGCCATGGTCAAGGACATGCTCGAGGACTTCCCCGACTATCTGCCCAACACTTATCTGCAGTACTATCTGTATCCCGAGTACAAGGTCGCTCACCTCGACCCCGACTACACACGCTCCGATGAGGTTATCAACGGCCGTGAGAAGCGCGTGTTCGCCGAGTGCGAGCGTGTTGCCAAAGTCGGCACCGCAAAGAACTCCTCGGTTGTGCAAAACGACGCTCATGGCGATATGATCGTGGAAATCACCTCGGCCATTTATCGCAACACCAACAAGACCTTCATTGTCATCGTGCCCAACAACGGCATTATCGAGGGGATGCCCGATGACGCCATGGTCGAGGTCGCGGCAAGCGTGGGCGCCAATGGCCCGCAGCCCTATGCTGTTGGCAAAATCGGTACCTTCTATCGCGGCCTTATGGAGAACCAGTACGCCTATGAGCGCCTGACTGTTGAGGCTTGGATGGAGGGTTCCTACGAGAAGGCTTTGCAGGCACTCACGCTTAATCGTCTGGTCGGTGATGCTAAGAAGGCTCGTAAGGTGCTCGACAAGCTCATCGAGGCGAACAAGGATTATTGGCCGGAGCTTAAGTAACTAGTTCCATATCGCTTGATAACTGTTATGGGGCGTGTGGATTGTAGAGCCGCGCGCCCCGTTTCTTTAAGAGGGGTATCCCATGAACAAAGATGAGCTGCTGGCAAAGTTCCAGCGCCTGGGCAAAGTCCTCATGACGCCCGTGCTGATTCTGCCAATTGCCGGCATCCTCCAGGGCTTTGGCAATGCCTTTACCAGCCCCACCCTTACGGCAGCTGTTCCCTGGCTTGCTGCTCCGGGCTTTGCGATTTTCTTTTCGATTCTCAAGGCCGCAGCCGGCATCGTTATGAACAACATCCCGGTTATCTTCTCGATTTGTCTCGCCTATGGCTTCGCCAAGTCCGAGAAGGCTACCGCGGCGCTTTGTGGCTTTTTGGGCTACATGTGCATGAATTCCGTGATGGGCACGTTCCTTACGGCGACTGGCGTTATCGATCCCGCGAATCTTACGACGGGCCAGAGCACGATTCTCGGTATCACCACGCTCGACACTGGCGTTATCGGCGGTCTTCTGGTGGGCGCAATCGTCGCATGGTTGCATAACCGTTACTACAAGATTGAGCTGCCCGCCGTGTTCTCCATCTTCAACGGTACGCGCTTTATTCCGGCGGTAACGCTGCTCTCATGCAGCATCCTCGCATTGGTCATGTCCTTTGTTTTCCCGTTTATTCAGAACGCTCTCGGTGCGCTGTCCGAGTTCATCAAGACTACGGGTGCCTTTGGTGCATTTGTCTACGGCGCCGGCGAGCGCATGCTCCTGCCTTTTGGCCTGCATCACTTTGTCTATTTGCCGTTCTTCTTCACGTCGCTCGGTGGCGTCGAGACCATCGACGGCCAGACCGTTCAGGGCGCTATCAATATCTACAATGCGATCCTGGGCTCTCCCAGCACGCCGTTTAACATCGAGGTCAGCCGTTTTGTCATGAACGGCAAGGTTATCTTCGCCATGTTCGGCCTGCCCGGCGCTGCACTCGCCTTCTACAAGACGGCGCTTCCCAAGAACAAGAAGAAGACCGCGGCGCTCATGATCGCCATCGTGGTGCCTTGCATCCTCTCCGGCATTACCGAGCCGCTCGAGTATTCCTTCCTGTTTATCGCGCCCATCCTCTACGTGTTCCACGCTCTCATGGCTGGTCTTGCCTATGCGCTGACCTATGTCCTGCAGTTCAACGTGGCTGGCTCCGCGTCCTTCGGTGGCCCGCTCTTGTCGTTGATTTTTAACGGCATTATGGGTGCAGCCAAGGGCTCCAACTGGCAGGTTATCCTGTTCCTTGGCCCCATCTACTTCGTGGTGTACTACTTCGTCTTCAAGTTCATCATTCTTAAGAAGGACCTTAAGACCCCTGGCCGCGAGGAAGAGTCCGACGACGAGGCCGAAAAGGCTCCCAAGACCGTGATCAGCGACCTCATTCCCGCCATCGTTGAGGCAGTGGGCGGCGACAACAATATTAAGTCTGTCGAGGCCTGTTTCACCCGTCTGCGCATCCAGCTCAATGACTGTGACAAGGTGGTTGATGACGCCGAGTTTACCGAAAAGCTCGAAGCGCGTGGCATCGTGCATGTCAACGGCGGCGTGCAGATTGTCTACGGCAACATGGCATCTAACTACGCAACTCAGATGCGCGAGCTGCTGGGTATGGAGTAAACGACTCAACCACACGATCAAGATTAATACAGGTCGGCGTCCGATTCTTCAATCGGGCGCCGACCTGTGCTGTTTTGGGGCGAATGGGCAAGTACATGACGTGCTCGCTGCTCTCTTTTGGCACTGCCTATCGTGTATTCGGACGCCTTGCGACGGTGAGGGCGTTCTTTTCAGTTCTAGTATGTTTGCGGCTAGCATGTTTGCGGCTAGCGCTGCGCCCGAAGTCGATTTGCACAGCTGATATATAGAGCGTTAACCGCGCTTTGTAGGCTCATGCCCTCAACCAAGGCGGTCGAATACTCGCTGAGTGACTCCGTGCTCACGGGTAGCAAGAGCTCACGCGCCCCGTTGTTATCGAATGCCATGTTGCTCGATATCCAAATAACGCGGCAACCTCGCCGCTTGGCCTCAACGTAAAGATTGAAGATATAGCTCGTCTTTCCTGAGAACGATACAAAGATGGTTAGATCGTCGGGTTGGAGCAGACAGAGCGACGTCTCCTGTCCCTTGACGGAGCCGAATGAGAAGCACAGTCGGTTTACGCGGCTCAGCTTTTCGCAGAGTGAGCGGGCGGCGAGATTGGAGAATGAGCTTCCGTATACGTAGACATTTTGCGCATCGAGAAGCCAGTCAACGGCCTGCTCGAGTCGATCCTCAGTGAGCAGGCGTTTTGTTTCAAGCAAAGAGGTCTCTACGATATCGAAATACCAGGGTATATCGATTTGCTTATGCGCCCTTGCCTCGGTTGTCTCACGCTGGAGCCAAGCGTTGAAGTCGTCAACTTGCTCTTTGAACGATCGAAAGCTCGAGCCGTTCACGCGCCTGCAGAAGCGCGAGATGGTCGCGGGCGATGTATTGCACGCGCGGGCAAGTTCTTCTATTGAGAGCTCTGGGACCTCGTCGTGATGGGAGAGGGCGTAGAGTGCGATGTGGGCGTCAAGGCTGCCGCCCTTCTCGACGTCTTCGATACAAGATCTGAGGTTCGAATAGACCTCGTACATCGACATTCAAATCACTCCAAACAATAATGCCCCGGAGCGGATATGCCATCTCCGGAGCATTGTGGTGAAGCTATGGGACGGATTTATTCCATGCCCAAGTATTCTCTCATTTCGACTTTGTAGACAGAAGCTTTATTGCCGTAAACGATCTGAACACCGCCGCCAACGTGCACGATGGCGCTGGCGCCGAGGTCTTTGGTGAAGACGCTATCGTCCTTGACTAGGGCGGTGTCTTTGAGGCTGAGCCTCAGGCGAGTGAAGCAGGCGTTGACACCCGAGATGTTATCGGCGCCGCCCACGGCTTCCACGGTCTGTGGGATGAGCTCGCTTACCTGGACAGGTGCTTTGGAGTCGATTGCCGACGTGTCATCCGCTGCCTGCGTGTCATCATCCTCGCGGCCCGGGGTTTTGAGGTCAAATTTCTTGATAAAGGCGCGGAACAGCACGTAATAGATCCCGAAGTAAGCGATGCCGAGCGGAATAAGCCAGAACCAGTTGGAGCCTTTGTCGGCGTTCATGATGCCGTTGAAGATCCACGAGAGGAGCGGTCCGCCGAAGGCGGAAGGCCCGGGCACATTGAACTGTACCAGGTAGGTGAGTACATACGCGATGCCGCACAGCAGGGCGTGGACCACATAGAGTACGGGTGCTACAAAGAGGAAGGAGTACTCGAGCGGTTCGGTTATGCCCATGATGGCGGCCGGGATAACGGCGGCGATCATGAGGGAGCCGACCTTCTTTTTATTCTCGGGACGGGCACAGTGGTAGATGGCGAGTGCCGCCGCGGGCAGGCCGCACATGGCGAACAGCACCTTGCCGTTCATGACGTATTTTGAGATGTCGATGTCGTACATCATGCCGGGCGTGTTGAGCATGGCGTTGTAGATGTTGACAGCACCTTCGACGGTCTGGCCGTCAACCTGGATGCTACCACCCAGAGAAGTGAAGAAAAACGGCAGGTAGATGAAATGATGCAGGCCGAAGGGCAGAAGCATGCGCTCGGAGAAGCCATAGATGAACGCGCCAAACACCCCGGTGGAATCGATGAGTGTCGAGGCGGCCTTTAGGCCGGTTTGCACAAACGGAAACACGAAGGCGAGCGCAACGCCCACTAGGCTCGCGAAAACGACGGTGAGGGCGGGGACGCAGCGTGTGCCGTTGAAGATGCCGAGCACCGGCGGAAGCTGCACCTTATAGAATCGGTTGTGGATCCACGCGACTACCAAGCCGATGATGATGCCGCCGAATACGCCGGTGTCGAGTGTGGTTACGCCCAGGATGGCGTTCTGACCGGTCTGCAGGTTGGCGGGATCGATGGTGCCCAGCAGGATAAGCAGCTGACCCATGATCGTGTTCATGGTCATGTAGCCGATGAAGCCTGAGAGTGCGGCGGTCGCCTTCTCGGCCTTGGCGTAACCGTAGGCGATGCAGATCGCAAAGAGAACCGAGATGTTACCATTGATAACGTTGCCGGCTGCTTTGATGAGTGTGCTAAAGATCACCATCGGCTCGGTGCCCAAAAACGGGCAGAGCGAGATGAGGTTAGCATTGGAAAGGGCGGAGCCCAGACCGACCAAAATGCCGGAAACGGGCAGGAGGAGGACCGGCGCCATGAGTACCTTGCCGAGTCTCTGGAACTCGCTGTAGAGCTTGCTTTCTTTCATGATGTTCCTTCGATGCGCGGGGAGTTAGGACAGGGTCGGCCAATAATCGCCGTTCGCTTCGATCAGGTCGTCGAGGATTTGGCGCGCGACGGTAGTCGAAGGGACGGTCTTGTTGATTGCAATGGCTTCGAGCGCCTTCTGGTAGGAATGCTCGTAATATGCGTCGACGGCGAGCTTTTCACTGGCATTCTGCTCTTCGATAAGCCCCTTGTAGAAGGTGGGGATAGCAGGCTGGCTGATGGGTTCGGGGCCCCAAGAGCGCAGGTAGGCGGGGACCTCGACCATGGCGTCGTCGGGCAGATTGGGGATGGCACCGTTATTCTCGACGATTACGAGATAACGTTCGCACTTGTTGTAGGCGATAGAGGCGGCTGCGTCGACGATAAAGTCGCCAAAGACCGTGAAGCTCTGTACAGGGCTCTTGTAATTGGCGGGATCTGCCAGGTACTTGTCGTGCTCGGCAAACATCTCCTTCTCGCGTCCGTTGATGACGTTGTCGGCGCGCGTCCAGTTGGGGTCCATGTCATCTGCCATGTCTTTGGAGTACAGGTAGTACTGCAGGTAGCTGTTGGGCAGATACTCGGGATAGTCCTTCACAATCTTGACGTATTGACCCCAGGTGTGCATCCAGTCCTTGTCCTTGTGATGCTTGTCGCTCACGGCCATGCCGTGCTCGAGAATCATCTGACGAAGCTCCGGCAGACGATCGCGTCCCTGCTTGTCGTAGATTTTGGTAAACCAGCCAAAGTGATTGAGTCCAAAATACATGGGGTCGATATCGCGCCAGCTGGGAAGTCCGAGCATCTTAGAGTACGAGAGCAAGATAGCCGTGGGCATATCGCAGATGTTAAGGATATGGTCGTTGTTAAACTCGCGACGTGTGGCCTCGGCGACAACTGCGGCGGGGTTGGAATAGTTGAGGATCCAGGCGTCTGGACTGTATTTCTTGGCGTAGCGTACGAGGTCGAAGACGCCGGGGATGGACCTGATGCCATAGGAGATCGAACCGCCGGCGCCGCAGGTTTCCTGTCCTACACAACCGTACTTGAGAGGGATGCGCTCGTCCTGGCGACGCATCTGAAGGCCACCCTGGCGGATTTGTGCGAAGACGAAGTCGACATCGGTGAATGCCTTTTCGGGATCGGTCGTCACGACAACTTCAATGTCAGGAGCTTCCTGCTCGATGAACTGCTTCATGATGTCGTAGACGAGATGCATGCGCTTCTCGTCGATGTCGTACAGGGCGAGTTTGCGCAGCGGCAATTCGTTTTTCTTCTGCAATAGGCTCTGGATGATGCCGGGAGTGTGGGTGCTGCCGGCCCCGGCGATTACAACTGCTTTCTTGTCCATGTGGTAAACCCCTTTCGTGTGGATTGACCACTTCAGACTACGAAAGCTTTACCTGCGATTCTACCGATTTTCAGATTGCGAAAAACGATAGCGGTAATCTTAACAGGATGCGTTTTGCGTGGTTAAATAGCGCCGGGAAAGATGCTGACTTGGGCGACGTGTTGCATGGCTGCGGGAGCGAACGCCAGGCGGTCAAAAGATGGTGGGCGGTGCTGCGGCTTTTGGCTGCAATTGCGCTACCCGCGACGACGCTCCCAGCGAGCCAACTTAATCGTCACCAGCGTAAGCGCCCAGGCCACAAGCGAGAACGCGGCGCCCACGGCACCCACGTACGCAATGCCAGCGCTGCTCACAACGGCGCCGCCTACCGCGGTGCCAAACGAGATGCCGACGTTAAACGCCATGGGCTCAACCGAACTTGCAAGTACCATCGACTTGGGATGGCGGCTGCGTGCCACGTCCATAAAGTGTGTGATGCACGACACCGAGAACAGGTACATGAGCATTGCCAGACTAAAGACAAAGACAAGTGCGAGCGGCATGGCAGCGCCCGCGGCAAACAGCCCAAACAATGCCGCCGCCTGCAGCGCGAACGTAACCAGCAGTGCCTTCATGCCAAAACGCGCGTCGATCCATCCGCCCAGGATGTTCGAGATCAGGCAGAACACGCCGTAGGCCATAAGCGTGGTACTGGCTTCGACCGTGCCCATGCCCAGCACCTGCTCAAGATAAGGCGTCACATAGCCGTAGAAAACGTAGACCGACCCCACGCCAAACAAAAAGATGAGCATGCCGGTGATGATGCTCGGCTCGCGTAGCAGCCCCGCCTGCTCGCGGAAGGTGGCGGGCTCATCGGTCTGACCGGAGCGCGGCATAAACGCCACAAGCGCTCCGCAGATCAAAACGGCAAAGGTCAGCGTGCCGTACATGGCCACGTGCCAATCGAGCGTGTCGGCCACAAACTTGCCGATCGAAGTGACAAAGACCATTGCCACGGAAAACGCACCATATACCACCGAGATGGCAAGTGAAGTTTGCTGCGGAGACAGCAGCTCGGGGATGTACGTTACGCCCACGGCGAGCAGCGCGCCCGAGACGGAGCCCAGGACAATGCGCGAGATAAACAGCACCTGGAAGTTGGGCGCCAACGCCATGACCAGGTTGCCGAGCACAAAGACGATGCTGTAGCACACGAGCAGCTGGTAGCGCCGGAAGCGTCCCGTGCTGAGCGCGAGCACCGGTGTGGCGATAGCGTAGACGAGCGCGAACACGCTAATAAGTTGGCCTGCGGTGGCAAGCGATACGCCGAGTTCCGTTGCCAAGTCGCTTTCGATGCCGATGACCACGAACTCGGAACAGCCGAGCGAAAAGCCTAACAACACGAGTAACGCCAGACAGAGCTTGGTGCGCGCAGGGGAGAGCGCGGCGGCGGTTGACTTGCTTTTAGGCGTGGTTGCGGCGATCAAGGTTGTCACTCCAATGTCGCATGAATAAGCGGGATTCAATCCCTGCAACTCTAACAGAATGTGACAAAGGGACAGTCCCTTTGTCACATTCGCGGCGTGGCTGCCGCCCAAACCGTCACAACATTCGATGAAAAGCTCGAAAACGAGGAAAAGCGTCGAATGTTGTGATGGTTTTCCTATCTGTGCCGGCGAGCCGCCGTGCCGTCTGGGGGTATAAAACTAGCAAGTGTTTATTTGCGAGGCCTAAGGGGCGCCCCGTATGGATATCGATAACTTTGAATGGTGGTACAGCGAGGGTGAGGCTCCGGACGAGGGGTGGGACGAGCCTGCGCCGCGTGACGTGTCGATCGACGAGGACGAGACTGGCAACGACGTCGCCGCCGACTCGGACGCCGCCCTCGGCCCTGTCGATCCCCTGACCTTCGAACAAGCTTGGGCCCAGGCCGAGGCAGACGAGGCCAAAGCCGATGCTACGGCCACGCTCGGCGAGCCAGCCGACATGTCGATCTCGCCGGCAAAGACCCCGCAGCCGCGCCACACCATCGACCCCGACAGCACGGCATCCTTCAGCATTCTCGACGTGCCCTCGCAGGGTGCCCAGGCGCTCGCGCCCACACGTCGCCCCAATCTGTCTCACGAGGAAGATGCGGGACGTCGCTCGCCGCTCGGCCCCATCCTTATCGCCTTTATGGCCGGCGTTATCGCATGCTCGGTAATTGGTAGCGTTTGGAGCCATGTTGAACAACAGCGAAGAGACGCCGCCAAGGTCGAGATGTCTGTCGAGCAATCGCTCGGCCGCACGCGCTCGGTACATGTGTCGGTCGAGGTCAAGGACGGCGCGACGTGGGACACTGCGCGCGGCGACAGCCAGATGCTCGTCCATATTGTGGGTCGCACGCTCAAGGGGCAAGCGGTCGACGAGTACCAATACGTCAATTCCGAAGGTGACGGTATCGAGCTCAAGCCTGGTGACTACGAGCTCACGGTCGATGAGCCGCCCGTCGCCACCGACGGTACGCGTTTCCGCGCCTCAAAGCGCATGGTTCCCGTGAGCTTTAACTCGCAGGCGCCCGATACGGTCGACACCACGCCGCAGGGCGGGTTCGACCTTTACGTGGATACCCAGTAGGCGTTTGCCGCTCATTCCGCTATGGCTACTCAATAATCGCCTGCCGTCCCGTCCCGCCGCCAAGAGTGGGACAATAGCCCTCGACACTATTGTTTATTTTTGGAGGAAGTAGCATGTCCACCGTCACTACCATCAAGCGCGGCGGCCTCACCGCGGCCATCGATTCCATGGGAGCCCAGCTCACGAGCCTTGCTCTCGACGGCAACGAGTATCTGTGGCAGGGCGACCCCGCCTTTTGGGGCAAGCATGCGCCCATCCTGTTCCCCATTGTGGGCTCGCTGCGCAACAACACGGCAACGTCTGCGGCCGGCACCTGCGAGATGCCGCGCCACGGACTCGCGCGCATTGTCGAGCACAAGCTGGTCGAGGTCTCTGAGGATGGCTCGTCTGTCACCTACGAGATTACCGACACGCCCGAGTCGCTCAAGGCGTTCCCGTTCCACTTTAAGCTCAACATGACCTATGCCCTGACCGGCGACGCCACCCTCACGCAGACCTTTGCCGTCACCAACACCGGCGACATGGACCTGCCGTTCTCGGTGGGCGGCCACCCCGCATTTAACGTGCCCGCCCCCGGTGCCGAGGACGAGGCGTTCGAGGATTACGAGCTGGCGTTTACCGAGGCCTGGACTAACGAGGCCCCCGTCATCACGCCCGATGGCCTTATGACGTTCGAGGGCAGCTACAAGGCCCCCGATAACTCGGACGTGCTGCCCATCACGCACCGCAGCTTCGATAACGACGCAATCATGTTCACCGATACCCCGGGCTCCACGCTCACGCTGCGCGGTTGCAAGTCGGGTCACGGCGTCAAGATCGACTTTGAGGGCTTTAAGTACATCGGCGTGTGGTCTGCCGCCAACGACGCCCCGTTTGTGGCGCTTGAGCCTTGGACCGGTCACACCACCATGGACACCGAGGACGACGTCTTTGAGCACAAGGTCAACACCATCACCCTGGCCCCCGGCGAGACGGACAAGCGCACCTTTAGCGTTACCCTGCTCTAGGCACGGTAAAGCGACGGTCCCTTTGTCGCGTTTCGATAGTAGCCGTTGGACGTTCTTAAACGACTAGTCGTTAAGGAACGTCCAACGGCTTCGTCCGCTCATTCCGTGCGGGTTATATGCAGGTTTGCCTGCGCACGCTATCATGTATGGGTTAGACCGCAACTATGTACCCCATACGCGAAGGGATGCGCATGTATCTGAAGATCGACATGTTCTAGCCGGGCTTACCCCCGCAGCGGCGCCCCGCGCCCCATCAATTCTGCCGATTTTCACCTTCACGCATATAAAGGAGTCCCGCCATGCGCGACAAGCTCGAAAAGATTATCAAGGCCTACGAGGAGCTCGAGAAGAAACTCTCCGACCCGGCCGTCGCCTCCGATATTAAGGAGTTCACGCGTCTCAACAAGGAGTATGCGCACCAGTCCGACCTCATCGCCGCCTCGCGCGAGTACATCGGTGCGCTCGATGACATCGAGGCTGCCAAGGAAATGCTCCGCGACACGACCGACGCGGACGAGAAGGAGATGCTCCAGATGGACATCTCCGAGAACGAGGAGAAGCTTCCCCAGCTCGAGGAAGACATCAAGTACATGCTCATCCCGAGTGACCCCAACGACGACAAGAACACTATCGTCGAGATCCGCTCCGCCGCCGGTGGCGACGAGGCCGCCATCTTCGCCGGCGACCTGTACAAGATGTACCAGCGCTTCTGCGAGTCGCGCGGCTGGAAGACCACCGTGCTCGACTCTAGTCCCAGCGAGGCCGGCGGCTTTAAGTCCATTGAGTTCAAGGTCGAGGGCGACCGCGTCTACTCCGTCATGAAGTTCGAGTCCGGCGTGCACCGCGTCCAGCGCGTTCCCAAGACCGAGTCCCAGGGCCGTATCCAGACCTCCACGGCGACCGTCGCCGTGCTTCCCGAGGCCGAGGAGATCGACGTTCAGATCAACCAGTCCGACCTGCGCATCGACACCTACTGCGCCTCCGGCCCTGGCGGTCAGTGCGTTAACACTACTTACTCCGCCGTGCGCATCACCCACCTGCCCACCAACACCGTGGTGCAGTCGCAGGAGCAGCGTTCCCAGATCCAGAACCGCGAGGTCTGCATGCAGATGCTGCGTGCCCGTCTGTACGAGATGGAGCTCGAGAAGCAGCAGGCAGAGCTCGGTGCCGAGCGCCAGAGCCAGATCGGCCACGGCAACCGTTCCGAGAAGATCCGTACCTACAACCAGCCCCAGGACCGCGTGACCGATCACCGCATCGGTTTCAACTCCACCTACAACGGCGTCCTTCTGGGCGATCAGCTCGGCACCGTCATCGAGGCGCTCGCCGCCGCCGAGCGAGCCGAGAAGCTGGCACAAGCTGTGTAGGTTCCGCCGTTCTACCGAACGGCGGACCAGCCGACGCTGCGCGCCGCCCAGGGCGACAATTTGTCATTCAAAAGGCAAGGCATGACCAGAAGGTCTATGCCTTGCCTTTTTCATGCCAACTTGTTCGCCCTGGACGTCGCTCGCTGTCCGTCCTCTACCTGCAGCGTTGCCTTGCTCCGGATGCGGTATGCTCAACCTGCGGGGTTTCCAGGGTAGTCATTGGGGACGTTCTTAAATGACTAGTCAAAAGGGACATTCTTGCGGCACCTGGCAGTTGGGGACGCTCCTTTTGTGCCGGCAGTTGGGGACTGTCCCTAAAGGCCGGCAGATGGGGACGATCCTTCGCGGTTGGCTGCGAAGACTGTCCCCGATAGCTAGTCGTTTAAGAACGTCCCCAATGACTGGGTTGGGCACAGTGCTTTGAGATGTTATTCAATCGGCTTTGATGGCCATTAAGCCAGCTACCTGCTCAAAGAAATTGCGGCGTTCATCTGTTATTGAAAATATTGCTCAAAAAATCGTCCAAGAAGCTGCAGTGCATTTTTTGATGCGTCGCGCGTCAAGTGATTTGGCAAGTTCTTGGTTAGATATTGGTCAGTTTTGGGGCAACCTTGCCAAAAACTTGACGGATGCAGATTTAGACGTCGACGAATGAACACTTCGGGCAGGTTCCAAGTAAAAATCTGGGCTGATTCTCGATAATCGCCTTCAATCGTCCCTTGCCAAACGCTTGCCTCGCTTACAATCTGCTCCGACATTCGCGCGCCGCCCGGCGCTTAAGAGGGGAGGGCCCCATGGCAAACGAGATCTGGACCATCAAGCGTTGTCTTGAGTGGACCAAGGAGTACCTAGCCGAGCGTGGCGAGGAGCACCCCCGTCTTTCTGCTGAGTGGCTGCTGTGCGCTGCCACGGGTTTGGCACGCATCGACTTATATATGCGCATGGACGAGACGCTTAACGCGGCCCAGCTCGAGACCATGCACGCGGCCGTTGTCCGCCGCGCTAAGGGCGAGCCGCTGCAATACATCACGGGCAGCACGCAGTTTCGCATGATCGACGTCGCGTGCGCCCCCGGTGTGCTCATTCCGCGCCCCGAGACCGAGATGCTCGTCGAGGAAGTTCTCAATTATCTGGATGCCGAGGTGCTGAGCCCCGAGGCTGCTGCCCGTCAGCGTGTTGAGCTGCCTTGGAACGATGAGGTCGAGCAGGCCCGCAAAGCCGAGGCCGCGCTGGCAGACGAACGCGCGACCGCCGAGCGCCGTGCCGCTAACCTGACGGCTGCCGATGAGGCGGCGCTAGGCAGCGACGTGCTGGGTAGCCGTGCCTATGCCGAGGAACTGGCCGACCGCGAGGCCGAGGAAGCCGCCGCGCAGGCAGCGGAAGCCGAGACTGCGGAAGCTGCTGAGCCCGAGCTCGACGAATACGGCATCGCCATCGAGGGTGCCGACCAGGAGACGGCTTCAGCTCTGGATGCCGCTGCGCCTGCCCCAGCCGAGCCCCGCACTGCTCGCGTTCTCGAGGTCGGCTGCGGCACGGGCTGCATCTCGCTCTCCCTTGCTTGGGAGCGCCGCGGCCACGTTACCTGCACCGCTACCGATATCGAGCCGCGTGCCATTGATCTGGCCACCAAAAACCGCGACGCGCTCGGCCTCACGGCAGATGAGGTTGCCTTCAGCCTCACCAACCTGGTGAGCTCCATTCCCCACGACGAGTGGGGCACCTTCGACGTGCTCGTCTCCAACCCGCCTTACATCCCGACCGACGTTATGCGCTCGCTGCCGCACGAGGTCAAGGACTTCGAGCCCGATTTAGCGCTCGAGGGCGGTGCCGATGGCCTGGACATTTTCCGCCGCCTGCTCAATGCGGCACCCTATATGCTGCGTGCCGGCGGACTCTTTGCCTGCGAGCTCTACGAGGGTGCCCTCGACGCCGCCGCCGAACTCTGCCGCCAGGCGGGCCTTTCGGATGTGCGCGTCGTCCGCGATCTCACCGATCGCCCCCGCATCGTTCGGGCCATCGTCACCGAGCCCAAACAGCGCCAGTAATATTTATTAACTGGTTAGCAAAAATTATAAAGTAGTTTATAATTAGGACGGCTGACAGAGGTCGGCCCATGCAACCTCCTACCTTTCGGGAAATCATTGCCCTACTCAAGCACGATGGATTCGTGAAGGTCGCGCAAGTCGGTAGTGATGCTAAGTATGTTTCTGGTGACCGTGTTGTCACCGTGAACGGCTCTGGTGGCGATCGACCAAAGAAGGGCACGTGGGCAAGTATTCGTCGCCAAGCTGGATGGTAGTTGGAGGCAAAATGAGGCAGCGATTTACCTATGACTGCGTTCTCATAAAAGAAGACGACGGTTACTGCGCCAGCTTCCCGCAGATTCCCGGCGCCTTTGCCGATGGCGATACGCGCGAAGAAGCGATTGCCCATGCCACCGAGGCACTGATGGCGTTTTTGGCCGACGACCTCAACAACGGTTTGACTCCGGCAGGGTACGAACGCTCGGCCGAGGTCGTGGCCCTTTCAGTCGAAATCGACCACGAGGACGCTCGGGAAGCGGCGTGCCGAACATTTAAAGACGCAGCGCTGGACCTCAAAGTCTCCGCTCCGCGGATTACCGCGCTGGTCAAAGCCGGAAAGCTCGATGTTGAACTCGTCGACGGCCGTCGGATGATAACGATAGACAGCATCGAGCGCTACGCCGCCCAAGAACGCCACGCCGGCAGGCCAAAGAAGTTCGTCGCAGTCCAATAACCCCCTCACTTTCACCGACTACTAGAGCCGCTCACCAAACCAACATGCGCTCTGGGCAAATAGGTTGAACGTTTCGTGCGAGAATGCCCCACAGTAAACAAACTTGCACCAGAGCGTAAGGGGCTGGCATACACATGCAGACGGTCTATCGGGTATACGAGGGAACGCGCGAGCCGCATCGGCTTGCCGTCGAGCGCACGGCCGAGGTGCTCGGCCGCGGCGGCCTGGCTTTGATCCCGACCGAGACCGTCTACGGTGTCGCCGTGGCAGTTAAAGCCTTCTCCGATGCCGTCCCCCAAGATACAAGCGAGTTCCCGTCGTGGTCATGCGACCCGCAAGCCACCGTCAATGGCGCCGCGGTCCCTGCGCTCGGTACCGGCTACCGCCGCATCTTCACTCTCAAGCAACGTGAACTCACGCAAACCGTCGCTTGGCTGGTCGATGGCGTCGAAGCGCTCGACCGCTATGGCGTGGATATCCCGGAAGATGCCCGCGTACTCGCGCGACGATGCTGGCCGGGAGCCCTGACTATCGTGATTAAGGCAGCCCCCTGCGTGCCGACCTTTATGCGCGCTGCCGACGACACCGTGGCCCTGCGCGCTTCGGCCTCTCCCGTGGTCCAGGCGCTCATCCGCGCCTGCGGCAGTCCCCTTGCCTGCACGAGCGCCAATACGCACGGCGCGCCCTCGCCGGCAAGCTTTGCCGCCGTCGAGGGTCGCATCCTGGAGGGGGTCGATGTTGCCGTCGACGCCGGTGAGACCCCGTGTCGCGACGTCTCGACCATCGTGTCGTTCCAGCACGGCGGGCTCCAGATCCTGCGCCAAGGCGCACTTCCCGCATCAGAGATCGAACGGGTCCTGTCCGACCCGATGCAATAGAAAGGTGTAAGCGATGTCGTTGAATCTGGGCAGCCTGGGCATGGAAGATGCCTCGTTTAACTTTGGCGGTTCCTACATCATGGCGCTCGACTGCGGCACCACCTCGGTACTTGCGACCATCGTCGACGAGTACGGATGCATCGTCGCGCAGGCGCGTCGCAGCGTCAAAACCAGTTTTCCGCGTCCCGGTTGGGTAGAGCAAGACCCCATGGCGGTCCTCGCCAGTCAAATCGCCGTCATGATGGAAGTCCAGTTTAAGAGCGGTATCCACTCCGACCGCATTGCCGCCATCGGCATCTCCAACCAGCGCGAGACCACGGTGGTCTGGGACCGCGTGAGCGGTCAGCCGATCTATAACGCCATCGTATGGCAGTGCCGCCGTACCGCGCCGGCAATCGACGCGTTGGTTGAACAGGGTTGCGAGGAGTTGGTGCGCTCCCGCACGGGACTCACGCTCGACCCGTATTTCTCGGCCTCCAAGGTGCAGTGGATTCTCGACAACGTCGACGGCGCACGCGAGAGCGCGGCGGCGGGCGACCTCATGTTTGGCACCATCGACACCTGGCTCATCTACAACCTCACCGGCGGCCAGGTCTTTGCCACCGACTACACCAATGCCAGCCGCACGGCGCTCTTTAATATCCATACGCTCGATTGGGACGACGACCTGCTGGCGCTCTTTGACGTTCCACGTTCCATGATGCCCGAGGTTCGCTGGAGCTCGGGCGACTACGGCCGCGTCGCGAGCGACATCATGACCAACACGCCGCCCATCATGGGCGTGGCGGGCGACCAGCAGGCGTCGCTGTTCGGTCACTGCTGTTTCCGTCCCGGCCAGACCAAAAACACCTATGGCACGGGTTGCTTTATGCTCATGAACACCGGCGACGAGATCGTCGAATCCAAGAACGGCCTGGTCTCCACCATCGGTATCGCTGCGAACGGGAAGATCAGCTATGCACTCGAGGGCTCCATCTTCGCTGCCGGCTCCACCATGAACTGGCTTCGCAACAACATGGGCATCATCTCGAGCGCGAGCGAGTCGGCACAACTCGCCGCTTCGATTAACGACAACGAGGGCTGCTACTTCGTTCCCGCCTTTGCGGGTTTGGGTGCTCCCTGGTGGGACCCGCATGCTCGCGGTATCGTGTGCGGTCTGACCGGCGCCTCGAGCCGTGCGACCATCGTACGTGCCGCCTGCGAATCCATGGCATATCAGAGCTACGACGTGCTGCGCGCCATGGAGCAGGACGTGGGGCTTTCGATCGAGCGCCTGTCTGTCGATGGCGGTGCCTCGCGCAACGAGTTCATCATGCAATTCCAGGCCGACCTGCTGGATATCCCCGTGCTGCAATGCGAGACGGTGGAGACCACGGCAATCGGTGCCGCGTACTTGGCGGGTCTTGCCGTCGGCTATTGGGAAGACCTAGAAGAGCTGGAGCAAAATGCCCAGATCGTTAGGACCTTCCTTCCCCACATGTCTGCCGAGCGCCGCGAGCAAAACCTTGCGGGCTGGCGTGATGCAGTCAAGCGCTCGCTCAGTACCGCACAGTAGGGCTGCGATGGGCTGCTCGATACAATAAACCGCTAAACTAATGCTTGGCGTTCGGCGGCAACATTGCTGCGCGCCTTGTCAGCAAGGCCGTTTTGCGGCCGCAACGAAAGGGGCAATCAACCCATGACCGTCACCTACGACGCGTCCCGTGTGACGCTTGTCGATCACCCGCTCGTCCAGCACAAGCTGTCGATCCTGCGCGACAAAAACACCGGCACCAACCAGTTCCGCCAGCTCGTGCGCGAACTCGCGCTTTTTGACGGCTACGAGGCCATGCGCGACCTGCCTATGGAAGACGTCGAGGTCGAGACCCCCATCACTACCGCCACGTTCAAACAACTCGCCGGCAAGAAACTCGCCATCGTGCCCATCCTGCGTGCGGGCCTTGGCATGGTCGACGGCATCCTCGACCTGGTGCCCTCCGCTCGCGTGGGCCACATCGGCATGGAGCGCGACGAGGTTACCCACGAGCCGCACGAGTATTACTGCAAGATGCCCAAGGATATCGACCAGCGCATCTGCCTGGTCGTCGACCCCATGCTCGCCACGGGCGGTTCGGCCGAGATGGCCATCAGCTACCTGCGCGAGCGCGGTGTCAAGGACATCCGCATGCTGTGCATCGTCGCCGCGCCCGAGGGTCTCAAGTCGCTGACCGAAAAGGACTCCGGCGTACATATTTATACGTGCGCCATCGACGATCATCTCAACGAGGCAGCCTACATCGTTCCCGGCCTGGGCGACGCCGGCGACCGCATCTACGGCACGCTCTAGTCGTCGGGCCTTGTCGGCTACGGTCACAAATACGAAGAAATGGTGCGCGCGGGCGAGCAAAAGACGTCCACGCGCGCTCCTGTTAACGGACGTTTAGCCCAGAGGGGTTCGAGAAAAACGTATTACCTACCTGCGACATAAAGAAGGTCTTAAGAAAACGAACAGGTGAGTATTAACCGATGCTTTTTCGGTTGTACTTTAGCGATTGGCTCGTAAAATAGTCACCAATGTTTGGCGGGAACTGTTCTGGGAAGCGTTAAAGAAGGAAAGTGAGGACGCCAGTGTTTCAGATAGCCGATCTGCTCGCTATCGTTGCAGGCGTCATCGCGGGCGCGGTCGCCTTTCTTCCCTTTGTTTTTACGCTCAAGCCGGTTCTTGACGATAAGCAGAATGCGGACATGCTCAAGGGCATGGTGAGTCTGGCGGTCTCGGCAATCGCCCTGCTCGTCTTTACCTTGGTTGTGTTTGTGTTGTTCGGAGAGGCATTTCGCATGTTCCTCCTGGGCGAGGCGATCGGCTTCGTGGCCTTTATGGCCGCCTGCACGGTTCGCGTCGCCAAGGCGCTGCGAGATCCTCATGAGGTCGAAAGGTAAGTCGTGGAAATTTTTGAAAAGCTGCCTGATGAGATTAATCATCTGGTTAGCGAGTTCAGCTCCACCCCCGTCGTGGGCGATCTGAGCTGCGGCATCACGCAGTACTCGTTTTGGCTGATCGTCTCCACGATCGTGCTCCTGATCGTCCTAGCCGTGTTCAAGAAGAAGCAGACCCTGGTTCCCAAGGGCTTCTTCGTCAACGGTTTCGAGTACATCATCGAGTACGTCGAGAACGATATCGGCAAGGGCGTCGTGGGTGAGAACTGGAAGAAGCACTTCCCGTTCCTGTGCTCGCTTTTCCTGTTCATCCTGATCAATAACATGATCGGCCTGATCCCGGGAATGAAGCCCGGCACCGGCGCAATCGGCTCCACCGCCGCGCTCGCCATCTTCGCCTTCGTGTACTTCATCTACTACGGATGCAAGGCTCACGGCGTGATCGGCTACATCAAGAGCCTCGCCCCGCAGGGCGTGAGCTTCCCGATGAACGTGCTTGTGTGGGTCGTCGAGCTTTTCTCGACCTTCCTGCGCCTCATCACACTCGCCGTCCGTCTGTTCTGCAACATGTTCGCAGGACACGTGGTCATGGGCTCGTTCGCCATCATGGCGAGCATGTTCATGCAGCCGCTGCTTCAGCAGGTTTCCGCGGCCCACGCCGTCGGTGCCCTGCCTTCGCTGGCCTGGCTTGCTATCCTCATCCTGATCTATGCGATCGAGCTTGTGGTCGGCGCCATCCAGGCTTACGTCTTCACGGTCCTTACCGCCGTGTATGTCTCTGAGGCAGAGGAGGTCGCGGAGGAGGAGTAGTCTTCCGTTCGCGTCTTAAAGGTAAGGCAATTCGTTAAACCGCCGGTGCCCGTACCCATGGAGCCCGGCAGTTATAAAAAGGTTATCCTGCGTGAAATAAGACACGCACGACAAAGGAGGAATCGTGGGAGTTATCGGTTACGGTCTCGGTGTTATCGGCGCTGGTCTTGCTATCGGCCTGTCTGCTCTGGGTGCTACGGGTGCTATGGCCCGTCAGCCTGAGGTCCAGGGCCGCGTGTTCACCGTCTTCATCATGGGCTCCGCCTTCGGCGAGGCTCTGGCTCTGATCGGCTTCGTTGTCGCGCTGATCGTTAAATAGCACGGAGCGTCAAGTATGAATCTTTCATCCCAGAAGAGCGCGATCGCACTCTCCGCGTCCGCGGCCGCGCTGCTCATGCCGGTTTCCGCGTTCGCCGAGGACGGCGCTGCCGGTGCGGACATCCTCATCCCTAAGATGGCGGAGTTCATCCCGGCGCTTATCGCCTTCCTGATTATCTGGATCGTGCTGGCCAAGGTCGCCCTGCCGGGCATCATGAAAACCATGGAGGAGCGCGGCAAGAAGATCGAGGAGAGCCTCGACGAGGCCGAGAAGACCAAGCAGGAGGCTATCGCCAAGCGTGCTGAGTCCGACTCGATCGTCACCGACGCCCGTCGTCAGGCTGCCGACATCGTTCTCGAGGCCCGTAAGGACGCCGAGTCCGAGCGCGCCCGTATCATCGAGGCTGCTCACAAGGAGGCAGAGGAGATCATCGCCAAGGCCCATACGACTGTCGAGGACGAGCGCAAGTCCATTTACGCCGGTGCCGCGAGCTCCATCGCCGACCTGTCCGTTGCC
Organism: Collinsella sp. AM10-26; assembly: GCF_003472525.1. Taxonomy (NCBI): domain Bacteria; kingdom Bacillati; phylum Actinomycetota; class Coriobacteriia; order Coriobacteriales; family Coriobacteriaceae; genus Collinsella; species Collinsella sp. AM10-26. The sequence continues at coordinate 102,980 of NZ_QRMC01000008.1, forward strand.
GTCGCCACCAAGATCGTGGGCGAGGCACTCGAGGACGAGGCCGAGCAGAAGAAGCTCATCGAGCGCTACATCCAGGAAGCAGGTAGCCTGAATGCCGACTAGCCGCTATCAGGACAAGGTGCTCGAGACCTATGCGCGCTCCCTTCTGGAAGCCGCCAAGGCCGAGAACCATGTGTTCGAGGACCTCGAGATGATCGAGCGCTTGGCTTCTGCCAGCCCCGAGATCATCGCCGTGCTCGACACCATGTCCAAGCGCGACCAGCTCGACCTTCTTCCCAAGGTGGCAGCTGCCTTTAAGTATGTTGCCGAGGAAGACGAGGATGTAGTGGGCGTGACCGTCACCACGGCGATCCCGCTCGACGACGAGCTGCGTCAAACCATCACTAAGAAATGCGAGCAGGACTTCGGCCGCAAGGTATTCCTTATCGAGCAGGTCGACCCGTCTATCGTGGGCGGCCTGGTGCTCGAGGCCCGCGGCGAGCGTCGTGACATTTCCGTCAAGACGCAGCTGCGCATCGCGCAGGAGACCCTCGCAAACTCTGCTAATTCGTACGGAGGTGAAGCCTAATGTCCGAAACCCTCAATGCCCAGGATATCGCCAAGAAACTGCAGGAGCAGCTCACGAGCCTCTCCGCGACGGTCGATACGCATGAGGTTTCAACGGTCGACGAGGTAGGCGACGGCATCGCGCGCGTCTCCGGCCTCAAGAGCGCCATGGCAGGCGAGCTTCTGGAGTTCAAGAGCTCCGATACCGGTGAGACCGTCTTCGGCCTTGCCCAAAACCTTGACCGTGACGAGGTCGGCGCCGTTCTGTTTGGTGCCGTCGACTCCATCAAGGAAGGCGACGAGTGCCGCACCACTGGCCGCATTATGGATATCCCTGTGAGCCGTGCTATGCTTGGCCGCGTCGTCAATCCGCTCGGCCAGCCTATCGACGGCCTGGGTGACATCGTCGCCACGCACCGTCGTCCCATCGAGTTCAAGGCCCCCGGTGTCATCGACCGTACCCCGGTGTGCGAGCCGGTTCAGACCGGCCTGTTGGCTATCGACTCCATGGTGCCTATCGGCCGTGGTCAGCGTGAGCTCATCATCGGCGACCGAAAGACCGGTAAGACCGCCATTGCCATCGACGCTATCCTCAATCAGAGCGGCAAGGGCATGGTCTGCATCTATGTCGCCATCGGCCAGAAGGCCTCCACGGTTGCCAACATCCGCGAGACCCTCGCTCAGCACGGTGCGCTCGACTACACCATCATCGTTTCGGCCACCGCTGCCGATTCCGCCCCTATGCAGTACATCGCGCCTATGGCCGGTGCCGCTATCGGCGAATTCTTTATGTACAACGGCGAGGATGGTAAGCCCGCCAACGAGACCAACCCCGGCGGTCACGTGCTCGTCATCTACGACGACCTGTCCAAGCAGGCTGTGGCCTACCGTCAGATGTCGCTGACGCTGCATCGTCCGCCCGGACGCGAGGCCTATCCTGGCGACATCTTCTACCTGCACTCTCGTCTGCTCGAGCGTGCCGTCAAGATGTCCAAGAAGAACGGTTACGGCTCCATGACGGCCCTGCCGATCATCGAGACCCAGGACGGCGATGTCTCGGCCTACATTCCGACCAACGTCATTTCCATTACCGATGGTCAGATCTACCTGCAGTCCGAGCTCTTCTTCCAGGGTCAGCGCCCGGCAGTCGACGTGGGCATTTCCGTGTCCCGCGTTGGTGGCGACGCGCAGACCAAGGCCATGAAGCAGGTCGCCGGCAACCTCCGTCTGGACCTCGCTTCGTATCAGGAGCTCGCCGGCTTTACGCAGTTCGGCTCCGACCTTGACGAGGCTACTCAGAAGCAGCTGACCCATGGTGCCCGCATGACCGAGCTCCTGAAGCAGCCGCGTTATAAACCATTTGAGGTTGGCGAGCAGATCGTTGCGCTGTTCGCTGGCAACGAGGGCTTCCTGGACGACCTGGAGATCGCCGACGTGCTGCCTTTCCGTGCCGAGCTCATCGAGTACATGGACAATGGCTTTGGCTTACTGCTCGACAAGGTTCGCGCCAAGAAGATCGATGATGACACCAAGGCTGAGCTCTTGCGCGTCATCGGCGACTTTAAGCAGCAGTTCATGGCCAAGCACCATTCGGATGTTTCTGGATCAGAGGAGAACTAAGCCCTATGGCCAACCTTCGCGACATTAAGAAGCGAATCTCCTCGGTTACCACGACCAAGCAGATCACGCGCACGATGGAGATGGTCTCTACGGCCAAGATCCGTCGTGCCCTCGATCGCTCCAAGCAGGCCGAGCCCTATAAGGAGGCGCTGACCGACGTCATGTTGACGGTCGCCGGCGACGCCTCCTGTTCGGGCACCGATCCCATGCTGCAGAAGCATGAGAGCGTCAAGCATGGCCTGATTGTCGTCATTGCCTCGGACCGCGGCCTTGCCGGCGGTTTCAATACGACAGTGGAGCGTACGGCCGAAAAGCTCGCCGCTTCTTGGGCGAACGACGGCATCGAGTGCGAGATCATCGCGTGCGGGCGCAAGCCGGCCACGTATTTTCGCGACCGCGCAAACGTCATCATGCACTTTGAGGGCAACTCCTCTGAGCCCGATTTCAATCAGGCCCGCATGATCTCCTCTCATATCTGCGATGCGTATCGTGCCGGTGAGCTTGACCGTGTCGAGCTTGTCTACCACCACGCAAAGAACCGCGTGGATCAGGAGCTTCGCGTCGAGCATCTGTTGCCGCTCGACCCCGAGATGATCGCTATGGCCCACGGTCCGCGTAAGAACGAGACCGACGCCCCTAAGCGCATCTCGTCCACGTTCGAGTTCGTGCCCTCTCCCGAGCATGTTCTCGGCAAGCTTGTACCGTCGTATATCCTGACGGTCATCTACCAGGCCCTGATCGATTCGGCGGCTGCCGAGCAGGGTGCACGCCGCAAGGCCATGCACTCCGCGACGGAAAACGCCACCGCGATCATCTCGACCCTTACCCGCACGTATAGTCGCGTGCGCCAGGCTTCGATCACGACCGAGATTAACGAGATCGTCGGCGGAGCCTCAGCATTGGAGGAACAGTAATGGCTAATAACACCGTAAAGCTTGCGGTCGAGGAAGCCACCAAGAAGACGACTGCCGGTGATGGTCGCATCGTGCGTATCATCGGCCCTGTCGTCGACGTCAAGTTTGACGGCGCGGTGCCCCCGATCTACAACGCGCTCACGGTCGAGGCCGAGACCCCGATCGGTCATCTGAGCACGATCCTCGAGGTCGAGAGTCAGCTTCCGGGCGGCGTCGTCCGCACGGTCGCCATGTCCTCGACCGACGGCCTGCAGCGCGGCCTCATCGCCACCGATACCGGTGAGCCCATGAAGATGCCCGTTGGTCCCAAGACGCTCGGCCGCATTTGGAACGTCATGGGCAAGCCCGTCGACGGCAAGCCCATGCCCGAGGTGGAGGAGTTCTACCCCATCCACCATGCAGCGCCCCGCTTTGACGAGCTCACCACCAAGACCGAGATCTTCGAGACCGGCATCAAGGCCGTCGACCTGCTTGAGCCCTACATCCGTGGCGGCAAGACGGGCCTGTTTGGCGGCGCCGGCGTCGGCAAGACCGTTCTGATTCAGGAGCTCATCAACAACCTCGCCCAGGAGCACGGCGGCACCTCGGTGTTCACCGGCGTCGGCGAGCGTACCCGCGAGGGCACCGACCTGTTCCTCGAGATGAGCGAGTCTGGCGTTATCGACAAGACCTGCTTGGTCTATGGTCAGATGAACGAGCCGCCCGGAGCGCGTCTGCGCATCGGTCTGGCCGGCCTTACCACCGCTGAGTATTTCCGTGATCGTGGCCAGGACGTTCTACTGTTCATCGACAACATCTTCCGCTTCTCCCAGGCAGGTTCCGAGGTTTCCGCACTGCTGGGCCGTATGCCGTCCGCCGTTGGTTACCAGCCCACGCTGGCAACCGAGATGGGCGACCTCCAGGAGCGCATTACCTCGACCAAGACGGGCTCAATTACCTCCGTCCAGGCTGTCTACGTCCCCGCAGACGACCTGACCGACCCGGCGCCTGCCACGACGTTTACGCACCTCGACGCCACCACGGTTCTTTCGCGTAGCATTTCGTCGCTCGGCCTGTTCCCGGCTATCGACCCGCTCGCGTCTTCCTCCGACGCTCTCGATCCCTCGATTGTCGGCGAGGAGCACTACCGTGTCGCCGTCAAGGTCCAGGAGCTCCTGCAGGAGTACTCCGACCTTCAGGACATCATCGCCATTCTGGGTATGGACGAGCTGTCCGAGGAGCAGCGCCTTACGGTCAACCGCGCTCGTAAGATTCAGCAGTTCCTCTCGCAGTCCTTCCACGTCGCCGAGAAGTTCACCGGCAATCCCGGTGTCTACGTCCGCGTCGAGGATACCGTCCGCTCCTTTGCCGAGATTGTCGACGGCAAGGCCGATGACCTGCCCGAGCAGGCTTTCCGCTATGCTTCCACGATTGAGGACGTGCGCGAGCGCGCCCGCAAGATGGGGGAGAAGTAGGTTATGCGTATCCGCATCGTGTGCCCCGTGAGCTGCGCCTATGAGGGCGATGCTGCGTTTGTGTCGATTCCGTCCACGGATGGCGAGTTTGGCGTTCTGCCTGCTCACTCCAGCGAGATCTGCACGATCGACCGCGGTTACGTTCGCGTTTCCGATAAGGCCATGGGCACTGTCGACCACACGTTTGCCGTGGCCGGCGGCTATGCCCAGGTTGCGGACGATGTCGTGACCGTTCTCGCCGAGCGCGCTTGCGATCTGGCGACCGTCGATGCCGACAAGCTTAAAGCTGATATTCAAGGTTTTGAAGAGAAGCTGGGTAATTTGTCGGAGGATGATGCACGCCGCGCCTACCTCTATAATGAAATCGCATGGTGTAAGCTCAAGCTTGCCCAATAGTCAAACGATTTAACGTTCGACCATTTGCGAACACATCATGCCCGGGATGGCCCAGCCACCCCGGGCATGCTTTTTGAAAGGGTAGACCTTGGATATTATCCGCGTTGAGGGTGGCCATGCCATCGGAGGCTCCGTGCCCGTTTCGGGTGCCAAGAACTCCGCGCTCAAACTCATGGCGGCAACGCTTCTGGCGCCGGGCAAGACGACGCTGCAGAACGTGCCCGATATTTCCGATGTCCACGTGATGGGCAAGGTGCTCAAGGGCATGGGCGCTACGATCGATGTTCTCGACGAGCACACGCTCGAGATCGATACCTCTCAGGCCGATTCTTGGGAGGCCCCCTACGAGCTCGTTGCCAAGATGCGTGCTTCCACCGCCGTCATGGGACCCCTGCTGGGTCGCTTCCATCGCGCCAAGATCGCCATGCCGGGCGGCTGCAACCTGGGTGCTCGCAAGATCGATATGCACATTCTGGGTCTTGAGGCCCTGGGCGTAGAGTTTGATACCGCCCACGGCTACATCAACGCCAGCGCGCCTCAGGGCCTGCGCGGCACCACCGTCACGCTCGAGTTTGCCAGTGTCGGTGCGACCGAGAACCTCATCATGGCCTCTGTGCGCGCACAGGGCACCACGGTTATCGACAATGCCGCCCGCGAGCCCGAGATCGTCGATCTCGCCAACATGCTCAACGAAATGGGCGCCAAGATTGTCGGCGCCGGTACGCCTGTCGTGACCATCGAGGGCGTGGAAGAGCTCCATCCCGTTACCCATCGCGTGGTGGGCGACCGCATCGAGGCCGGTACCTTTATCGTCGCCGGTGCGCTGATGGCTGACGATCGCGGTGTCGACGTCACGGGTTTTTGCCCCATCCATCTGGGCATGGTGCTCAAGAAGATGGAGCTCATGGGCATCGATTGCGAGCGTACCGACGACGGCGTTCACGTGAATCGCGCCGAGCGCATCAAGCCGGTCGACATCCAGACGCTTCCGTTCCCCGGCTTCCCGACCGACATGCAGGCACAAATTATGGTGCTCTCCGCCCTCGCCGATGGCAGTTCCGTTATTACCGAGAACATCTTCGAGAATCGCTTTATGTTTGCCTCTGAGCTGGTGCGCATGGGTGCCGACATTCGTATCGAGAGCCATCATGCCATGATTCATGGCGTCAAGGGCTTCTCGGGTGCACAGGTCACCTCGCCCGACCTTCGTGGCGGCGCGGCGCTTGTGGTTGCCGGTCTTATCGCCGACGGCGTTACCGAGGTCTCTGCCATCCATCACATCAAACGTGGCTACGAGCAGTTTGTCGAAAAGCTGCAGGCGCTTGGCGCGCATGTCGAACATGCCACTGTCCCCGATCCCGTCATCTACTAATGCAGGTTGCCTATGTTTAACAAGAAGCCCCTGGCGGATAACACCCGAAGACCCTCGACTGGTGCGCAGGCCAAGATCTACAGCCGCGACAACGTCGCTCGCTATTCCGAGCGCGCCCGCCAGCGCCGTCGTAGCCACACGATTCGTCACGTCGCGCTCATTGTCGTGCTTGGCGTGCTGCTGAGTGCCACTACCGCTGCCGGCCTGTGGTTTGCCACCATTATGGGCAAGCTCGGCGATTCTAATGTCATTACCGACAATCTGCGTCGGGTTCTGGTTGACACCGATGAGGCAAAGGATCCGTTCTACGTGCTGCTTCTTGGCACCGACGGCCGTCCGGGCGAGGATACGTATCGTGCCGACTCGATTATCTTGGCACGCATCGACCCCACGCAAAAGCAGGCGACGCTCATTTCCGTTCCGCGCGATACCAGGGTCGTGTACAAGGGCGAGACCATGAAGATCAACGCCTGCCATACCGTTGGCGGCGCCGAAGCCATGGTCGAGGCGGTCAACGAGCTGTGCGGTGTTCAGATTTCCCACTATGCCGAGGTCAGCTTCGACGGTATGCAGGCGCTGATTGATTCGGTTGGCGGTATCGACATTAACGCAACCGATGATGTTGACGACCCCGAGCACCTGGATATTAAGATTACCGCTGGTCAGCAGCATATGGACGGAGCTACCGCCCTTACCTATGCCCGCTGCCGCTACATCTATGCCGACGGCGATTACACGCGCATGCGCCACCAGCGTCAGGTGCTTGGCGCCCTTGCCAACCAGATTCTCAATAACTTCGATGCCACGAAGATTTTTGGCCTGGTTAATTCGCTGTCCGATATGCTCGTAACCGATATGAGCGTTCAGGATATCGTGGCTACGGTCAACGCCATGCGCGGTATGGATGTCGACGGTATCTACTCGGCCAACCTGCCCTCGTACGCCGACGACAGCACCATGATCGACGGTGTGAGCTACGTCTTTGTCTACGAGGACGAGCTCAAGGAAATGATGGAGCGCGTCGATGCCGGCAAGGATCCCAAGGGTCCCAACACCATGGGCCTTTCCGACGGTTCCAGCTCTACGATCGGCGACCTGAACAACAACACGTCTGACGATTACGCAAACGGTACCGCAACCTCATCGGTCAGCTCTGACGATTCCGATGACTCAAGCGATTCGAGCGATTCGGACTACTACGAAGAGCCCACCGGCGACGGCAACGGCTACGAAGCCAACTACTAAGTTACGGCGTTTTACCAAACGCCGTAACGGCTCGACGCTGCGCGCCGCCCAAGGCGACAATTTGTCATTCAAAAGGCAGGGCATGACCAGAAGGTCAATGCCCTGCCTTTTTCATGCCAACTTGTTCGCCTTGGACGTCGCTCGCTGACGTTGGCTCAACCTGCGATGTTGACTACTCCCCTTGTATCAAAAACCGCCCCGTTCTCTGTAGAGGACGGGGCGGTTCGTCTTTTGGACCTGTGCAGCCAGGCTTATGCGAAACGGGCGACGAGCTCCTGGAGCACGTCGGTCATCTTGACGAGCGAACTGACCGGGACAAACTCGTTGACGCCGTGGTAGCAATAGCCGCCGGTGGAAAGGTTGGGGCAGGGCAGACCGCGGAACGACAGCTGAGCGCCGTCGGTGCCGCCACGAATCGGCAGCACTTGGGGCTCAACGCCGCAGGCAAGGTAGGCTTCCTTGGCAACATCAATAAGCTCGGGATAGTCACGAACGATCTCGGCCATATTTCGATACTGCTGCTTAATCTCGACCGTCACGCGCTCCTCACCCAGACGCTGGTTGAGCATCGAGGCGGCGGCATCAATAAGGTCGAGTTTCTGCTGGAACTTGGCGGCGTCATGGTCGCGGACGATATAGCGCGCTGTGGCGTGATCGACGGTCGCAGATACACCCTCAAGGTGATAAAAGCCCTCGTAGCCTTCCGTATACTCCGGGCGCTGCACGTAGGGGAGCAACGCGTTGAAGTCGCAGAACAGATTGCCTGCGTTGACCATACGGCCCTTGGCGTCGCCCGGGTGGATGGACTGGCCCTCAAAGCGGACGGTCGCCTCGGCGGCGTTAAAGCACTCCCACTCCAGCTCGCCGATGGGGCCGCCGTCGACCGTGTAGGCGTACTTGCAGCCAAAGGTATCGATATCCAACAGCTCGGCTCCGTGACCGATCTCCTCGTCAGGGCAGAAGCAAATGCCGAGTGCGGGATGGGGCAGAGAGGGGTCCTGAGCGATACGCGCGACAAGCGACATGATCTCGGCGACGCCTGCCTTGTCGTCCGCGCCCAGCAGCGTGGTGCCATCGCTGCAGACCAGGTCCTCACCCGCGAGGTCGTTCAGGGCGGGAAGCTTGGCAGTACTCATGGCAACGGGCTTACCGTCAACCGTGCCGCAGACCAGGTCGCCGCCTTCGTAGTGTACGATGTGTGGCTTCACGCCGGCGCCCGGTGCAACTTCGGTGGTGTCGAGATGGGCGATCAGGCCCAGGGCGGGCTTGTCCTCAGCGCCCGCACTTGCGGGGATATGCGCGCAGACATAGGCGTGCTCGGTCACGTGGGCATCTTCCGCACCAAGCTCGCGCAGCTCTTCAGCCAGCACGTTGGCAAGGTCAAACTGAACGGCGCTCGAGGGTACCTGGTCGCAGTTTGCATCCTCGGACTGCGTGTTGATCTGGACGTAGCGCAAAAAGCGCTCGAGGACATCGGGGTTCGTGGTGGTGTTTTCCATAAAGACCGCTCCAATCTTGGTCGTCGTGTGCAACAAGAACTCTAGCACGGTATGCCACGGCATACCGCGACGCTTGGATGGGGTAGAATCAGCCATTGAATGCAGAAGGGACGGAAGATCATGGATACGACAAATAGCTCGCGCGAACTACATCTGACGGTGGCGAACGAAGACTACTTGGAGTGCATGGTTCGCATTGAAAGCGAAGAGGGGGAAACCAACGGCGTGCGATCGGTCGACATCGCGCAGCGCCTTGGCGTCTCCAAGGCATCGGTCAATAAAGCGGTTTCGGCGCTCAAGGCATCCGAGCTTGTCGAGCAATCGCACTATGGCAAGGTAATCCTGACCGATCGCGGCCGCGAGGTTGGCACGGCTATCTGGTACCGTCATCGCCTCATCCGCACGTTTTTGGTTCAGGAGCTCGGTGTCGAATTTGAGCGAGCCGATTCCGAGGCCTGCATGATGGAGCATGCGCTATCCGAGGACACGATGAGCCGCTGGCTCGCCTATCTCGAAAAGCAGGGAATCAGCGTCGAGGAATAGCGGGATATATATGGATACGAGTTATTACAACCGCTTTGGTGCCGAGGAACTTACGCGCCGCTTGTCGAGCGAGACCTTGTTGGCGCAGGGCCCCATGGGCAGTGTTCTGTTGAGTGAGTACGATGCCGCCGATATTCCACCGGCGTTTTGGAATCTGGCAGAGCCGCAGACCGTTTCTCGTATCCATCGCTTGTATGTCGCCGCCGGCGCGCAGGTACTCATTACCAATACCTTTCAGGCATCAAGCTATGCCCTCACGCACGACCAGATTGCGCCGTCCGTGGCGGAGGTCAATCGCGGGGCCGTCGACGATGCCCGCCAGGCGCACCCTCAGCTGCTGCTGGGCTCGATGGGTCCGATCGGTATTGAGTGGTTTGCCGAGGACTCTGCCGAGTTTCGTGAGATCCGAGGCATTGCGCGCGAACAGGCGCACGCCTTACTCAATGCTGGTGTTGATGGTCTGCTGATCGAGACGGTGACGTCTATCCGTAATTTGCAGCCCATGCTTGCCGGCGCCCGAGATGCCGCCGACGACATGCCTGTCCTGGTGAGTTTTGTCGTTGACGATAAAGGCGACCTGTTGGGCGATGGCCTCAACATCGAGGCAGCCGTTTTGTACGCCGAAAAACACGGCGCAAACTCGGTTGGTGTTAATTGCTGTTCGCTTGCGGCCGCGAACGCGGCGGTGCCCAAGATGGTTGCATCGGCGACTACTCCCGTCACGGTGCGTCCCAACGTGGGCGATCCGGTCCAGACTCAGGATGGCCCCGTATGGCACGAGAACCCCGAAGCTTTCGCGCGCGCATGCATCGAATGGAGACATGCCGGTGCCGCAATGGTGGGCAGTTGCTGTGGAACCACGGCAATCACTACGGCAGCGATGGCCGAGGCGCTCGATATATAAAGGGCAAAACCGCTCCATACGGGGCGGTTTTTTTTATTGCTTGCATGTCCTCGGCAGCATTTGCCCAAATGGTGAATGCTGGTGCCGGCAGGTTGCCGAGTGCATGTTGCGGGTATACCCCATGCGTACCATGATCCAAACACTGTGAGGTGTCTGCGCGTGTGCGCGATAATTCATTTTGGAACTGACGGTTGGCGCGCTCGCGTCGATGAGGACTTCACTGCCGATAACGTTGCCCGTATCGCCGATGCCGTCGGCGAGTTGTGGCAAAAGACCAATCCGGGCAAAACGGTATATATAGGGTTCGACACCCGGCCCCTGGCGAGCGAGTTCGCTGAACTTGCGGCGGGCGTGCTAGCAGCGCACGGGCTGGACGCCGTGCTCGCTTCGCGACCTGTTCCGACCCCTGCCCTTACGTGGGCGGCGGCTTATGACGGTGAGGCGTGCGGCGCGCTCATGGTGACGGGGTCCCATCATCCGCAGGGTTATCTGTGCCTCAAGATTCGCATGGGTGACGGCTCAACCGCCAACCAGGATGTCATCGAAGAGCTCGAAGAGACCATGGCTCCCGAGCCAATGGGGATCGAGGGGCAATATCGCACCGCGGATATCATTCCTGACTATATGCAGGCGGTGGCATCGTTTGTCGATGCCGAAGCCATCCGCGCCGCGCACCTGCGCGTGGTTGTCGATCCCATGGGCGGCGCGGCCCAGGGCTATCTAGCCGACTTGCTGCGCGAGCTTGGCGTTGAGGTGCACGAGATTCACGCCGGGCAGGCGTCTGACCAAGAAGATATCTGCCCCGACCCCGTTGAACCGTGGGTGGACGCTTGCGAGCGCACGGTTATCGAGGACGGAGCTTGCGCTGGCCTGGTGACCGACGGCGACGCCGACCGTATCGGCGCGGTTGACGAGCGCGGCAGATATATACATCCGCATCAGATCATGGCGCTCGTTTTGGGCGACTTGGTTCAATTTCGTAATTTGGAGGGGCGCGTCGTCGTCAATCTTTCATGCTCGACGCTCGTGCGTCGCATTGCCGAGGCGCTTGGCTGCCGCGTGACCGTCAAACCAGTCGGTTTCAAATATATAGCGGCGGAGATGAAGAAGGGCGGCGTCCTCATGGGCGGCGAAGAAGCCGGTGGTATCGGCATCGCCGCGCATATGCCCGAGCGCGATGGAATCCTCGCCTGTCTGATTCTGTGTGAGCTTATGGCAAAGACGGACGCGCCTTTGGGCGTTCTGGTCGACCAACTCGAGGACAGTTTTGGTAAGACGAGTTACGGTCGACGCGATTTGCGCCTTGAGGCCGAAGATGCCGAAACGTTACGAACCCTGCTGCCGGGCGTAAACCCCAAGTCGATTTGTGGCAAGGTGCCGCAAAACGTTAGTCATATGGACGGCTTGCGTCTGTCATTTAAGGATGACACGTGGCTGCTGGTCCGTCCTAGCGGGACCGAACCAGTGGTGCGCGTCTACGCCGAGGGGTTCTCGGTGGAAGAACGTGATGAGTTGCTCGATGCTGGCTGTGCGTTAGCTAGGGGGACGTATCCGCTTTAACCATGAGACTGCCTTATATAAAGAGATGCTCGGCGAGCGGTAGGTAACGGCTGGCAAACGTTAGTCGGATCACAAGATATGTAGGAAATGTGTACGCCCAGATTCCCGCCCCCGGGGCCCCTCCGGTCTGGC
>NZ_QRMC01000009.1:0-90306 GCF_003472525.1 Collinsella sp. AM10-26
TAGCGGGTGGTTTAAAGCTGGCCGCTGCGCGGCCAGCAGACTAAAGTCTTGAATGAAAGGGCGCAGACCTTATGGTCGCGCCCTTGAAATTGAACGTCAGATTGCCGTGTGTGTGGGTTTGCAGCGTCGAGCCGTTACGCGGTTTGGTAAAACCGCGTAACAAATTACGCCAATTTGGCTCCGACGATCTTTGCCGCCGCAGGCTTGTCGAAGTTGCCGCCGGTGGCCTTGCCGAGTGCACCCATGACCTGGCCCATCTGCTTCTTGGACGTGGCGCCCAGCTCGGCGATGACCTGCTCGATCAGGGCCTCGAGTTCCTCGCCCGAAACCTGCGCGGGCAGCAGGCTCTCCAGAATCTTGACCTGCTCGGTCAGGTTGTCGGTACGCTCTTGGTCGGTGCCGGCCTTGATAGACATCTCCAGCGTCTCGCTTGTCTGCTTGATCAGACGTTTGATCATGCTGTTGACGTCTTCCTCGGTCACGTCGCGGCGCTCATTGACCTCGATGTTCTTCACCTCAGCCTTAACCTGGCGAATGATAGACAGGCGAACCCTGTCCTTGGCCTTCATGGCCGCAATCATTTCCTTCTGCAGCTCTTCGTTGGTCATCTGCAAACCCTCCTCAATAGTGCGGGCGGCACTCACACGAGCGCCGCCCCATGATTACTCAGTCGTCGACGAATCGTCGGTCGAACTCTTGGTGACGCCCTTCAGGCTGACGTTGTACGGCACGTCCTTGGGCATGGGGTTAACGGTAATGTCGGCATCCTTCTTGTACTGCTCCAACCACTCGCTATACGCAGTGCTCTCTGCCTGCGTCTTCACCACGTTGGAGACGTACTTTTTGATGGCCTTGGGCACCTGGTTGATGTCATCGACCTGATTATCGACATGGAAGTAGTCGGTGCACTTGATGATGTGATAGCCGTACGTCGACTCGACCACGTCGCTCACATCGCCCTTGTTGAGCCCCTCGAGTGCCGCCTGGTAGCTGTCGACGAAGGTGGTGAGCTTGTCCCAGCCCACGTCACCCTTCTTCTCCTTGGAGCCGGTGTCGTCGGAATACTGCTTCACGGCGTCTTCAAAGCTCAGCTCGCCGGAGTTGATCTTGTCCAGGCACTCCTGCGCCTTAGCCTTGGCGGCAGCCTTGTCCTCGTCGGATGCGTCGGAATCGACCTTGATCAGGATGTTCGACGAGCGGCGGGCATCGTTGTAGTTCGACAGATTCTCGTTGATGTAATCGACGATCTCGCTGTCCTTGGGCTTGCTGGTGGGCGCCACGGCATCTTTGAGCTTTTGCTGCGCCAGGCTCTCCTTGAGCGAGCTCTTATAGGTGTCCTCGGTGTAGCCGTAGGTCTTAAGGGTCTTCTTAAAGGCCTTGGCACCGCCCGCGCTCTTGCACGCGTCCTTCCAAGCCTTCTCGACCTCCTCGTCCGACACCGTCACGCCGTTCTCCTTCTGTGCCTGTTGAAGCAGAATCTGCTGCGTGTAGGAGTCGATGAGTTGCTTGCGGTACTTCTTGGGCGTGAGGTCGTTGTCGACCAGATACTGCGCCCAGTCCTTGTCCTTGGTGTAGCCGTAGGACGTGCGCATGCTCATGATCTGCTTGGTCACGGTGTCCTCGGTGAGGTTGGTGCCGTTGATAGTGGCAGCCACACCGCCGGTAAGCTTGTAGCCCGAGGTATCCTCTGCTTGCGACATAAGGCCGGAGCACGCCATGGCCGAGACGGAAAGCAGCATCGCCAACACACCGATGACCACCAGAACGATCTTGACGGTCTTAGACACGTACGTCTTGCGCTGCTTCTTACGAGAGTTGGAGGCAGCGCGAGCCTGCTGCTCGGGCGTCGGCGCGGCCTCGGAGTTCTTTTTCTTATTTGCCATGTTTGGCCTTTCGCATCACGAATCGAACAAACGCCATTGTGTCACAACGCGGCCCCGCGACAAAGGGGGCAACCCTGGCACTTGGGGACGTTCCTTTTCTGCCGGCAGTTAGGGACTGTCCCCAAGTGCCGGCTTTAAAAGTGGCGGCGGATGGCGTCGACCATGCCTTGAGGTGTGGTCTGGCCGAGCACATCGGCCGCGACATCCGCGTCCATAAAGATGTTCATGAGCGCCTGCAGGGCCTCGACCTGACCGCCCGGCTCGGCGATGCCCAGATTGATGACGATCTGCGCCGGCACCGGAGCGCCCATGCCAGCCATAGCGTTAAATGTCACGGGCGCGGCGGGCTTTACCACCGCGATATAGGGCTTGGCTACAAACCCCGGATCGGTATGTGGAATGGCGATATTTGCCGCCGGCATGGCAAGACCCGTGGGATAGGCATCCTCGCGCATGCGGACGGCATCGAGCCAACCGGGCGCAGTGTAGCCGCGAGGCGCAAGCTCGTCCTCGAGCCGCGCAAACACCTCATCCGGCGTCGCGCACTCCCAATCAAAAAACACCAGCTCAGGCGTAAACAGCGCTTCGTTATCCGCCATGCGCTCACCTCTCTCACCTAGTCACCTGCGACGTTCTTAAACGACTAGTCATTCAAGAACGTCGCAGGTGACTACCTAAAACAAAAGGTGGCCACGCGCGCCTTGGCGCCAATGACCACCCTGACTACTCGGATAAATTGTACTGTGCGCCGCTAGCCGCGAGGCGCGTCAATTGCGACCTTGCCGCTCTCCAGCACGTGGACGCGGCCGTCGGCGAGCATCTGGACCACCTCGGGATACAGGACGTGCTCAATGGCATGGATGTGCTCCTCGAGCGTGTCGACGTCCCAGCCTTCCTCGACAGCCAGCGCACGCTGGGCGATGATGGGACCGTTGTCGTAGATCTCGTTGGCAAAGTGCACGGTCACACCGGTCACCTTGACGCCGCGCGCAAAGGCATCGTCGATCGCATGCGCGCCGGTAAAGCTCGGCAGCAGCGCCGGATGCAGATTTACCACGCGGTTGGGGAACGCCGCCAGCAGGGGCGTGCGGACCATGCGCATGTAGCCAGCCATGACCACATATTCGCAGCCGCGCTCGAGCAGCTCGTGCGCAATGATCTCGTCGGCGGCAATAGGGTCGGCATAGACATCCTTGGAAAGCGTCAGCGTCTGAATGCCCGCACGCTCGGCACGCTGCAGGCCCTTGGCCGAAGGACGGCTCGAGACCACCAGCTCAATCGAAGCATTGAGCTTGCCAGCGGCGATCAGGTCGATCAGCGCCTGCAGGTTGGTACCCGAACCGCTGATGAGCACACCGATCTTGAGCGGCTCGTCCGTATCGGTGCCGGTCGGACGGGCATAGGGCACAAAGTCCAGGCCCTCGGCGGCAGCCATCTGCTCGTTAGCGCTCATCGGAGTACACGACCTTACCGGAACCCTCGACGCACTCGCCTACGCGGAACGGCTTCTCGCCCAGCGCGACCAGGGCCTCGGTAACCGCGGCCTCGTCCTCGGGGGCGACGATCAGGCACAGGCCAACGCCCATGTTGAAGGTCTTGCATGCCTCGTCGGGCGCGAGCTCGGCTTGGCGCGACACGTAGGTGATGACGGGCGGAACGTCCCAGCCCATCTCAGCGCCATTGCGGGTGACCACGGCATCGACGTCGTCGGCGAGCGCGCGGTTGAGGTTCTCGGTAATACCGCCGCCGGTGATGTGGGCAATCGCGTGCACCGGAGCGCCGCCGCGCAGCAGCTCAAGAATCGGCTTGACGTAGATGCGCGTGGGAGCGAGCAGGGCGTCAGCGAGCGATGCGCCGCCGAGCTCCTCGAGCGGACGGCTCAGCTCCTCGGCCTTAGCGGCGGCCTCGGGCGTGCCCGGCTTAATGCCGTCGACGCCGATGACCTTGCGCACGAGCGAGTAGCCGTTGGAGTGCACGCCGGTGGAAGGCAGGCCCAGGATTACATCGCCCGGGCGGACGTTTGCGGGGTCGAGCATCTTGGGACGGTCGACGACACCCACGGTAAAGCCGGCGAGGTCGTAATCGGCGGGGGCCATGACGCCCGGGTGCTCGGCCATCTCGCCGCCCACAAGCGCGCAGCCCGCGAGCTTACAGCCATCGGCCACGCCCTTGATGATCTTTGCCATGTGCTCGGCCTCGATGTGACCGATGGCAACGTAGTCCAGGAAGAACAGCGGCTCGGCGCCCGAAGCCAGAATGTCGTTGACGCACATAGCGACCAGGTCCTGGCCCACCGTCTCGTGACGGTCCATGATCTGGGCGAGCACGAGCTTGGTGCCCACGCCGTCGGTGCCGCTGATCAGGATCGGGTCTTCCATATCCTTAAGCGCGGCAGCCGAGAACAGGCCACCGAAGCCGCCAATGCCGCCGATAACCTCGGGGCGATTGGTGTCCTTGACCATCTGCTTAATCGCGTCGACGGCGCGGCCGCCCTCGGCGGTATCGACGCCGGCATCCTCATACGTCACATGCTTGCTGTCGCTCATCTGAGCCTTCCTCTCCCATTACCGTGGCGCCGCGCGGGCGCCAAACGGTGCTCATAGTTGCGTTCATTTCGGCGCGCGCCATAACAGCACGCGCCGCCATATCAACAAAACAGCAGGTAAAACCTACCAAAATAAACCTGTCCCTTTTTGGCAGGCTTTAGGCCTCGCCGTGTTCCTCTTCCCAGCTGCGGTCGTCGTATTTCTCGACCACGGCGTCGTCGTCAAAGTGCAGCGGCTTGTCCAGGTTGCGGGGCTTAAAGCCCTCCATAAATTTGTCGCGGCCAAAGCTCTCGGGAATCGCCACGGGATAGCGGCCGGTAAAGCATGCATCGCAATAGCCGCCCTTGGGCATGACCTTCAGCAGGCCCTCGACCGAAAGGAAGGCCAGCGAATCGGCGCCAATGTACTCGCAGATCTCATCGACCGTCTTGTTGGCACTGATGAGCTGCGACTGCACGTCGGTATCGATGCCGTAGAAGCACGGCCAAATGACCTCGGGCGAGTTGATGCGAATGTGAATCTCCTTGGCGCCGGCGTTACGCAGCATCTTGACGAGCTGCACCATGGTGGTGCCGCGCACGATGGAGTCGTCGATGACGACCAGGCGCTTGCCCTCGATGTTGTCGCGCAGCGGGTTGAGCTTCATGCGCACGCCCATGGCGCGCAGCTCCTGCGTGGGCTCGATAAACGTACGGCCCACATAGCGATTCTTGATGAGGCCCTCGCCAAAGGGAATGCCGCTCTCGTGCGAATACCCCTCCGCGGGCGGCAGGCCGGAGTCGGGCACGCCGATGACCAGATCAGCCTCGACGGGCTCCTCGTGTGCCAGCTGGCGACCCATGTCGTAGCGGCAGGCGTAGACGCTCTTGCCGTTCATGATGGAGTCGGGGCGGGCGAAGTAGACCTGCTCAAAGATGCAGTTGGCAGGCTCTTCGGCTGCAGGTACGCCCTGCTCGGATACCAGGCCCTCGGCGCTGATGCGCAAAATCTCACCGGGGCGGACATCACGGACGTACTCGGCACCCACGATGTCGAGCGCACAGGTCTCCGAGGCAACGACCCAGCCGCCAGCGCGCGTGACATGGGTGGTGGCGTCGACCGTCGCGGCG
The DNA here is from genome assembly GCF_003472525.1 of Collinsella sp. AM10-26. Taxonomy (NCBI): domain Bacteria; kingdom Bacillati; phylum Actinomycetota; class Coriobacteriia; order Coriobacteriales; family Coriobacteriaceae; genus Collinsella; species Collinsella sp. AM10-26. Next base: position 5,539 of record NZ_QRMC01000009.1, read on the forward strand.
TCGTCTTGCGACGGCAGCTGCGAAACGGATGCGGCATCGGCTTGGTCCAGGCCCTCGTCCACGAGCTTGCCCAGCACCAGCGGGCGAATGCCGTGCGGGTCGCGGAAGGCATAGAGCGCCTGCTCATTGATGAGCGTCATGGCGTAGCCGCCGCGCACGAGTTCCATGGTCTTACGAATGCCCTCGCGCAGATGGCCTGTACGCTGAGTAAAGTAGCCGATGAGCTTGGTCGCGACCTCGGAATCCGAATTGGAGAGGAACGGCACGCCCAGCTCGATCAGCTGGCGGCGCAGCTCGTCGGTGTTGACCAGCGTGCCGTTGTGAGCAAGCGCGATAATGACGCTGTTGATGGTAGAAAGATGCGGCTGAGAGGCTTCCCAGCTCTTGGCACCGGCGGTGCCATAGCGCACGTGGCCCACGGCCAGCTGGCCGGAGAGCGTCGACAGGTCGGCGTTGGAGAACACGCGGTCGAGCAGGCCCAGATCCTTGCGGACCATAACCGTGCCGCCGTCACCCACGGCGATTCCCGCCGATTCCTGGCCACGGTGCTGCAGCGCACGCAGGCCAAAGTACGTCAGTCGAGCCACGTCGCGATCGGGCGCCCATACGCCGAAAATGCCACATTCCTCATGCAGCTGGTCGGAGTCCGGATCATACGTCGACATGGTGTTCACCTGTCCCGCGGCACGCTCGGCCGCGCGGATGGTTTCTTGAGACATGGCATCCCCTCAGAGCCTCGTATTTTGGCGTTACCCACCTTATTATACGCACGGCAGGACAAGCACTCCCGCGCATGAACAGCGCTTTTTAAAAGCCCACCGAGCTAATAATCAGTTTTGTAGCCAAACATTTTATCGGTCTGTCCAGCGCAAGCGCCCGCTCCCCCAGATGGCCGCCGTGTCCACCGTTGGGGATTACAAAGTTGCAATTGGGTCGTTTGTCCTGTCTTTTGGCAGGTCGGCGGCGTATCCTTATAACCTGCAACAAAGCGAGAAAGGTTATGTATGGATCGAAATGAGCTCGACCCCAGCGTCCCCAGCGCCACAGAGGTCAAGAAGATCCCCCTGATCATTAAGGTGTACGCCGCCCTGTGCATTCTGTCCGGCGTGGGCACGCTCCCGTCGGTCGCCGCCTTTATGTGGCAGGTCATCACCGCGCTCATCACCGGCAACACCGCCGCCAAGCTCGGCGACAACACGCTCGTCGCGGTCGGCCTTATCGTCGCCGGCATCATGCTCTCGGCGGCGAGCGCGGTCATCTTGATCATCTTTGGCCTGGACCTTATCAAAAACCAGCGCCGCAACGCCGCGCGCCTGTCCTATATCCTTATCGCATTTACCGTCGTTGAGCTTTTGGTCGACGTGATGCTCCAGGGTATCGGGCCGTTCTTGCTGCGCCCCGCCATCCAGCTCGGCATCCTCGTCGCGCTTTCGGCCACCGTCGACCCCACGCTTCGTCAGGAGCGCGAGCTGCAGCGCCGCCTGCAGGAGATGCTCGATCGCGACGCCGCCGCCGAGGGCATGCTCGGCCGCGATGAGACCGGCGAAGGCTACATCAAGCTCAACTACTTCAACCTGTTCTGGGTATTCTTTGTCTGCTGCGTACTCGGCCTGATCCTGGAGGACATCTGGCATATGACGGTCGACGACCCGGGCGTCTACCAGAACCGCGCCGGCATGCTGTTTGGTCCCTTCAGCCCCATCTACGGATTTGGCGCCGTACTCATGACCATGGTGCTCAACCGCTTCTACAAAAAGAACCCCATCATTATCTTTTTGGTGAGTGCCCTGCTCGGCGCAAGCTTTGAGGTGTTCGTGGGCTGGTTTATGCAGACCTCGTTCGGTGTGGTCTCGTGGAACTACTCGCACATGAAGCTCTTTGGCATGCCCGACCCACTCGCCGTCCTTACCGGCGGACGCACCTGCACGGGCTTTGCCTGCCTGTGGGGCCTGGGTGGCCTCATCTGGATCAAGCTGCTGCTGCCGAGGCTGCTCAATCTCATCAACATGATTCCGTGGAAGAGCCGCTACTCCGCTACCGTCATCTTCACCATCATCATGCTGGTCGACGGCGTCATGACGCTGCAGTCGCTCGATTACTGGTACCAGCGCGTCAACGGCACGGTCAGCGATATTCCCGTTGCGCAGTTCTACGGCACGTACTTCGATAATGAGTATATGGAAAATCGTTTCCAGAGCATGACCATGAGCCCCAAGGATGCGACGCGCGTGTAGCGCCCACCGCGCCCAAAACGCAAAATGCCCGCCGGTATCACACGTACCGGCGGGCATTTTTATAAACGAGCCTTCTGTCGACGCAAGCCTCTACGCCTCGCGCTCGACCTCACTCACACACTCATTTTTGATGGTGCCGACAAGCGACTGCAGGGCATCGACCATGTGCGGACGAACGTCTCCGCCAATGAGCACGAGCATGATGTCGTCGCCCACGGTAAGCTCGCCGCTTGCCAGCCACACGCGCACATAGCCGATACCCGGCATCGCGCGCGTGGCCTCGATAGCAGCCTACACCTTCTGAGTATCGAAGCCAAACACCATGCCGCCCACCTTATGCCCAGGCGCCACGCCATCGGTCTCGACTCCGCGCACCTCGGCCTTGGGCGTCGCACGCACCACACCGTTGTGTGTCAGGTACATGCCGCAGCCAGCCGCCGAAGCATCGGCCTTAGCCTCACGCAGCCAAGCATCAACCGAAGGCATCGTTTTGCCACTTTCAAGCATCATTTCTCCCTTACCGTCAGCGAGTAGCTAATTTGGGACGGGGCTCTTTTAGCTACCCCTGGATAATCTACTCCTCGACCGGCGTGAGCACCATGACGGCACGCGTGTTGCTCAGCGATAACGAACGACAGGTCACGAGCGTCAAGACCTTGGTTGCCGAGGCGGCGCGATCGGTGGCATCGCTCGCCACGGCAGAGGCACCGTCGAGCATCTCGGACAGGTAGTTCTTGAGCCCGTCATCGCCCTCAAAATTGGCCGCGCGCGCCTTGGAGTACGTATCCTCAACGACCTTGGTCGCCAGCGGACGCAGCTTATACGTCGCATCGCGCGTGATGTAATACACGCACTCTATGCTGTCGAACGTCGCCTGATCGGTCGTGTCCGAGATCACATTGAACATCGATCCGTCGTTCATGTGGTGACCATAGATCGTAGTCTGCTGATCCACCATGCCGGGCGCAGTGTCCTCGTAATCCAAGAAGATGGCACCCGATGCGTTGGACGTGCCATCGAACAACGTGTTGAGGTACTTGGAATTATCAGTAGCCTGCACTACGGGATAGTTAATGTTGGTGCCCGGTACGTAAATCCAACCGACGACCTCGGGATTTGTCTGGGCAAGAGCATTGAAATCGATAATCGGCACGCCGCTAGCGTCCTTATCACTATACTGCCGTTCGATCTTTTGATACGACTCGCTCGCCTGTTTGTAGCCAATCTGCGCATCGATAAAGATGGCGGCAGCGGCAACGATCAGACCGATACCGATAATGATGAGCAGAATGGGAATGACGGACCGGCGTTTCTTGCGCGGCGGCTCGGTGTAATCCGACGGCGTGGCATGCGATGAAGACAGGGGCGGCTTCTTAGCGGTGCTATAAGACGAAGGACGATACGCAGCCGGCGTATCCTGACGACGATGGGATGTCGGCGTTACGGGACGCGGCGCGCGCGGCTGCTGAGGAGAGGATGTCCGACCCTGCTGTGCCGCACGGGCAGCACCCGGCTTCGACGGATCGGGAATCTGAGAAACCTTGAATCGTTTTCCCTGATAGTCGGACATGGCTCTCCTTATACTGCGGTGAAACGGCGGAACGCCTAGGCGTCGGCCATCTCCTGCTTCATCTTCTCGATAACCTTGCGGTACTCGGGGTCGCATGCGCCCAGAATCTGCGTGGCGTAGATGGCGGCGTTCTTGGCACCGTTGATGGCCACACAGGCCACGGGCACGCCCGAAGGCATCTGCACCATCGACAGCAGCGAATCCATGCCGCCCAGGTCACTCGTCTTCATAGGCACGCCGATGACCGGCAGCGGCGTAAACGCAGCCACGACACCGCCCAGGTGAGCAGCCTTGCCGGCAGCAGCAATAATCACCTTGATGCCGCGGTCGGCAGCAGTCGAAGCCCACTCGTGGACCTTCGCCGGCGTGCGGTGCGCGCTTGCAATGACGAGCTCATAGGGCACACCGAGCGCCTCGAGCTCGGCGGTACAGCCTTCCATAACGCCCAGATCGGACTTGGAGCCCATGATGATCCCGACAACCGGCTTCTGATCTGCCATAAACAAAGACCTCCTGTTGAGAGCGATGACGCGGCGGATCCGCGACCCTTAACTACTGAGAGTAGTATAGCTGCTCCCGTCCCTGCGGTCCCCGGGTGCCCCGCGGCGGGCCGGGTTTTTATCTTCGCTCCCCTTGCTTCGCAAAGTCGCTCCGATAATAAACCCGGCCCGCCGCGGGGCACCCAGGGACCTACCGGGAATTGCTATGACGTACGTTGGCTAATTTAGGTTGGAATGAAAGGTTTGCGGAGGGTAGTGGACAGTTAGTTCAGATACGTATTTTTTGGCCGTGCCTCTTGGAGCTAATAAAGTGGTTTGAAGTCACTTTGAGCCCCATAATGACCTTTATCGCCCTTATTTGAGCGTCTCCACCGGTTCGGAAAGTCAAATTCAGCCCAATCGGACTCGGGTCGGCCTTTACACACCCTCTAAAAAATACGTATCTGAACCAACTGTCCAAGGGTATGTTTCACCCCCCCGGCAAAAGGCCTCCTGGCGAATCAAAATTCGCCAGGAGGCCCCATACAAAACGTGGGCGCCGTCGTTCGAATGAACGACGGCGCCCACACTCACTTTTTATTTAGCCCCAGTCATCGCGCAAAGCCCCTTCGGCAGCACGCGGTGCAGCCAAGTCACCGCAGGCCGGGGCGGGAGGGGCTGAGTTTCCTCCTGAGCGACTCTGCTTGCAGCCGGAGCGAAAGGGGGAAATCTCGGCCCCTCCCGCCCCGGCCGGCCAGGTCAACTACACCGTGTGCTGTGGCAGGTCCTGCAGGGCGATGACGTCCATACCCATGTCGTTGGCGCTGCCGTGACCCTGCTGGTCCTCGCGCACCGCCTCGATGGCACTCACGTATGTGTTGGCAGCGGACATCGCGGTCACGCAGGTCACGCCGCGGCGCACCGCCTCGGTACGCAACAGATAGCCGTCGCCACGCGAACCCGGGCCGTACGGCGTGTTGATGATCACCGCAATCTTGCCATCGGCGATAAGGTCGCCGATATTGGGACGCTCGCCGTCATGCGGGCCGCTGATCTTTTCCACGATTTCGCACGTCACATTGCCGCCGCGCAGCACGCGCGCCGTACCCTCGGTAGAGCAGATATCAAAGCCAAGGTAGCGCAGGATACGGGCGACCGAAAGGATGTGGCGCTTGTCGCGGTCGCACACGCTAATGAACACCTTGCCGCAGCTCGGGTCGGGCAGCTTGTAGTCAATCGCCAGCTGCGTCTTGGCATATGCCTCGGGATAGCTCTTGGCGATACCCATGACCTCGCCCGTCGACTTCATCTCGGGCCCCAGGATAACGTCGGCTCCCGGGAAACGACCCCAGGGCATAACGGCTTCCTTCATGCAGAACCAGTCCAGCTGACGCTCGTCGCTCGGCAGGCCCAGGCTCGCGATGGAATCGCCCGCCATGATACGCGCCGCGCACTTGGCCAGCGGCACGCCGGTGGCCTTGGAAATGAACGGCACGGTACGGCTGGCACGCGGGTTAGCCTCGATCACGTAGACGGTCTCGCCCTTGATGGCATACTGCACGTTGACCAGGCCGCGGACTCCCAGCGCCATCGCGATGCGGCGCGTAGTCTCGCGGAGCTTCGCCTGCAGGCTCTCGCTAAAGCTAAACGGCGGAATGCACGTCGCGGAGTCGCCGGAGTGGATACCGGCCTCCTCGATATGCTCCAGGATACCGCCGATGTAGACCTCCTCGCCGTCGCACAGGGCGTCGACATCGGACTCGATCGCACCCTCCAGGAAGCGATCCAGATACACCGGGTAGTCGGGGCTAATGCGCGCGGCCTCGGCCATGTAATCGCGCAGATGCTCGGCATCGTAGGCGATCATCATGCCGCGGCCGCCCAGCACGTAGCTCGGACGCACCAGCAGCGGGTAGCCGATGTGCGCGGCCACGGCCTCGGCCTCCTCAAACGAGGTTGCCTGGCCCGCCGGCGGGTACATAATGCCCAGCTTGTCGAGTAGGGCGGCAAAACGCTCGCGGTCCTCGGCAAAGTCGATGGCATCGGGCTTGGTGCCCATGATGTTCACGCCGCTCTCCTCGAGCATGCGCGCCAGCTTAAGCGGAGTCTGACCGCCGAGCGTCACCACGACGCCGTCGGGACGCTCAACATCGATGACGTCCATAACGTCCTCGTAGGTGAGCGGCTCAAAGTACAGGCGGTCGGACGTGTCGTAGTCGGTCGAGACAGTCTCGGGATTGCAGTTGACCATGATGGTCTCAAAACCGCGAGCCGCCAGCGCATAGCTCGCATGCACGCAGCAGTAGTCAAACTCGATACCCTGACCAATACGGTTGGGGCCGGCTCCCAGGATCATCGCCTTGGGCTTGTCCGCCGGCGTGGTCTCGTCGGGGGCAACGCACTTCTTGGCATCCGGGCTCGTGCGATAGATGTTCTCGTACGTCTTGTAGTGGTACTCCGTGGCGCTCGAGAACTCCGCAGCGCAGGTATCGACCGTCTTCATGCTGGGAACCACGCCCAGACCCTTGCGGTAGGCGCGCACAAAGCGCTCGTCCGAGCCGGTCAGCGCGGCAATCTCGGCATCACTCGTGCCATACTGCTTGAGCAGGCGCATCGCGTCGGCGTCAATGTCCTCCACACGCAGGCCGCGGATGCTCTCCTGGACCTGCACCATGTCGTTGATGCGGTTGAGGTACCACGGATCGATGCCGCAGATGGCATGGATCTGGGCGATGTCCCAGCCGCGGCGCAGGGCCTCGACCACAAAGAAGATGCGGTGCTCGGTCGGGGTTGCCACGGCTTGGGCGAGCTCATTGTCGCTCAGCTTATCGGCACCCTCCTTGCCACCGGCGCAAATACCCTGGTGTCCATCCTCCAGCGAGCGCATGGCCTTGCCAAAGGCTTCCTCGAAGGTGCGGCCGATCGCCATAATCTCGCCCACGGCCTTCATGCGCGTGGTGAGCGTGGGGTCGGTACCCTTGAACTTCTCGAAGGCAAAGCGCGGCACCTTGACCACGCAGTAGTCAATCGTGGGCTCAAAGCAGGCAGGCGTTGCCTTGGTAATGTCGTTGACGATCTCGTCGAGCGTATAGCCAACGGCCAGGCGCGCGGCGGCCTTGGCGATGGGAAAGCCCGTGGCCTTGGAGGCCAGTGCGGACGAGCGGCTCACGCGCGGGTTCATCTCGATGACGATCAGGCGGCCGGTCTGGGGGTTCACGGCAAACTGCACGTTGGAGCCGCCGGTCTCGACGCCGATCTTCTCCAAGATGGCGAGCGAGGCGACACGCATGCGCTGATACTCAAGGTCGGAGAGCGTCTGCGCCGGCGCCACGGTAATGGAGTCGCCGGTGTGCACACCCATGGGGTCGAGGTTCTCGATAGAGCACACGATGATGCCGTTGCCGGCGTGGTCACGCATGACCTCCATCTCATACTCTTTCCAACCCTCGATGGACTCCTCGACCAGCACCTCGTGGGCAGGCGAGAGCTCAAGGCCCTGGCTCACGATGGAGACGAGCTCCTCGTGGGTATGCGCGATGCCGCCGCCGGCGCCACCGAGGGTAAAGCTCGGACGCAGCACGCAAGGATATCCCACGCGCTCGGCGATAGCCTCGGCGTCAGCCACGCTGTAGGCATAGCCCGAGCGCGCGACCTCCAGGCCAATCTCGGCCATGGCCTCGTTAAAGAGTTTGCGGTCCTCGCCGCGCTCGATGGCGGCAAGGTCGCAACCGATCATCTCGACGCCGTACTTGTCCAGCGTGCCGTCTTTCGCCAGCTCGACGGCGGCGTTCAGACCGGTCTGGCCACCCAGCGTGGGCAGCAGCGCGTCCGGGCGCTCTTTCTTGATCACGCGCTCGATAAACTCGGCGGTGATGGGCTCGACATAGGTGCGGTCGGCAAGACCCGGGTCGGTCATGATAGTCGCCGGGTTGGAGTTAACCAGGATGACCTCAAAGCCATCCTCCTTGAGCACCTTGCAGGCTTGGGCGCCGGAGTAGTCGAACTCGCAGGCCTGGCCAATGACGATGGGACCCGAACCAATAACGAGGATACGCTTGATGTCAGTACGTTTCGGCATGTTTAAAACCTCCTAGAGAGGCTGACTCAATGTTTTGGAAAAGTCAGCGAGGGTGCAGCTGGTGCATCAGGTTGCCGTGATGCGAGGGCGCGCTGGGCTTATGCCCGCGCGTCCGAAGCAGAACGGCAAGATGATGTGCCAGATGCAGCCGCAGCGTCGATCGGTCCGCCGTTCGGCAGAACGGCGGAACCATCGTCGGCGAAATTCCAACCGGCAAGGCGGTCCTTCGCGGTGTCGATGTCCAGGTAGTTCTCCTCGCCGTCCATGAGTCGCGTAAAGGCGGTAAAGAGATAGTGGGCATCGGTGGGGCCAGGCGAGGCCTCGGGGTGGTACTGGACCGAGAAGCACGGGGCGTCGAGCAACTGGATGCCCTCGGCGGTGCCGTCGTTAAGGTTCACATGCGTCAGGCGAATGCGGCCAAAGCGCTCGTTCATCACGACCGGCGCGATGCCGCGGCGCACCCAGACGCGCAGATCTCCATCGGCCGCATGCTCGGTCTCGCCGCCGGAAAGCTCGGGGACAAGCTTGCCCAAGCTGGGGAACAGCAGGCCAAAGCCATGATTTTGCGCGGTAATCTCCACGCGACGGCTTACCAGGTTCATGACTGGCTGGTTGCCACCGCGGTGACCGAACTTAAGCTTTTCCATCTGGGCGCCGCAGGCCAGGCTGATCATCTGATGACCCAGGCAAATGCCAAAGACCGGCACCTTGCCGATCAGCTGCTGCACCTGCTCATAGGTCTCCACCACGGCGTCGGGGTCGCCGGGACCATTGGACAAAAAGACACCGTCGGGATTCATGTCGAGCACCTCACTCGCGGGCGTATCCCACGGCACGACGGTAAGGTCGCAGCCGGCACGGACCAGGCCCTCCAGAATGCCGCGCTTGACACCGCAGTCGTAGGCGACCACTTTGTGACGGGCAGGAGCGGCAGCCGCAAGCGCAAAGTCATGCGTGGCAGGCAGGTCACTCGCGGCAAAGACGTGGGGTTCAGGGCAACTTACGGTCTTGACCAAATTCTCGCCCACCAGTGTGGGCGCTGCGGCCAGACGCTCGGCAAGCTCGTCGACGTCGAAGATCTCGGTCGAGATAATGCCCATCTTGGAACCATTGTCGCGCAGATGGCGCACCAGAGCGCGGGTGTCGACACCCTCGATAGCGACGATGCCGTGAGCGCGCAGGTACTCCGGCACGCTGACGGCCGAGCGCCAGTTAGAAGGCGTGGTGCACATGTCGCGGACGATCATGCCGCGCATGGCGGGAGCGCTCGCGGGGCGAGCGGTATCGCCGGGGAAGGCCGACTGGACGTCGGTCTCGTCGATGCCGTAGTTACCGATCTGCGGATAGGTCATGGTTACGATTTGGCCGGCATAACTCGGGTCGGTCATAACCTCAAAGTAGCCCTCGAGCGAGGTATTGAAGCAGACTTCGCCGGTCGCGGTGCCCTCGGCGCCGCATGCACGTCCATAAAAAATGGTCCCATCCTCAAGATACAGGATGCAGGGACCGCAGGTGCCCTTGCTGGTTTTGGCCAGCATACGCTGGCAAAGCTCGCTGGGCGCGAAGGTGCGGGCGGCAGCGCCCGCGGTATGGTTGTTCGCCATAGTTCTCCTTCCCGGTCTCACAGGACCGGCTTAAAGGTGTGTAGTTAGGCCTCGCGGTATTGTAACCGCAAGCATCACTTATGGCGTTAATTTCATAGAATTGTTTACAAAATGATAATTATGACTCCCCATGCATAATGATTCACAACCGCCATCGGGTAGTCTTTTTGGGACGGGGCTATTTTAGCTGCCTCGGCTGCTAGCGCTAGCGTTTTGTCTGATTGACGGCCGGGGTAGCTAAAATAGCCCCGTCCCAAAAAGACTACCCAGAAAAATCATCCCGCGTGGGCTTGTGGCTCACGCGGGATGATGGCCTCCTACTTTTTCTTGTCCTGTTCCAGCAGATCGGACGGTGAGCGATCGGGCTTGCCGCCGCGGAAAATCTCGCGACCATGCAGACGATGTTCCAGGTCACGTTCGGCCTTTTCCTCGTCAATCTTGGTCTGGCTCACCACCGGGTCCTCAATCAACGACGACACCGAGTTCACCTGCTTCTGAATGCGCTCGGCGATGGTGTCATCCATACTCACGATGCGCATCTTCCAGTCGATACTCGTGGCGTTGGATGAACTCTTGGTCCACACGAACGTCAGAATGGCGCTCTGGTGGCCCTGGGCGGGAAACATGCCAAAGAAGGAATCGTGCTGAATGTTGCTATCTTCGTCGATATAGGCGTGCACGTTATACACCACGCGGTCAATCTTATCGTTGAGCAGCGCGTTGGTCGCAAGTGCCGCGGCCTGAATCTGCCCGTTGGACAGCAGTTCGAGCTCGTTGGCAGACGATGTGTCCAACACCGTTACCTCGACCGTGCCCGTACGCTCATCGGCCTCGTCGACGGAAAAGTCGAGCGGAAACTGCGTAAAGCCGTTGCCCCACTCAAGGCCGCCCTTCAGCGCCGTCGAAACGGTATCGACCGAAACGCTCTCGGACAGATTGGCGGTATTCAGACGGCGCATCACGCCGTAGCCGATCTGCATGCCCACGATCAGCACCAAAATACCGATGACCACGGCCATCGCGGTCTTCGTAATGGTATGGCTCACCTGCGAGCCCGAAGGATCGTCCTCGGACAGCGGGTCGATATGTTTTGCCTGGCTCGCGCGGTCCTCGCTGCGCAGCTGCGCTAGCGCCGCTTTGTCACCGCGCTTGGCCGCAGCCTCCTTCTCGCGCATGCGCTCGGTACGCTTTTTGGCAAGCGTAGGATCCAAGACGCCGGATGCATCGATTTCGGAGAATAACTCCGTCACCTCTTCCGGAGTCAAAGGGTTCTTGTCAGCCATAAACTTCCTGTCATACCAATCAGTCGAGCTCGTGCGCACGCGCACCTTCGAACTGCATTCGATAGTAACGGGCATAGGTGCCGCCACGGGCGAGAAGCTCCTCGTGCGTGCCACGTTCCACAACGCGACCATGCTCAACGGTCGCAATCTCGTCAGCATGCTTAATGGTCGAGAGGCGGTGGGCGATGATAATCGTGGTGCGGCCGCGCGCCAGCTCTTCGAGTGACTCCTGCACCGCCTCCTCGCTCTCGTTATCCAAAGCACTCGTCGCCTCGTCCAAGATCAGGATCTTGGGGTTCTTGAGAAACACGCGCGCGATGGCGACGCGCTGCTTCTGTCCGCCCGAAAGACGGCTGCCGCGCTCGCCCACGACCGTGTCATAGCCCTGCGGCAGCGACTCGATAAAGGCATCGATGTTGGCGCGGCGAGCGGCTTTGGCAATCTCTTCTGTTGTAGCGCCCGGCTTGCCGTAAGCGATGTTCTCGCCGATTGTTCCGTCAAACAGGTAGACATCCTGTTGCACCAGGCCGATGGCACGACGCAGGCTCTGTTGTGTCACATCGCGCACGTCCTGGCCGTCGATGCTAATGGATCCGGCGGCCACGTCATAAAAGCGCGGAAGCAGCGAACAGGTCGTGGACTTGCCACCGCCCGAAGGGCCAACCAAAGCGATGGTCTGACCAGGCCTGATGGACAGGTCCATATGGTCGATAACGGGACGCTCGTCGGCATCGCCCTCGCCCAGCTCAACATCCTCGTAGTTAAAGCACACGTCGTGATACTCCACGGCGCCGGCGGTCACCTGCAGATCCGTAGCGCCCGGCTTGTCCTGGATATCCGGCGCGGTCGAGAGCACCTCGTCCATACGCTTAAAGCCGGCGATAGCCTTCTGATACATCTCGGCGGAATTGACAAGCGTCTCGAGCGGCGTGCAGAACAACGAAATGTAGAGCGCAAACGTCGCCATATCGACTGCTTGCAGCTCGCCCTGAGCCACCAGCCAACCGCCGAGCAGCACCACGATCACGTAGAGCACGCCCGAGAGCAGGCCATACGTCGCGGTATAGACGCCCATGGCGTGGTACATGTTCTCTTTGGACGAAAGGTAGCAATCGTTAGAGGCACGGAACTTGGCGCGCTCGGTCTCCTCGTTGGCAAAGCTCTTGACTACGCGCATGCCCGCCAGCGAATCCTGCAGCTGCGCATTGATGCCGCTGATCTTTTTGCGGTTGTCGCTAAAGACCTCGCGCATACGCATGTTCTGCCAAAACATGATGACCGCAAACACCGCCGTCACCACGGCCATGGCAAGCGCCAACACCGGGGCGATGGTAAAGAGGATCACAAACGAGCCAATGATCTCGATGCCGCAGATGATGATCCACTCGGGCACGTGATGCGCCGCCTCGCAGATATCGAACAGGTCGTTGACCACGCGGCTCATCATGTCGCCCGAGCTGTTGCGGTCGAAGTACGCAAAGCTAAAGCGCTCATACTGGTCAAACAGGTCCTCGCGCATCTTGGACTCCATGCGCGCGCCCATCACGTGACCCCAATAGCTCACAAAGTAGCGGCAGGCACAGCGGACGGCATACATCAGCACCAAGCCCACCGCGATCATACCGAGCGCCTGCATAATGGCAGCCTGACCCTGGGTAAACAGCCCACCGGTCAGATTGCGCAGAATAATAGGAAACGCTAGGTCAATGGCGGCAAGCACCAGGGCGCAAACCGTATCGGCAACAAGAAGCCCCATCTGGGGCCTGTAATACGACAAAAAATGCTTCAGCATAATCACCTTACGCGGTTTTACCAAACCGCGTTTCGTCTCGACGCTGCAAGTGCCCCATTTGGACAATCTGGCCTTCAATCGTCGGTCGCGTATATCCATACGCTTCCCTCCTCTTTTAGGCCACCTCGTCTCAAATGGAGCACTTTCGCTGACTTACACAAACCAGCGAGGTCATAACCCCGCCTCAACAAAGTAACCGCTCGCTACAGTTCGGCTCCACCAAGGCGATGCGCGATGCTATCGCAGGCCAAGGCGCCCACGACGGTCTTGGCGTCTTCGATCTTACCGTCGAGTACGGCGTCGATCAGCTCGTGCAGCGGCACCAGGTCCACGTTGACAAACTCGTCATCGTCGGGATTAGGCGCGTCGAACTCGAGCTTGGTGGCCAGGTAGATGTGAATGATCTCGTCGCAGAAGCCGCAGGTCGTGACAATTGACGTCAAAAAGCGAATGCGACCGGCCCGAAAGCCCGTCTCCTCGTGCAGTTCGCGCTTGGCGCAATCGAGCGGATCCTCGCCCGGGTCGAGCTTGCCGGCGGGAATCTCGACCGTCACGCGGTCGATGGCGGTGCGGTACTGACGCACCAGCACAATCTTGCCGCTCTCGGTCAGCGCCACAACGGCCGCCGCACCCGGATGGCGAATGATGTCGCGGGCGCTGCGGTGGCCGTTGGGCAGCTCAACCTCAAGACGGTGGACGTCGAGGATCTTGCCCTTCCAGGCGCACTCCTCCGAGAGAATCTTCTCGTGTAGCTCGGCATCGTGCGGGTCGTCATCGCCCAGCACCAGCACCGGCTCGTCAGCAACCTCGCCGCCAGGCTCGCCCTCGGCGTGCCCATACACGCGGCTGTCCTCCTCGACGATCTGCGCGTCCACGAGCTCTTCGTTCTTATCGTCCATCCGTCTCATTCCTCTCGGACTTTAGGCATCCCAGGCGTCGCGGCCGCGCAGCGCGCGCAGGCCAATGTCATGACGCAGGGTCTTACCCTCAAAATCGATCTTCTCGCAGGCCTCGTAGGCAAGGTTGCGGGCGTTCTCAAACGTGTCGCCCAGCGCGGTCACGGCGAGCACGCGGCCGCCGTTGGTCACGAGCCGGCCGTCCGCCACGGCGGTGCCGGCGTGGTACACCGTCACGTTCTCCATGGCCTCGGCATCCTCGATACCGGTAATGACCTTGCCCTTCTCGTAGCTGCCGGGGTAGCCCGCGCTCGTCAGGACAACGGCCACGGCCCACTCGTCGCGCCAGTCGAGCTCAATCTGATCGAGCTCGCAGTTGGCGCAGGCCAGCATGACCTCGACCAGGTCGTTCTTAAGGCGCGGCAGCACGACCTGCGTCTCGGGGTCGCCAAAGCGAGCATTGAACTCCAGCACCTTGGGGCCGGCGGGCGTGAGCATAAAGCCGCCGTACAGGCAGCCGCGGTAGTCAATGCCCTCGGCAGCAAGTTCGGCAACGGTCTGTTCCATGACCGCCACCATGGTGGCGTGCTCCTCGTCGGTCACGATGGGCACCGGGCTGTAGACGCCCATGCCGCCGGTGTTGGGGCCCTTGTCGCCCTCGAGCGCGCGCTTGTGGTCCTGCGAGGTGGCCATGGGGCGCACGGTCTTGCCGTCGGTAAAGGCAAGCAGCGAGCACTCGGGACCGGTCAGCATCTCCTCGATGACCACGGTGTTGCCGGCATCGCCAAAGGTGCCGCCAAAGCACTCTCGCACGGCCTCCTCGGCCTGCTCAAGTTCGGTCGCCACGATAACGCCCTTGCCCGCGGCAAGGCCGTCGGCCTTGACGACCAGCGGGGCGCCCTGCTCGCGCACGTAGGCGAGAGCCGAAGCCTCGTCGGTAAACGAGCCGTAGGCTGCCGTCGGGATACCGGCGCGCTCCATGAGCTGCTTGGAGAACAGCTTGGAGCCCTCCATCTGGGCGCCCTCGGCACCCGGGCCAAAGCACGGAATACCCGCCGCGCGCACGGCGTCGGCCACGGCCGCCACGAGCGGAGCCTCGGGGCCAATTACCACGAGTCCGCATCCGTGGCTCTGAGCAAACGCCGCCACGGCCGCAGGATCGCAGTCGTCGAGAACAACGTTCTCGCCGCAGCTCGCGGTGCCGCCGTTACCCGGCGCAATGTAGAGCTTGCCGGCGCGCGGTGATGCTGCGAGCTTTGCTGCCAAAGCATGCTCGCGGCCGCCGCTGCCCAACAACAGGATGTCGATGGTTTGAGTGTCCGCCTTCAAGGGTGCCTCCTCTATGGATGAATGGCCCGCTCCGCGCGAGCCCTTTGCAAGCAAATATACCCCTCGGCCGCCCACTTGGGCTGCAAAGGGGTATATCGCAATAACCAAATGGTCCCGATTACTTCCAGAATCGGTTGATGATCTGCTCGCGACCAGCGCCAACGCCAATAAACGTCACGCGGGTGTGTGCCAGATCCTCGATAAACGCCACGTAGTCCTGGGCCTCCTGCGGCAGCTCGTCAAAGCTGCGGCAGCCGGTGATGTCGCACTTCCAGCCAGGGAGCTCCTCGTAGATGGGCTTGGCATTCTCAAAACGCACCTGGTGCTCGGGCACGCTCGTATAGCGCTCGCCATCGACGTCGTAGGCCACGCACACCTTGATGGTGTCGAAGGCCGAAAGCACGTCGAGCTTGGTCAGGGCAATATCGGTGAGGCCGTTGACGCGCGAGGCGTAGTTGGCGATGGGGCCGTCGAACCAGCCGCAGCGACGACGGCGACCGGTGGTCACGCCGTATTCATAGCCCTCCTCGGTCAGCGTGTGACCGGCCTCGGACTCATAGGAAAGCTCGGTGGGCATGGGGCCCGAACCGACGCGGGTGATATAGGCCTTCATGACACCCAGCACGCGGTCGACGTTCTTCATGCCCACGCCGGAGCCGGTGATGGCACCGCCGGCGGTGCAGTTGGAAGACGTCACGTACGGATAGGTGCCGTGGTCGATGTCGAGCAGCGTCGCCTGGGCGCCCTCAAACAGCAGGTCCTTGCCCTCATCGATCATGTTGTTGAGCAGCAGGCTCGTCTCGGTGATGTAGGGGCGCAGGCGCTCGGCCATCGGCAGGTACTCGTCGCAAATCTGGTCCACGGTGTAGGTGGGCAGGTTGTAGATGAGCTCGAGCTCGGGGTTCACACGGGCGAGAGCGGTCTCCAGCTTGTCGCGGAACAGCGCCTCGTCCAGCATGTCCTGCATACGCAGGCCAATGCGGGCCATCTTGTCCTGGTAGCACGGACCGATGCCGCGCTTGGTGGTACCGATGTTCTTCTTGCCGAGCTTCTGCTCAAAGGCGCCATCCAGATCGATGTGGTACGGCATGATGACATGCGCGTTACCGCTAATCTTGAGGTTCTTGGTGGTGATGCCGTCGGCCTCGAACATGTCGATCTCCTCAAGGACAACCTTGGGGTTAACGACGCAGCCGTTACCGATCACCGACACGTGGTCGGAATACATGATGCCGGAGGGCACCTGGTGCAGGCCGTACTTCTTGCCGTTGACGACGATGGTGTGGCCGGCGTTGTTGCCGCCCGAGTAGCGCACGACGGCATCGAAGTCGCCGGCGACCAGGTCGCAAATCTTACCCTTGCCCTCATCGCCCCACTGGGCACCGACCAAAACGGTTGACGGCATGTTTACTCCTTACATTCATGGACTGTCTACGCGCCACGCCGGCACGCAGAAGCACAAAACATTCCCAGTATACCCGTGCAACGGGCGCCTGTCCTACTCCTCGGCATGTGCCCCATCAAGCTCATAGAACTTGGTGGATGCCGGCAGGAACATCAGGTCGACGTCGCCGATCGGGCCCGAACGGTTCTTGGCCACGACGATACGCGTAACGCCCTCGTCGGGTCGATCGTCGCGTGAGGCTTCGGCCTCGTCGGCGGAGCGGTCCAAGAACATAACGATATCGGCGTCTTGCTCGATGGAGCCCGATTCACGAAGGTCGGAAAGCTGCGGGCGCTTGCCGGTACGGGATTCGACCTGACGCGAGAGCTGCGACAGCGCGATGAGCGGGATCTTGAGCTCCTTGGCCATGATCTTCAGACCACGCGACATCTCGGAGACCTCGACGGTACGGCTCTCGGAGCGGCGTCCCGGCGGAGGACTCACCAGCTGCAGGTAGTCCAGGATGATGATGGCCTTCTCCTTGTTGTGGAGCATGCGGCGGCTCTTGGCGCGAATCTCGGTCACTGTGGTGCCGGGCGTATCGTCAATCAGAATATCGAGCTTAGACAAGGTCTGCGTGGCCTCGTTGATATTGGCCCACTGCTCGGGGCTAATGCGGCCCATGCGGAAGTCACTGATCGAGATCATGGCGTAGGCGCAAATCAGACGCTGGGCAATTTCCTTACCCGACATCTCCAGCGAGAAGAAGCCGACGGTATAACCGGCAGCGGCAGCGTTGAGCGCCAGATTCAGGGCGAACGACGTCTTACCTACAGCAGGACGGGCACCGATAATGATGAGCTGACCCTCGCGGAAACCCATGAGCATGCGGTCGAGCGACGGGAAGCCCGTGGGCACGCCCGCAGCCTGGCCACCGGCCTGGCACACTTCCTCAGCCTCGTTATAGGCCTCGACCATAAACTCGGTCAACGTCTTGTAGCTCGACTTGACCTCGCGCGCCGTGACCTTGAGCAGCTTGCTCTCGGCCAGCTCCACGACCTCCTTGGTGTCGGTAGGAGCGTTATAGGCCAGCGCGTTGATCTCGTTGGTGGCACCGATCAGCTCGCGCAGCATCGAGTCGCGACGGACGATGGCGGCATGGTGCTGCCAGTTCACGAGCGACAGAGTCTGACCCATCAGCTCCAAAATGTACGCCTCGCCGCCCACGGCATCGAGCTTGTTGATGCTTCGCAGGTAATCGATCAGCGAGATGGAGTCGATGGGAATGCGGCTGTTGTACATATCGACCATCGCGGTATAGATGGTCTTATGAATGGGCCGGTAGAAGTCATCGGGCTGCAGCTCGACCTGGGCCTCCTCGACCACCTCGGGCGATAGCAGCATGGCGGCCAGTACATTGGCCTCTGCATCTTGGTTTTGGGGAAGACCCAACTTTGAGCCGCGGTCCTCAACCGTCAGCCCGGTCTCCCTTTCGTCATATGCCATGAGCATCCTCATTCATATCGCTTGCGAGCATCCATAGTATCAGCCACGGTCCCAAAACGCGCCACGCGCCGCCAATCATCACCGAACGAAACGGATGAACGGTCCCGTATATAGGACTTCGACGCAACGTTCACCATGACACTCACTCAGCGCAAAAAACAAAAGGGCGCCCCGGTTTCCCAGAGCGCCCTTCTTAGAACAAGATTGTTGCGTTGCAGCAAATGCTACTCGGCAGCAGCCTCAGTCTCGACCTCGGCGGTCTCGGCCTCGGCGACCTCAGCGGCCTCCTCGACCTCAGCCTCGGCAGCGAGCTCCTCGGCGGTAACGCCGACGAGAACGACAACCTCGGCCTTGATCTCGCGGTACAGCGAGATGGCAACGGTGTGGGCACCGGCAACCTTGATGGGCTTACCGAGCTCGACGCGCTTGCGGTCGATGTCCATACCGAGCTGAGCCTTGATGGCGTCAGCGATCATAGCGGCGGTAACGGAGCCAAAGAGGATGCCCTCGTCGCCGACCTTGACGTCAACGGTGACCTGCTTGCCCTCGAGGGCAGCCTTGGTCTCGTTGGCGGTAGCCAGACGGACGGCCTCGCGCTTGGCGATGTTGTTGCGACGCTCGTCGAGCTGCTTGAGGTTGCCCTTGGTGGCGGCAACAGCGAGCTTCTTGGGGAACAGGAAGTTCTCAGCGTAACCCTGAGCGACCTCTACGACGTCACCCTCGCCGCCCTTGCCCTTGATCTCATCGAGAAGAATAACCTTCATGATGCGTCTCCCTTCTTAGCCGCGGTCGCGGTTGCCACGAGAGGAAACCACGGGGACGGTGTACGGCAGGAGAGCCATCTCGCGGGCGCGCTTGATGGCGTTGGCGATGTCATGCTGATGCTGCGTGCAAGCGCCAGTGACGCGACGGGGCTTGATCTTGCCACGGTCGGTCATGTACTTACGGAGAAGCTGAGTGTCCTTATAGTCGATGAACTCAGTGTTCTCCTTGCAGAACTGGCAGTACTTACGACGCGGCTGACGTGCAGAAAAATCATTAGCCATGTCAAAATACCTTTCGTTTGGCAACTTCGGCGAACCGAAGCCGCCTCTCACTCAAAAATAGGTGAACAACCCTTAGAACGGGATGTCCTCATCGTAGACGTCGACCGCGGGCGGCGTAGCCACCGGTGCGGCAGGACGTGCTATGGGCGCGGGAGCTGCGGGGGCGTAACCGCCCTGATCGTAACCACCCTGGCCACCACGGGAGCTCATAAACTCGATCTCATCGACGATGACCTCAAGCTTGCTCCGGCGCTGGCCGTCGCGCTCCCAAGAGCTGTAGCGCAGCTTGCCCTCGATCGCGACCTTGTTTCCCTTTGCCAGGAAACGGCTCACGGCCTCGGCGCGGGTGCCGAACATAGTGCAGTCGACAAAGTTGGGATAGTCCTCCCACTCGCCAGTCTGCGCGTTGCGGCGACGATCGTTCACAGCGACGCCAAAGGACAGAACCTGGGTTCCGCCGGCGGTGGCGCGCAGTTCGGGATCGCGGGTGAGGTTACCGGTGATGTTCACTCGATTGATGCTCATAACTCACTACTTCCTCTTGGGGCACAAGCCCAGTCCAAAACGACAGTCTTACTCCTGGTCGTCACGACGGACGATCATGTGGCGGACCACAGCGTCGGTGATGCGCAGGACGCGATCAAGCTCGGCGATCTGGGTAGGATCTGCGTGGAAGTTGATGAGGGTGTAGTCACCATCGGTGAGGTCGTTGATCTCGTAGGCGAGCTTGCGCTTGCCCCACTCGTCAACGGAGTCGACCTTGCCAGCGCCCTCAGCGATCGTGGTATCGATACGCTTCATAACAGCGAGACGAGTCTCGGGGTCGAGCGACGGGTCAACAAAGAACAGCAGTTCATAAGCCTTCATATTGTCACCTCCTCTGGGCAAATGTGGCTTCAGGTCGTGAAGGTGCGCCTGAAGCAGGAAAAGACTTGGTAATAATATCTTTCAACCTCCTAGGCTGCAAGAATATGCAGCTACAACCTCATGACCTCC
This sequence comes from Collinsella sp. AM10-26, assembly GCF_003472525.1. NCBI lineage: Bacteria > Bacillati > Actinomycetota > Coriobacteriia > Coriobacteriales > Coriobacteriaceae > Collinsella > Collinsella sp. AM10-26. The sequence continues at coordinate 25,736 of NZ_QRMC01000009.1, forward strand.
ACATATGCCCATACTCGCACGACGTTTCATGCACATTCCAACCAAATGCTGACCAAATGCTTGACGGAACTGTGGACAAGATACGGCGCCGTGGGGACAAGTCGCACCAAGCCGCAGGTCAACGGGCACAACGCTGTGGTCGCGAAATGCATACCAGTGGTCCAATTGATCGCCAAAAAGAATTTAAATTCGTTTGCTCGTGGTCTATAAAGTCCTTTTTTGAACAATTCGCTTAGCATGATTTAGCTGGTCAGGCTGCATATGCCGCACGTTTTAGGCATAGCGCAAGACACTGTGAATCAAAAAATGCTAAGTTTTCGGCTTGCACCTTACGATTCCTCGTGTATACTAACTTTCGCATTTAACGGAGAGTTGTCCGAGTGGCCGAAGGAGCACGATTGGAAATCGTGTAGGCGTCAAAAGCGTCTCCAGGGTTCAAATCCCTGACTCTCCGCCAGTTAATTCCAAAGCAGGCCTTCGAGCCTGCTTTGTTTTTACCCCACGCGGAGGGGTGGCAGAGTGGTTGAATGCGGCGGTCTCGAAAACCGTTTGGCCTGTATAAGGTCACGAGGGTTCGAATCCCTCCTCCTCCGCCATTTTGGTTGAGAAAGCTCCCAACAATGGGAGCTTTTTTGTTATCGAAATACGTCTCGATCCCACGCTTCCCCAAACATGTACGTCACCCTCCAAAACCGACATTTTTCGGCATCTTTGAAGGCTGACGTACACGTTTGGATTGAGCTCACGGGAGTGGCACTATTCGGAAGGCGCCTCTTCGTCTCGCATGCCTTTCCAGTTGCGGATAAGCGTCTTGCGTAGTTCGTTTTGTTCTCGCTGGTGCCCGGTGTCGGTACAGCGAGGCATGCCGAGTGCTTCGCGAATGTTGTTCATGGCGCGGTGAAAGGCGAGCTGGCTGCCGAACTGAGCCGAAGTGAGCGTAACGATTCGATATCCCATTTGGGAGAGAACGGCCTCTCGCTCCGCATCTGCTCCTTTGCGCTCGAACTCATCGTGAAAGCCGCCCTTATATTCGATACCGAGCTCCCTGCGCTTGTAGGTAACGAGCGCATCGATTTTGAGTGTTCGAGCTTTGGCGCAATGCCAGAGACGTTGAGGGATCTCGAGCGGTTTGTTGAGTTCGATACCTCGGATGCCAACGCCGCCTTCGCTTGTTGGGAGTGAGAGGGCGATTGCCGAAGCGGTCTCCATAGGCGAGGCAGAGCGATCGTAGATGTGCCTGAGCGCGAGCCGTGCACGTGTGGCACCGGGTTTGCCGGGATGCCGATCGAGCAGTTCGATTATTTCATCCTTGGAGGTGGTGGCTGGTTGCTCGGTATAAGGGTCGGCGGGATTGAGCCTCATGCGATAATCGCCGCAAACTTCATAGCCATATTCGAGATATTCGATCCTATTCATCCACTCGGCAGCGAGCACGAAGGTGAAGGCTTCGTCGGTGATGAAGACTCCGGGCGTCAACTCGTTAATATGCTCGTAAGGAAGATTTTGTCCAAGCATGTGGCAAACGACACCTTTGGTGCGAATTCGCTCGAATTCGAATACAACCGAGATATCGATAGTCTTGAGCATATCGGACGGAATGCCGCAGTCGGTAAGCGCCTGTCGTATGCGCGCAACGCGTTGCTGGGTGGAAATGCCTTGTGCACCTATCTGGTAGTCGTGCCGCGCAAGAGACTGAACCAAATTCTGGGGTGCATGATGGACAAGCCATGCGGTTTTATGCGAAATGAGAACAGGGGTATCCATTGGGGACCTCTCGCTCTGAGCCGGTATCCAACTCTTATGTCCGTTGAAGTGGGGGAATATACCGGATGTGAGTAAATCAACTCATTCATGCTGTGGGCTCAATCCAAACATGTACGTCAGCCTCCAAAGATGTCGAAAAATGTCGTTTTTGGAGGCTGACGTACATGTTTTGGACCCCTGGCATTCCAGCAATGCCACGCCCGCGCCCAGTCCCTACCGTTTGCCGAGCAATAGGGTCGCCAGACCCGTCAACCATGTACTATGTACGGGCATTGTTCAAACCTACAACTCAAAGGACCCATCTTGCCCGTCGTCGCCGCTATGACCGTTACTTCACATGCTTCGGATGCCATGGTCGCTATCCCGTTTTGGCTCGAGATGTTCGCCGTTGTCGCGGCATCGATCTCGGGCGTGCTGGTCGCGCGCGAGCACAAGCTCGATCTGGTGGGCGCGGTCGCGCTCGCAGTGGTCTGCGGTCTGGGCGGCGGTCTCTTGCGCGATATGACGCTCCAGGTCGGCAACGTGTATATCCTCAACCAACCAATGGCGTTACCGCTCTCCATCGCCACGGCGGCCATCATCTACATCTTCCCGGCAATCGTCGATAAGCCCGACAAGCTCATTCCCCTGCTCGACATCATCTCGGTCGGCATTTATGCGGCTACCGGCGCGGACAAGGCGCTGGTCTACGGATTTGCGCCCGCCGTATGCATCATGATGGGCTTCTTCACCGCAGTGGGCGGCGGCATGCTGCGCGACGGCTTTATGGGCGTGGTGCCGGGCATTTTCCAACGCACTAACTTTTATGCCATCGCGGCCATCGCCGGATCGACAAGCTATGTAGGCCTCGTCATGAGCGGGCTCATGAGCAATGTCGCGGCGCTGGTCGTATGCGTCATCGTGACCATGGGGCTGCGTTGGCTATCGCTGCGCTTTGACATCAAAAGCCCCACCGAAGACGACATCGCACGCTTTTTGCACCGTAAAAAGTAGGTAGCACGGCCCAGCCCTTCGAAATGCAACCGGCAGGTTCTTTTAGAGCGCTTGCGCATTGGGTACCCTGTTAGATACCTGTCGAGTATCTAACGAAGGATTCACTATGCCTTACAACCAAGTACCGTCAACCCGGCGCCGCAAAGCGCTGAGTCGCATCACTATCCTATTCGCGCTGATTGCGTTCGCGCTCACCGCACTCCCCACGGCATCGTTCGCCGGCACCGACACCGCGGGAAACGTGCTCGCAACCGAGGTTGACTCAACTCCGTCGGGTGTCGAAGGCGACCTGTACTGGGCCGGCCAAAGCCTCAACCTAGACGATGCCTCCATCGGCCGCGATATTATCGCGGCGGGCGAGAGCCTGTCGATTCGCGACTGCACCGTAGGCGGCGCCGTTCGCCTGGCGGCGCGTACCATCGATATCGCCAAAACCGCAATCGATGGCAGCGTGACGGTAGCCGGCCAGCACGTCGTGCTTAACACCGGTAGCACTGCCAACTGTTTTTACGCGGCGGGCGAGACGGTCGCCCTGCGTGGCTCTGCCAAATCGGCGGCGCTCGCCGGCGACACCGTTACCATTGACGGCACCGTCGATGGCGATGTTGAGATCTGGGCCGACAAGCTCATCCTGGGCAAAAACGCCCGTATCACCGGCACAGTGAACGCCCACGTCTCACAGGATCCCGAGCGGGCAGAGGGCGCTCAGGTCGGGGCTCTCAAGATCGACCGAACCGAAAACGAGGACACCTCTACGGTCAACGACATTATCGGCGGCATCGTTGCCGCGGCGCTTTCCACCTGCTTTGTCGCCATCCTGCTTGAGCTTGTCTTTCCGCGCGCAACCGCCAGCGCCGCCGGCATGCTGCATCAGCGTCCCACGCCGCTGTGGGTAAGCGGTCTTCTGGGCACGGTCGCCGTCGTTCCCGCCGTCCTGTTGCTCATCATCTCGATTGCAGGCCTGTCGCTCGCCGGCGCCCTCATGTGCGGCATCATCGGCATCGCTCTGGTCTCGGCGGCATTTACGGGCACCGCGGTCGCACGCATGGTCGGACACAATCAGAACCGCTATGCCATGGCCGCCGTGGGCGGTATCGTCGCGGGCGCACTCACGGCACTTCCTCTTATGGGCAACTTTGTCAGCGGCGTGGCCTTTGTCTTTATGCTCGGCTACGTTATCCAGATCATCTGGCGCAACGCCCACCTCAAGCCGCAACAGAACACCAGCACCCCAGGCCTTCCCACCGCCTAACCACCAACCACCACAAAGGGGACAGGCACCTTTGTGGTGGCGCAGGCCGTCTCAATCCCCGTGTACCAAAAAGGGCGCCGACCATTGCGGTCGACGCCCTTTCTCGTTAAAGCTATAAAGCCCAGCGCTTATTTGTTGACCTGACCGGCGCGGACGGCAGCCTTCTTGCGGTCGGTGGCGTTGAGCAGACGCTTGCGCAGGCGGATGTTCTTGGGAGTGATCTCGACCAGCTCGTCGTCGGCGATGTACTCCAGCGCCTCCTCCAGCGAGAAGGTGCGGGGCGGCACCAGCTGGACGGAGATATCGGAAGTCGAAGAACGCTGGTTGCCCAGGTTCTTGGTACGGGCGATGTTGACGACCATGTCACCAGCCTTGCTGCGCTCGCCCACGATCATGCCCTCGTAGCACTCGGTACCCGGCTCAACAAACAACTGGCCGCGCTCCTGCAGCGTACCCAGAGCATAGGCAACGGCCTTCTCAGTGGTCATGGAGATCATGGCACCGTTCTGACGGTTGCCGATCTCGCCGGCGTAGGGACCGTACTCCAGGAAGGTGTGGTAGAACACGCCCTCGCCGTGGGTGACGTTCATGATGCGGTTCTTAAGGCCCATGATGCCACGCGTCGGGATCTTGAACTCGAGGTGCGTCACGATGCCCGAGGTATCCATGCTCGTCATGATGCCACCGGAGGTGCCGAAGACCTCAACGACCTTGCCCGAGTACTCGTCCGGGCACTCGACGACGGCCTGCTCGACAGGCTCCATCTTGTTGCCGTTCTCGTCCTTCTTAAACAGAACGCGGGGACGGCCGACCTGGAACTCAAAGCCCTCGCGGCGCATGGACTCCATCAGAACGGACAGATGCAGGATGCCGCGGCCCGAGACCTCGACGCCGCTCTTGTCCTCGAGCTCCTCGATCTTCATGGTCACGTTGTTCTCGGCCTCGTTGAACAGGCGCTCCTTGAGCTGACGGGCGCCCACGATGTCGCCATCGCGGCCGACGAGCGGGGAGGTCGAAGCCTCGAAGACGATGGACAGGGTCGGCGGGTCGATCTCGATGGGCTCGAGCTCGACAGGGTTCTCGGGGTCGGTGTAGACATCGCCGATATCGGTGCGGTCGATGCCCACAACGGCGGCAATGTCGCCGGCGCCGACTACCTGGCACTCGGTACGTCCCAGGTAGTCGAAGGTAAAGAGCTGCTTGACGGTAGCGGTGGCGCTGGAGCCGTCGTTCTTGACGACCAGGATCTGGTCGCCCTGGTGGATGGTGCCGGAGTACACGCGGCCGATGCCGATACGGCCGACGAAGTTGGAGTGATCGATGGTCACGCACTGCATGGCCAGCGGAGCGGTCTCGTCAACCTCGGGCGCGGGCATGTCGTCGATGATCATGTCGAGCAGCGGGTACATGTCCATGTTGCCGTCCTCAGGGTCATGACGGGCAAAGCCGTTGACGCCGCTGGCGTAGATAACGTGCTCCATGGCAAACTCGAGCTGGTCATCGGTAGCGCCCAGGTCGGCCATAAGGTCGAGGCAGTCGTTGTAGGCCTTCTCGGGGTTAGCGCCCGGACGATCGATCTTGTTGATGACGATCATGATCTTAAGGCCGGTGTCGATAGCGTGACGCAGCACGAAGCGGGTCTGGGGCATGGGACCCTCAAAAGCGTCGACCAGCAGCAGGGCGCCGTCGGCCATACGCAGCACGCGCTCGACCTCGCCGCCGAAGTCGGCGTGGCCCGGGGTGTCGATGACGTTGATCTTAACGTCCTTGTACTCGATAGAGATGTTCTTGGCGAGAATCGTAATGCCGCGCTCGCGCTCCTGGTCGTTAGAATCCAGGACGCGGTCCTCGACCTGCTGGTTAGCACGGAAGGCGTCCGTGGCACGCAGGAGCTTGTCGACCATCGTCGTCTTGCCGTGGTCGACGTGGGCGATGATGGCGATGTTCCTCAGATTGTCTACGCGCATGTAGTTCCCCTATCTTCTATCCATATACAAACGGCACGCGTATGCGGCCCGCCCAGCGATACAACGCTCAGCGGGAATATTGAGCCTTTTACCGAAAACTCGTTTATTTTAGCGATTTTAGATAAGAGGGGTTTCCTCACCTGCAGGTTCAGGGTCGCTCCACATAAAACCATCGCCGGCACCCATGCCCTCATACAGCACGTATGCCGAAAAACCGCTCTCGAGCGTGGTTTCGAAGAAGCTCACGAGCAGGGCGTCGTGATAGCCGCCGTCAATCTCGACGCAGCCGGTGTAGCCGATGGCATAGCGGGCGATACGGCCCAGACCCTCGTCCTTAAGACCCATCTTGTGCTCGGAGATAAAGTTGGTGGCCGCCTCCAGGCATGCCTCCTCGCCATCCTCATCGAGCGCGGCAAGATAACGGTTGGAAGTGGCGTCCTCAATTGCCACAACCACGCCAGGGTTTTCGCCCGCGGCCAGGTCGTCCAAGAAGGCGCCAATCAGATCGCACACCATGGCGTCGAGCTCGGCGGAGACGTTACCGGCGTCCTGCATATCCTGTGCCATCTTTAGACCTTCCCATCGAGTCCGGCGTCGTTACAGTTCCTGTGCCTCGGCGGCGATCTTGGCGGCAGCGTCGCGGGCGCGCATCATATCCATCGCGCGCTTGTCGAGCACCTTGATCTGACTGGTCAGCATTACCGCGTCGACCACGCCCCAGATCACCAGGCCCGTAGAGATCGAAAACCCAAGCGCACCAACTGTACCACGAAGGCGCGAGCAGATTGCCGCGACAAGGGCGGAGATGACGACCATCTTGATAAACGAGCCGCGGCGCTCGCGAAGCGTGCGGGCCTGCGTCACATAGGCAATGCGAGCCGCCTCAGATGCTTCCGAGCGCATCTGGGCTTCACGCGCGATGGCGGACGCCTCGGCCGACATGCCGCCGGCCATCAGCGAACGCTCCGCAACCTGGACGCCCCGCATTTAGAAGTCATCGGGGGAGAGCGTATGGACGAACTCGTCGAACTTCTCGAACTCCTGCTCGTCGTCAACTTCCTCGGCGTGGGTAGAAACAGTGCCCAGGCGATTCATGATGTCGTCCTCCACAAACATGGGAGCATTGCTGCGCACGGCAAGGGCAATGGCATCACTAGGGCGGGCGTCGATCTTACGCTCCTCGCCATCGGCCAGCACGACGATCGTCGCGTAAAACACCGGCGGCTCGGCGCGGACGATCTCGATGCGCTCGAGTTTGGCGCCCAGGGCGCCAACAGTATCGAGCAGCAGGTCATGGGTAATCGGGCGCTCGGCGCGGCCGCTATCGATGCCGCGGCTGATGGCAGCAGCTTCAAACGAACCAGTCTGAATGGAAAGGGAACGCAGCGGCGCGGGCGAGTCCGATTTGCTGCAGCGCTCGCGAAGCACGATAAGCGATGGCACGGGACCGGCGGCCATGACGATGGTCTCTATGTCGACACGAACCATGGAACACCTCCGGTACGTAGCGATTAACACACGGCATCTTCGCCGCATTGAATAGCTATACTACCCAAACTTTCGCGTAGCACACAAAATCAAAGTAGTTAATTTGGGATAGAGCTTTTTGACTACCTTCTGTGGCTAAGAAAAAAGCCTCGAGGCAATTGCCCCGAGGCTTTTAACAGTTTTGATGGTGGACCTGACAAGATTCGAACTTGTGACCTCCCGGTTATCAGCCGGACGCTCTAACCAACTGAGCTACAGGTCCATCATGGTGGAGGTTAGGGGGATCGAACCCCTGACCTCAGGCTTGCAAAGCCCGCGCTCTCCCAGCTGAGCTAAACCCCCACGGAGACAGTAATAAACACCCCAGCGGCGACTCGGCTCTCGCTGGGGTGTTTATTGCGAAAGAAAGTGGTGGACCTGACAAGATTCGAACTTGTGACCTCCCGGTTATCAGCCGGACGCTCTAACCAACTGAGCTACAGGTCCATCGCGCAAGGGATATATTAGCCTAGTTGCAAGATGGGAGTCAACAATTATTTGAGAATTTTTTTCTGTCGTATTCTCGCAGGTCAAGCATCCTATTGACCCTAATGGCAACAAAAAGGGCGAACCCGCTCTCGCAGGTTCGCCCCCATACCCCATCTACGCCAGGGCGGCAGAAAGCTGTTGGATTCCGTCAAACGCGGTCTCGGTGTTCTCGCCCGCGCGATCGATCTTTACAACCGAGCCTTTCCAAGTGGGCTCGGAGTCCTTGTCCTGAGCAGGCTTGTACTCGTCGGTCTTTACCACGTAGGCAAAATCGACTTCGTCGCGGCTGGGAAGATCCTGGGTATCGAAGCCATACTCCAGGCCCTCCAGAACCTCCCGCATAGCCTCGACGGTGTTCGCACCCGCCTGCAGCCTACGAACGCCCGTCTCGCTGTTGTACAGAACCGTGGGCGCCAGATACATCGTCCTGATGCGCTGCTGGCGCGTCTTCTCGAGCTTGTTGATCCAAACAACCAACACGGCGATCAGCACCCACCAAACGATGGAAATCACCAAGTCGAGCGGACTGTCGATCTTGTTGAATCCCAGCGAGTACCACAGGTACAGCAGGAAGATCGAAACCAAAGCCGAAACGGCAAGGACCAGATAGTTGCTCTTCTTCATGGCTCTAACCTCCCTTTATTCCTGAGTCTCGTCGTCGTTGCCAAGGACCTTGTCCAGGTCGTTTTGCAGGCGACGGCTGTGCTTGTCGCGACGCAGGCCAACAAACAGGCCGTATGCCGCAGTTGCGACTGCGCAGATGATCATGTACCAGTGGACCCAGCAGGTGTCCTTCTTGCCGTCGAACTTACCCAGCGGGTTCTTGGCGTCGAAGATCTTCTCTTCCTTTTGCTCCTGATCGTTGCCAGCCGCGGAGTCCTCGCCCGTGGGGGCCGAGGTCGTCGCGGTGGAGCCACCGTCCGAGCTGTTAGGCGTCGGGTTGGGAACCGTGGGCGTGGCCGGAGTGGTCGGCGTCGACGGGGTAGTCGGCCTTGCAGGCGCGGCGGCAACCGTCAGCGTACCGAGCTCATCGGTCAGCTCGTAGTTGTCCGCACTCGTCTGCATCCAGTCGATGGCGTAGGTGTTCTGCGAACTACCGACGTTTGTCTGGCTACCGGTGACAGCGATGCCAATACGATCGCGCTCAGCCAGGCCGTCGATCGTGAAGGTTGCGCTCGTAAGCGCTGTGCCGTCGTAGAACTTCGTGGCGCTGCCCGTCACAACGTGCAGCGGGGCCTTGGTGATGCGATAGCTCTTGACAATCGTTCCGGCGTAGTTGCCCTTGCCGGTGATGGTCACGTTGGTCGTCGCGACATCGATAAAGTCATCGGTGTCGTAGGAGACCACGTAGTCAGTACCCTCAACGAGCGTCTTGCCTTCGGCGTCCTTCACAACGGGCGTCCACTTATGCTCGACGCCATCGTAGACGGCATCCTTGGGATCATCGACCGTAACGCCCTTGTAGTTATCGCTCGGCGTGCCGGGTTCGGACGGAACGATGGACTGCTTGGTCACGGTAAGCGTGCCGAGGTTCTCGGAGACAACCTTGTAGTTCTTGTCCTTGGCCGTCTTGTCAAACGTCAGCTTGTAACCGTTGCCGGAGGAACCCACCTGGGTCTGCTTGCCGGTAGCCTCAAGCGTTGCCTCCTCATCGCCCACCAGGCCAGTCACGGTGGCGCCGGCAGTCAGCGCCGTGCCGTCGTATACCTTGGTGGCAGAGTCGGTCGTAACCGTCAACTCCGCAGGCAGAACCTTGATGGTTCCGTCAACCTTCTTGATGTTGAGCTTGGACGTCACATCCTCGCCCTCGGCGTTGCGGATCACCAAGTGGTCCACCGTAGCCTTGACGCCATCGCCGTTCGCATCCGTAGCGGTTGCGTCCGAGCTGGGCGTGCCGTCAACGGTGTAACCCTCGGGCAGTTGCGAAACGGCAACCGTCGCGCCGTGCGCCTTGCCGTCGTAGGTAAAGGTGCCACCCGTCGTGGTAACCACCACGGTGTCCTCGGACTCAGTCACCGTCAGCGTGCCGGTCTCGATGGAGTCAACGGTGTAGTTCGCCTCACGGGCCGTGCCGGTCCAAGCGAGCTTATAGGTGTTCGCCGAATGGCCGACCTTGGTCTGGCTGCCGATAACACGGAAGTCGACCGTCTCGCCGTTGACGAGGCCGGTGATAGCACCGCCAGCCGTCAGGGCCTTGCCGTTGTAGACGCGCGCGGCGCTCTCGGTCTTGATGGAGACCGGTGCCGGCTTAATGCGGTAAGTCCTCGAGACCGTGCCGGTGTAGTTGCCCTTGCCGACAACCGTCACCGTAATAGAACCGGCGTTGATAAAGTCATCGGTGTCGTAGGCGAGCGTGTAGTCCACACCCTCCTTGAGCTCGGTACCGGTGTAGTCCTTTACCTCGGGAGCCCACTTATGGGTCTGGCCGTCATAGGTCAGGTCCGCAGGATTGCTCACCTGGAGCTTGTGGTACGACGGGTCGTTCGGGTTCACGGACTGGGGCATGACGACGAGCTTGCCGAGCGTATCGGAAGCGATCGTGTAGTTGCCTTCCTTGGCGGTACCCCAGGCGATGGTGTAGCCGTTGTCGCTGGAGCCGACGTTGGTCTGCGTGCCGTTGGTCATGACATCGGCGTGCTCGCCAGAGACCAGGCCGTGAATGGCACCGTTCTTGTTCGTGAGCTCCTCGCCGTCGTATACCTTGGTGGCGCCCTCGGTCTCGACCGTGATCTTCTTCGGGCTAACCGTGAGCGTGCCGGTCTTGACGGTGACGTTCGCGAACATGTCGGTCACGTCGTTGCCCTTGGCGTCGAGGATCTTGTAGCTCTTGACCGTATTCTTGGAAGAACCGGTGTCGGTCTGAGCGCCGTCCATCTTGGCCTTGACCGTAAAGCCCTCGGGCAGGCCCTCGGCCTTAATCTCATCGCTCGTCAGGGCATGGCCGCTGTAGGCATGCGATGCAGTGCCGCTCGTAAGCGTCACGGCCTTGTTGGACGGCTTGACTTTGAGCTTACCGAGGACATCGGTCACCTTGTAGTTGGATTTCTTGGTGTCCTTCCAGTTGATCTCGTAGGTGTTGTTAGAGGAGCCGACCTTGGTGCGGCTGCCGGTGGTCTTGGCAGAGACGGAGTCCTTGCCTTTGAGGCCCTCGACCTTAATGCCGTTGGCGGTCAGTGCCGTGCCGTCGTACTCCTTCTCGCCGCCGTCGGTCGTAACCGTCAGCGGGGCGGGATTGATCTTGATCGTCGCGGTGCCGCGCTTGATGTTGAGCTTGGACGTGACGTCCTTGCCCTGTGCGTTCACGATGACGAGCTCGTCGACCGTGGCCTTGACTTCGCCGTCGGCAACGTCGGTCGCCGTGGCCTTGGACTCGGCCTTCTTGACGGTATAGCCCTTGGGCAGGCCGGTGACCTGGACGGTGGTGCCATGCGCGCTGCCGTCGTAGGTCGTCTCGACATTTACCAGCGTGGCCGTGATCTGGTCGGCCGTCTCGCTCACCACGAGCTTGCCGATCGTCTTGGTCTTGATGGTGTAGTTGTCCTTCTGGGCAGAACCGTCCCAGGTGATGGCATAGCCGTTGTCGCTCTCGCCGACCTCGGTCTGGGAGCCCGTGGCATGGATCGTCGCGGTCTCCTTGTTCTTGAGGCCCTTGATGGTGGCGACGTCGTGGGTCAGCGCCTCGCCGTCGTAGACCTTCGTGGCGCCCTTAGTCTCAACCGTAAGCGGGGCGGGGGTGATCTGGTAGGCGCGCTCGACGGAGCCGGCGTAGTTGCCCTTGCCGGTAACGGTCACCTTGATCTCGCCCGTCACGTTCGTGAAGTCGTCCTTGCCGTAGGCGACCGTGTAGTCGGTGCCCTCGGCGAGCGTCTTCTCGCCGTCCTTGACGGTCGGCGCCCACTTATGGGCCTGGCCGTCATACTCGACGGACTCGGGCTTGCTGACACTCATGCCGTAGGTGGCGTCATCGATGGAGCGAGCGGTGACCTGGAGCGTGCCGGGGTCCTTCTCGATCGTGTAGTTACCTTCCTTGAAGCCCTTGCCGGCAGTAAATTCAATCGGGTTCTCGACGGGCTTGGCGGTGACCTCGGTCACGGAGCCGGTCGCCTTGATGTCGGTGACCTCGTCCTTGACGAAGCCGTCGCCAGTCACGGTCACGTCCTTGGCCTCGAGCGCGGTGCCGTCATAGACCTTGGTGACATTCTTGACACCGGTCAGCTTGACGGAACGCTTGGTGATCTCATAGGTCCTGGTGACGGTGCCGGCGTAGTTACCCTTGCCGGTAATGGTCACGGTGATGACGCCGGTGACGTTCGTGAAGTCGTCCTTGCTGTAGGAGACGGTGTAGTCGGCGCCCTCCTTAAGGGTCTTGTCGCCGTCCTTCACGGTCGGAATCCACTTGTGGGCATTGCCGTCGTACTTGACGCTCGCCGGCGCGTCGACGCTCATCTTGTTGTGCTCGTCGCTCGGGTCGGGGACGATGCTCTTGGCAGTAACGGTCAGGGTGCCGTCGGCCTTGCTGATCTTGTAGTTGTCGAGGTTCGTGTTCTCGCCCGCCTTGACGGTGAAGGAGTTGGCGGTGCTGCCGACGACGGTCTGCTCGCCCGTGAAGTCGTAAGTGAAGATCTCGCCCTTGGCGAGCGAACCGGCGGTCACGCTGGCCTCGTGCTTGGTAAGCGCGCTGCCGTCGTAGACCTTGGAGTCCGTGGCGGAGGTAACCGTCACGGGGCGCTTGCTAACCTCGAGCGTCGCCTTGCCGGTCGCAACGTTACCGAACTGGTCGGTGACGTCCTTGCCGGCGGCGTTCTTGATGGTATAGGACTCAACTTCGGCCGTCGCGCTGCCGACGTTGGTGACGGAGCCCTTGGTCTTAGCCTCGAGCGTGTAGCCAGAAGGCAGGCCATAGGTAGTCACGCCATCACTCTCGAGGACCTTGCCGTCGTAGACCTTGCTGCCGCCGTTCGGGATGACCATGACTGCAGCCATGTTCTTGGTGACCTCAAGGGTGCCGAGGTCCTCCTCGACGGTGTAGTTGGACTCCTTGGCGGTGTCGCTCCAGTCGATCTTGTAGGTATTCTTGCTCTTGCCGACCTCGGTCTGGGAACCGGTGGTGGCGAAGGCGGCCGTCTCGCCGTTGACGAAACCGGAGATGGTGCCCTCGGCGGTCAGGGCCTTGCCGTTGTAGACGTCGGATTTGCTGGGCGTGGTGACGGTCAGCGTGGCCGGAGTGATCTGGTAGGTGCGCTCGACAGTGCCGTTGTAGTTGCCCTTGCCGGTGACGGTGACGGTCACGGTGCCGACGTTCTTGACGTCCTCGGAGAAGGAGACCCTGTAGTCGGTGCCCTCCTTGAGCGTCTTCTCGCCATCCTTGACCTCGGGCTTCTGCGCCTGGTCGACGCCGCTGTACACGACATCTGCCAAGGTACCGACCTCAAGAGCAGCAACACCCTTGGCGGTAACGGTCAGAACGCCGTCGTTCTGCGACTGAATGTAGTAGTTACCCTCCTTGGCGGTACCATCCCACTCAATTCCGACGAACTTGTTATCAGAGCTGCCGACCTCAGTCTGAGAACCCTCAGTCTTGACAGTCGCGGTCTCGTCGCCCACGAGGCCCTTGATGGTGCCACCAGCGGTCAGGGGGCTGCCGTCGTAGACCTTCGAGGCGCTCTTGGCGTTAACCGTAAGGGGCGCCTTGGTAATCCTGTAGGTCTTGGTGACAGAGCCGCAATAGTTGCCCGTGCCGGCAATGGTCACCGTAATCTTCTTTGCATCGATAAAGTTATCGGTGTCATAGGAAACCGTGTAGTCGGTACCCTCCGTGAGTGCAACACCCTTGGCGTCCTTGACCTCGGGCACCCACTTGTGCACCTCGCCGTTGTAGACGGAGCTGGACGGGTCGCTGATGGTGACGCCCTTGTAGCCGTCTGGATTCTCCGGATCGGGGACAATGGACTGAGCGGTCACGGTCAGGGTACCCAGCTTCTCGGGCAGGATATTGTAGTTGTCGGCGACACCTTCCTTGAGCTTATAGGAGATGGTGTTATCGCTCGCACCGACCTTAGTCTGAGTGCCGGTTGCATGAACGTCTTCCGCAAGATCACTCTTGATAAAGCCCTCGCGCGAAACAGCAACCCGGTCGTTGACGAGCGGCGTGCCGTCGTAAACCTTAGTGGCGCTGGCGCTCTCGAGCTCAACGGTGCGCTTATTAATAGTGAGGGTCTGCTCAGCGTACTTATAACCACTGTAATTGGCGGCAGAAGCGCGGACCTCAATCACGGTTTCGCCAGCATTGACCGCAGTGATTGTTGCGGGATCGCTAGTCCAGTTGTCATCAGTGGTACCCTTGACGCGATACTCAAGGTTCACCTTGGTGCCACTTACAGAGGCATTAGCAGTGGCAGCAGCCGCGGCATGCTTCGTTGCGTCATACGGATAGTCGACGCTGTTCGGTTTAATGGTAAGACCGTTCTCAGCAGAGAGTTCAGTGATGCTGAGCTTGCCCTCATTCTTAGTAATGTCGTAGTTGGTCGGTTTAAATGTTTTGCTCGTGTCAAACTCAATAGCGTTGGTGACCTTGCCCTCCGCGACCGTGGTCACGGAGCCGGCGGCACGGATGCTGGTAACCTCGCCCTCGACGAAGCCATCGCCTGCCACGGTCACAACGGGTTTGGTAAGCGGCGTGCCGTCGTAAGGCTTCGATGCCGTCTCACTAGTCAGAACCACGGAGCGTTTGGTGATCTGATAGGTCACCTCAGCTTTGCCGCTATAGTTGCCCACACCGGTAACGGTAACCTTCACCGTTCCGACGTTGGTAGCGTCTTCGCTATAAGAGAGTATGTAGTCGGTATCCTCGACCAGCGTGTTATCGCCGTCCTTGACGACAGGCTTCTGCTTCTGGACCTTTCCGTTGTAGGGCACATCAGCTGGCTTCTCAACCGTCATACCCTCACCGGTCTCGATGCTCTTGGATGTAATGGTGAGCCGACCATCGACAATCACAAAGGTGACCTTGGAGAAGTTCTGATTGTTGTTAGAGAAATCGGTGGACTTAAGCTCCATGTCGTAGGTGCCGACCGCGGTACCCTTAGCAGTTGCCTCACCGGTAAATCCGACACAGTTCTGAGTGTAGAGATCATTATCGGCGGAGAAGTCATAGCCAGTCACAGACTGCTCTTCGCCGTTATAAGGCTTGGTGTCCTTTTTGCCCGTGATGGTAACGGTAACCTTATCGGAAACCGGCTTCACCTTAAGGGTGCCGTACTCGGGATCAGCAATGGTGTAGTTATCGGGATTCGTGCCCTCGTTCAACTTATAGGTAAAGGTGTTCTTAGTCTCGCCAGCATTGGTGATGGCGCCGATATAACTAATTGTCGCGCCCTCGCCATCAACGAAGCCATTCACGAACTCCATATCATGCTTAGTGTGCTCATTGCCGTCATAGGTCCACTCGTCAGAAGCGGACTTCATAGTGACGGTCGCCTTGTCGATGACGAGGGAACCGTTCTCGGTCGTGACCTCGAACTGGCCCGTGACGTCGTTGCCCTCGGCGTCCTCCACCACGGCGGTGCCGGTGATGTTGTTGGTGTAGGTGCCGGCGTCGGTTTTGACCGGATCATCGGTAGTAAGACCGGAAACGGTATACGTTTCTCCGTCGACAGTAAAAGTAGTGGACTTGAGGCCCTTGGCAGAGTGCTCAGTCCCATCGTAAATCGCGTCGGTGGAATTGGCCTCAACCGTAATGGTCTGAGTCGCACCACGTGAGGTCACGGTCAGCGTGCCGTTTGCAGTCTTGATGTTATAGTTATCTGCCTTGGTATTGTCCTTATAGCCCCAGCTCGAGATTCCACTCTTGCTCGAACCAGGCTTTGTCTGAGAGCCAGTGTACTTGGGATTGGCAATGCCCTGATCCTTAACAAAATCAAGGGAGCCCTTCGCAACCTCCCAATCAGTCGCGACAAGCTTCTTGCCGTTGTAGACCTTAGTGGCATCTTTGGGCTTAATGGTCACGTCGCGCTTATTAATGGTGAGCTTGCCGTCGGTCACTTCGAACGTCACGTTAGTGAAGTTGTTGGCAGC
Organism: Collinsella sp. AM10-26; assembly: GCF_003472525.1. Taxonomy (NCBI): domain Bacteria; kingdom Bacillati; phylum Actinomycetota; class Coriobacteriia; order Coriobacteriales; family Coriobacteriaceae; genus Collinsella; species Collinsella sp. AM10-26. The sequence continues at coordinate 41,801 of NZ_QRMC01000009.1, forward strand.
ATCACCAGTAAGCGAGAACTGTGACGCCTCAAGGTTCATGGGGTAAGTGCCGGCATCTTTGCCCTTGGCCTCTGCCTTACCGTCGCACGCAATGTCATCCTTGGTCAAGCCTTCGGGCAGACCGGAGACATCGAAACCGGACACAGATTGCTCTTCGCCGTTGTACTCTTCACCGCCGTTATGGCCAGTGATGGTAATAACCACCTGTTTGGTGACGGGGTTAATTACAAGCTCGCCACTAGTGACCCCAGTAACAACGTACTTCCCGGTTGCGTCAACTTTACCAACGGTGCCGCCTGCAAAGCTAGCGGGGTAGGTCCCGGCATTGGTGCCAGATGCACCAACTTTAATCTCAGAGAAGTCGGCATCCTTGGGGGCACCGGTAAAGCCGGAGACGCTCTGCTTCTTACCGTTATAAGTAACAGTGTCGGACTTGGCCGTTAGCTCAACGTTCTTGTAGTAATAGAAGTTGATTACGTTCTCATTTTCGTCCTTGACCAACTTGATGGTCTTGGAGGCATCACTCACCGGAGTGCAGTCCTTGACGTTGTCGTCGGGGGCCTCTTCAACCTTTTTACCCACATAGCCGGTACTGACGGTTTTCGACTTGGCAACTTTTTCTTTGGTGCCGTTCCAGTAATAGTTTACGGTATAGGAGGCGGCCGGTGCCTTCTTGTAATAGAAGGTTATGACATTGTCCCCGGTACCAAGATGGATGCTCTGTTGTTGCTTGGTACTGTCAGCAAGCTCATAGCCATCGATATCCCTGGCTTTCTCCGTCACCTCGGAGCCATACTTACCGCCGCCCTTCTTTTCCTTGCTGAGCACTTTATTAGTGCCAGCTTCCAAGTACTTAACGGTATAGGGGTACGTGCCCTTCCTGTAATAGAGGGTGACATACTTGGTCTGTTTCTTCTCGACCTTCACAGACTCAGGTTCGGCATGATCGTACGTGTAGCCGTCAATCGAAAATCTGAGCGAAGAGAAGTCAAAGTTCTCGCCCGTCACCTTAGCAGTGGTGGTGTAATCCTCGCGAACCGGATCGTCGGTATCCACATCCTTGTAATGAAAGACCAAAGAACCGGAATTATCTAATTTGACATAACCGTCAAGATGCCAGGTCCACTCACCGGGATAGACGTAATCATTTGCTCCATTGTCCGTTTTTAAGCCGAACTTAGCCCAGTCAATATCTTTGATGTCAATGCTGTTTACACCGTAAAGGTCGATATTGTCCGAGTCGCGGAGAGCCTCAATAGTCTTATCGTAGTTCGTGCCGCTGGTGGCGTACCCGGATCTCCCCCAGGGTTGGGCAATATCCTTGACCCAAACGCGGCCAATGGTGTACCAGCCCCTACTGTTAACCTCCAGCGCAAGGCCATCCGTGTCGCCCTCGGCCTTGGTGTAAAGGTAGACATAATAGCCACCGTGCGAATCGTCGCGCTTGACTTCGATCTGCTTGGAAACACTCTGCTTGTTAGTGGTGTAAGCGGTGATATTGGTCTTGCCAACATGGACGCCAGTCACCTGGCCGTTGGCGTCAACAGTAGCGATATTGCTGTCTGCGGACATCCACTGAACGGTCTGGCCCTGCTCAAAGCCGGATACGGTAAAGGTAGTAGAATCGCCCTTCTTGACGGTATCCGCGCCGGAAATCTTGGGCTGGGCCGGCGTGACCTGGACGGTGAAAGTCTCGGTACTTCTGGGAATTAAACCAAACGTGTGCTTAATGGTAGTCGTGTCGACTCCCACGCCAGTCACATTGCCAGCGTCGTCAACCGTAGCAATCGACTCGTTATCAGACTCCCAGGTATTGAAAAAGCTAGAGCTGCCGTCAATAGGGACCGTCCCGCCAACCTCAACGGTATACTTCTCCTCCTTAGCGTCAGCCGGTGCCGCGACATCTACGGCATTAACGTCCTTCTCGTCCGACTTTTTGTTCTCAGCCTGATCGGCTGCTGCGTTATCGTCACTGACACCCTCGGTGTCCTCGATCGGGGTGGCCTCCTTTGCCGGCTCGGCGGCCTTTTCCTGCTCGGTCTCGAGCGTGACGCGCGGAGACTGCGCCACGTCGGCAGCGTCTACGGTGTACAAGCCATTGGCATCGGCCTTGAGTTCGCGGTCGGCGCCGCTAACCGTGAGGGTGACCTTGCTCAGCTTGTAACCGTTGTCCGGCTGAACGGTGAACTCAAAGCTGTCGCTCGTAGGCGCCGTCACCTTTTGGGCCGGCTGCGCAACAACCTGGCCCTTGTACGTGATGGAGGCGTTGTTGAGCGTGAGGGCGATATCGGCCGTTTCCGTCTGCTGGGAGGGTTGAGCAGACGGGGCGGGCTGGGCCGACGGGGAGTCATTCTGCGCAGCGGCAGCATTGTCCTGCGAGCTGGGCTGAGCCGCTTGCTCGGACGCCGCCTGAGGCTGTTCCTGCGTATTCGACTGAGCAGTTTCCTGCTGCCCGCTGCTCGACGCACTCTGGTCCGTCGAATCTTGCGCGGCAATAACGCCTGCCTCTTGCAGACCCTCGGCAATCACCCTTGTCGGCACGCCCGAGACCAGCATTGCTACCGTCACAACAACCGTCATAGTCTTGATGCCAAAGGCCTTTGCCCGGCGTGCGGCACCGACAACGTTCAATTCCTGCTCGAATCGATCGTTCTTGCGCACAGTTCCTCACTCCAACAGGTCCCCCGTGCCCTCACACGGGATAGCGTCACCCGGCAAGTCACCGCGCCCTCACGCAGATCATGCCGCCCGAGCAGGTCACCGCGCCCTCACGCGGGCCCTGCCAACGACCAAATTGAACGCGCCGCCTGGCAGAACGACGCAAATCAATAGAATCAGTCATAGTCAATATACTATAGAGATAGACCAAATTTGGACGTTAATCATCATTGCTGGGCCAGCATTTCGATAACGTCGCACAACGCACCTTTTGCCATAGGCCAAAATGGCAGCCACCCATGGCGCATGAGCGTCTATACTTAACCGAATGAGCGTTTCTTTTACACATAGGGCACGTCCCGGGGCACGTATCGTCTGTGCGGTGCTGCTGGCGCTTGTCGCGCTAACGCTCACCGCTTGCGGGGACTCGTCGGGCGAAACCTCTGGGGCAGATTTCTCGACACCAAAGCATATCTCCCCGTCGGCCTTTCATGCCGATGCGGCACAATCATCCAACGGCGCCTCTATCGACACCTCGTGCGTAAACGCCGGCTACGTTGGAGCGGCGGCCGCCAGCCAGCAACGACTTAAGTTTCTCGTCACCAGCGGGCAGGCTACTTACAGCTACGACCTGCCGCAGGACGGTGCGGCCATCATTTGCCCCCTCACGTTTGGCGACGGCGTTTATCAGTTTCGTGTGATGCAAAACACCTCGGGCGACAACTATGTCGAGCTGCTCAGCGCAACTGCCTCGGTGGCGTTGAGCAGTGAATGGGCGCCCTTTACCGTGCCCAACGTGTATTGCAATTACACCGATACCAGCGCATGCGTTAAAAAAGCGCGCGAACTGACCAAAGGCGCCCAAAACCAGGGCGATGCCGTAAAAGACATCTGTCGGTGGGTGGTAGATAACGTTTCCTACGACAACGACAAGGCATCCAAACTTAAGCAGGCCACGGGCTATGTCCCCAATCCCGACAAAACCCTGACAAGCAAAAAAGGCATCTGCTTTGATTACGCCAGCCTGGGAGCCGCTATGCTTCGTAGCGTGGGCATCCCCACAAAAATTGTCACCGGCTATGTATCCCCCGACCAGATCTACCATGCGTGGATCATGGTCTATATCGATGGCACCTGGAAAAACGCGCAGTTTAGCGTAGACAAAAACGCGTGGTCGCGCGTGGACCTGACATTCGCCGCGAGCGGGGATAACAAAAACGTGGGGGATGGAAAGGAATACACCGATCGTTATGTATACTGAGCACTGTCAAATAGCTTGTACGAAAGCAGGGAGATAAATGGCGAAAAAGTTATTGGAGAGCAGCGCGGTCAGCGCTTTTTGCGACAGTATCGCCACCATGCTTTCCGCAGGCATTCAGACCGAAGAAGCCGTCTACATGCTTGCGGAAAAACGCGAGCAGTCGCACTTTAAAACAGTATGCGACGGCGTGTATGCCAAGCTCATCCATGGCACCGGACTCGCGACCGCCATGGAAAGCACGGGCGCTTTTCCAGAATACGCCGTCGAGATGGTGCGTATTGGTGAGGCATCCGGACGCATTGAGCGCGCCCTGCGCAGCCTGGGACGCCACTATGACAGCGAGGGTCGTATCTTTAATAAATTGCGCAACGCCGTGGTCTATCCGGCAGCGCTCCTGTGCATTATGAGCTGCATCCTTATATTTACCGTAGCCTTCATTTTGCCGACGTTCACCGACGCCTATTCCAATATCTCCGGCTCTCTCACGTCTGGCTCGTTCTCCATGATCGGCGCATCCGCCGTGATTGGCTGGATCGCGCTTGTCGTGGTGCTTGTGGCCACGGCTATCGCGCTCGCTGTGGCCGTACTCGCGCGCACCGAAACCGGCCGTATCCGCGTTATCAAGATGTTCGAAAAGTTTCCGCTCACCAAGGACGCCATGTATCAGCTGGCCGTCTCGCGCTTTGCCAGCGCGCTTTCGGCCTTTGTCGCCTCGGGCGTACAGGACGGCATTGCCGTGGAGCGCGCAGCGGCGGCGGTCGATCACGACGAGCTGAGCGCCAAGCTACAGCGGGCGCATCAGAGCATGGTCAGCCTGGACAACCCGCGCAGCCTGGGCCAGGCAATCAACGAAAACAACGTGTTTGAGCCCATCTACGGACGCATGCTCACCGTGGGCATTCACTCCGGCTCCGCCGACGAGGTGCTCGGGCAACTGGCCGGCATCTTCTTTGACGATGCCATCTCGCAACTCGACGCCGTGGTCGATAACGTCGAGCCGGTACTTGCCGGGTTTTTGACCGTCGCCGTGGGAGCCACGCTCATTGCCGTCATGCTGCCGCTCATCGGTATCATGGGTTCTATCGCCTAGCTGCAGAAAAGACGTTTTCGCATGTTTCACGAGATAACCGACAAAGAGCTGCGGGCACGCAAGCGGCGGGGCATTATAGCCGCCGCGGTGGCCGTGCTTCTTGTTGTCGCCATCGCCGGCGGGGCGTTTTTTATCCGCCGCGCGCAGCGCGAACAGGGAGCCGTGGCACTTCGCAATTCCATTCTTAACTCCGCACGGCAATGCTGCGCCATAGAGGGTAGCTATCCCAAGACAGTCGAGCACCTCGAAGAGCACTACGGCCTCATCATCGACCATGACGACTACGTTGTGAGCTACGAGCACCTCGCGGACAATATCGTGCCTAGCGTGGTGGTGATGCCGCGATGAGCCATGTCGACGAAACCGCAGGCAGCAACCGCATCACCGCACTGTCCAAGCTATCCGAAGCCTCTGCACGGAGCAATACCGAGCGCAAGCATCGCAGGCTCTTCCCGCTACTGCTGCTCTGCGTGTTCTTTATCGCACTACTGCTGGCCCTGATCGCCGGCGTCAACGTGTATCGGCACGTCTCCGACGTACAGGCCGCCAACGTTTCCCATCGCGAGGGTATCGAGCTTATCTGCAATATCGTGCGCGCCAACGACGCCAAGGGCGCCGTCGCCGTCGGAGACGGTCCCGAGGGCAAATCGCTTGTGATTGTCCAAAACCTCGATTCTGGCACCTACGAAACGCGCCTGTATCTTTACAAGGGCAGCATCGTGCAGGAATACAGCCTGGCAGGAACGGAATACACCCCCTCCAAGGCAAGCAATATTACCGATTCATCGAGCTTTGCCTTTACGTACGACAACGGCCTTTTGACCGTTACGACCGATCAGGGCACCTGCGAAGTCGCCCTCCGCTACCTGCAGGGAGGCGAGTGACATGTCCTTGGCGAACGCACACAACGATTCTCGGCACATTAAATCGACTACAGCATTTGTAGTCGAGACGCTCATCCTGCTGGTTGCCCTTGTTTCGTCCATGGGCGTCCTGACACAGCTCTTTTCCCGATCCATCGCGGCATCTCAACAGTCCGAACGCCTATGTCAGGCGGTCGACGTGGCAGAAAACGCCGCCGAGGAGTTCGCCGCCGACCCCGCCGGCGTCGCTGCGGGTAAAAAGGTGGGACGCGGCGTCGCCTTAAAAGGGCGCGACGGCTACAAGGTCTCCTGCGAGACCGCGCAGGCCAAGCGAAACGCGGGCACACTATGGCGCGCGCACATCACCGTGTCCGACAGCCAGGGCAAGGTTTACTCCCTCGATACGTCCCGTTATGTTAGCGAGGTGAGGTAGATGTCCCATCAGCCCAACGAAGGCGTACGCATTGGGCCTGTCAGCCTGCTCACGCTCGTCTCCGTGCTCCTGCTCGCCGTACTTGCCATGCTTTGTGCAACCACGTCCAATGCGGCGCTGGAAATGTCAAAGCGCCAAGCCGCTACCTCTACGAGCTCCTACAGCATCGAATCGTGCGGCCAGGCCATGCTTGCCGCTCTGGACGACGCCGCCCACACAAACGGGACGGATGCGGCCTCGGCTGTTTCCGGCATCGGTGCGCAGCTCGATGCCATCGAACAGGACGCAAAGGCCAACGCCGATACCACGGATTTGGACATCAACACCTCCGTTGACGGGACGTCCGTCCTGTTTACCGTCTGTGCTCGCAACGGGCGAAAGCTCGACGCCCGCGTAACATTTGCCGACGACCTTTCCTATTCCATCGACGAATGGAAGGTCACCACAACTCAAGACGATCAAGCCGACTCCGACACCCTGTGGACCGGCTCCGCCGCCAACTGATACCGATAAGGAGAACTCTCATGCAGCTCAAAGAATTGCTTCAACAGATGATCGATGCAAAGGCATCGGATGTCTTTATCATTGCGGGGCTTCCCCTGTCCTATCAAAAAAGCGGTATTCAGGTTCGAACCGACAGCACGCCGCTCATGCCGAACGATACCGAGGAATACATCGCCGGTATTTACGAACTCGCCAATCGCGATATCAAGCTGTTCCGCGACAACGACAACCACGATGACGACTTTAGCTTTGCCGTGCCGGGCGTCGGCCGCTTTCGCGCAAACATCTTCCGCCAGCGTGGGTCCTTTGGCGCGGTTATCCGCGTGATTCCGTTTGGCCTTCCCAACGCTCAGGAGATGCATATCCCCGAGCAGGTGCTGCGCCTGGGCGACTTTACGAGCGGTTTGGTACTGGTCACCGGACCGGCCGGCAGCGGCAAGTCCACCACCCTCGCCTGCATTCTCGACCGTATGAACCACACCCGCCAGGGGCACATCATCACCATGGAAGACCCCATCGAGTATGTGCACCGCCACGGCAGCTGCATCATTACGCAGCGCGAGATTCCCACGGATGTCGCCACGTATGCCGAGGCGCTGCGCTCGGCCATGCGCGAGAGCCCCGATGTGATCTTGCTGGGCGAGATGCGCGACACCGAAACCATCAGCACCGCCGTCTCCGCAGCCGAGATGGCGCAGCTGGTCCTGTCCACGCTGCACACCACCAGTGCCGCCGATACCGTCGAGCGCATTCTGGACGCCTTCCCGCCCAACCAGCAACGCCAGGTTCGCATACAGCTCTCGATGGTGCTGCAGGCTACGGTCGCCCAGCGCTTGGTGCCCACAATCGACGGTGGAACCACCCCGGTGTTTGAGGTCATGGTCATGAACACGGCCATCCGCAACCTTATCCGCGAGGAAAAGTCCCATCAGATCGATTCCGTCATTGCCGCCGGCGGCGCGCTCGGCATGCAGACCATGGACCAAGCCCTATTCAAGACCGTAAAGGATGGCATCGTGGCCAAAGATGTCGCCTTGCAGCACGCCAACCACCCAGAGGCCCTTACCCGCCGTTTCGAAGCCGAGGGCATGTAGGAATTTAAAAGGCATCAGAACCGTAGATAGCAAGCCCGTCCCCGATAACCCGGGGACGGGCTCTTTTCTTAAGCACGGCACAAAAAGGGACCGGACGCAGCCCATTCGAGTTGCATCCGGTCCCAGCCTCGGCCCATATGTCCAAGACAGAGGCTCTTTTATGCCTCGTCTGTAACCTCGGGCGCAACCTCAGAAACTTCCTCGCCGGCGTTCTCCGCGGGCTCCTCCGCGTCTTCGCCGTCGAGCTCCTTCTTGTCGCTCTCCATGCGGGCTACGGCGCAGATGCGGTCGTTGTCGTCGACGGTCATCATCTTGACGCCCTGGGTGGCGCGACCGGTCTGGCTGATCTCGTCGGTCTTGACTCGAATGACCGTCGCGCCTTCCGTCACGATGAACAGCTCGTGCTGCGGGCCCACCGCCTTCATGGCCGCGAGGTTACCCTTACGCTCGGTCATTTGGATGGTGTAGACGCCCTGGCCGCCGCGATTCTGCTCCGGGTAGTCCGCAACCGGCGTGCGTTTGCCGTAGCCGCGCTCGGTAATGACGAACAGATCGCCGTTGCCGTTAGTGACTTCCATGCCCAGAACGCTCACGCCGTCCTTCATACCGATACCGCGAACGCCGCTGGTGTCGCGGCCGGTGGCGCGCACCTGCTCCTCGGAGAACATAATCGCCTTGCCCGCAGTGGTGGCCAGGATGATCTTGTCACCCTCGCGCACGCGGCGCACGTTCAGCAGCGCGTCGTCGTCACGCAGGTTGATAGCGATCAGGCCGTCGCGGCGGCTGCGGTCATATGCGCTCATCACGGTCTTCTTGACCATGCCGCTCTTGGTGGCAAACATCAGGTACTCGTCGGCCGGGAACTCGCGGCAGCTGATGACGCTCGCGATCTTCTCGCCCTCCTCGAAGGGCAGCAGGTTGACGATCGCGGTGCCGCGGGCCTGGCGGGTGCCCACGGGCAGCTCATGCACCTTGAGGCGGTACACCTTGCCGCGCGTCGAGAAGAACAGCACGTATTCATGGGTGCTGGCGATGAACATCTCGTCGATGACGTCGTCTTCCTTGAGGCTCACGCCGGAGACGCCCTTGCCGCCGCGCTTCTGGGCGCGGTAGGCGGCCACCGGGATGCGCTTCACGTAGCCGGTGTGGGTGATGGTCACGACCATGTCCTCGTCGGCGATGAGGTCCTCGACGTCAAGGTCCTTCTCGGCGTGGGTGATCTCGGTGCGGCGCTTGTCGCCAAACTTGCGGGCGATCTCGCGCATCTCCTCCTTGATCACGCCGAGGATCTTCTCCTCGTGCGCAAGCAGATCCTCGTAGTAGGCGATGGCGCGGCGCAGGCCTTCGAGTTCTTCCTCGATCTTGTCGCGCTCCAGGCCGGTGAGGCGGCGGAGCTTCATCTCAAGGATGGCCGTGGTCTGCTCGGGCGTAAAGCCAAAGCGCTCGATCAGGCGGCTGCTGGCCTCGGAGTCGGTCTGCGAGGAGCGGATGATGCTAATGACCTCGTCGATATGGTCAAGGGCCATCAGGTAGCCCTCGAGGATATGGGCACGCGCCTGGGCCTTCTTAAGGTCGAAGCGGGTGCGGCGGGTAACGACGTCGACCTGGTGGTCAATGTAGTGCTGCAGCATCTCGCGCAGGCTCAGGCATTTGGGAACGCCGTTGACGAGCGCCAGGTTGTTGGCACCGAAGGTCGTCTGCAGTGAGGTGTACTTATACAGGTTGTTGAGCACGACCTGCGGAATGACGCCCTTCTTGAGCTCGATGACCAGACGGATGCCCTTCTGGTTGGACTCATCGCGCATATCCGAGATGCCCTCGATGCGCTTATCGTTGACGAGCTGGGCGATCTTCTCCTGCAGCGTGCCCTTGTTGACCATGTAGGGAATCTCGGTAAAGACCAGGCGGCTGCGGCCGGTCTTGGTGGACTCCACATGTGCCTTGGCGCGCACGGTAATGGAGCCGCGGCCGGTCTCGTAGCTCTGCTTAATGCCGGCGCTGCCCATGATGATGGCGCCGGTGGGGAAGTCCGGACCGGGCATGATCTGCATGAGCTCGTCGACGGTGGCGTCGGGGTTGTCGATCAGGTAGCAGGTGGCCTCGATCGCCTCGGTGAGGTTATGCGGAGCGATGTTGGTGGCCATGCCGACGGCGATGCCCTGGCTGCCGTTGACCAGCAGGTTGGGGAAGCGCGCAGGCAGCGCCACGGGCTCGGCGAGCGATTCGTCGTAGTTGGGCTGCCAGTCGACGGTATCCTTCTGCAAGTCACGCAGCAGTTCCATGGCGGGCTTTGCCAGGCGGCTCTCGGTGTAACGCATGGCTGCCGCGCCGTCGCCGTCGATGTTACCGAAGTTACCGTGACCGTCGATGAGCGGCGTGCGCATGGAGAACCACTGTGCCAGGCGGACCATGGCCTCGTAGACCGCAGAGTCACCGTGCGGGTGGTACTTACCGATAACTTCGCCGACCGTCCAAGCTGACTTCTTGTGCGGGCGGTTGGGGTAGATGCCGCTCTCGTTCATCGCGTACAGGATGCGGCGGTGCACCGGCTTTAAGCCGTCGCGCACGTCCGGCAGGGCGCGCGCCGTGATGACCGACATCGAATACTCGATAAACGACTGCTTCATCTCGCGACCGAACTCCGAAATCTGGAGCTGGCCGCCGTTGATATCCTCGCCGGCCGAGGCGCCACGGTCGACTTCGCCAAAGCTCTCCTCGAGCTCGGCGTCGCCGTCCTCTTCCTCCTCATCATCGGCATCGGGGTTATAGGCGTCCGGATCGCCGTCCTCGCCCTGCTCAGCACGGGCAAGCAGGCGCTTCAGATCGTCGGGCATACCGGCATCGCCGGCCTCGCCCATACCCTCGTTATTGTTGATATCGTCTGCCACGTTACCTCCTCATGGTTTGCGTGGTCCATTAATCATCCTGCCACGGAGACGGGTTTTCCAGGTGCCGCAGATTCGCTCGAAAGAGGAGGGAAGCGTACCTGGGTACGCGACCGACGATTGAGGGCGAAGGTGCGGCGGCTGGGAAAGCCGAGCAGGTTACGCATCTAAGAATCGTGCATCATGCGCGTGCTTCTCAATGTACTCGCGGCGATAGCCGACCTCGGAACCCATCAGTTCGCGCACGGCGCGGTCCGCCACCACGGCGTCCTCGATCGATACGCGCTGCAGAATGCGGGTCTTGGGATCCATCGTCGTCGAGGCAAGCTGCTTGGGGTCCATCTCGCCCAGGCCCTTGTAGCGCTGGACGGTATAGCCCTTGCGTTTCTTGGTGATCTTGCCATCTTTGGCCTTGCCGTCCTCGTCGTTGTCGTCGGGGTTCAGGCCCAGACTTTGGATGGTGTCGCGTAGGATCTCGTCTTCGGGCTGGCGGCCGTTGGGATACACGTAGTGGATCTTGTTGCGCACCTTAATGCCAAAGATGGGCGGGCAGGCAACATAGACGTAGCCGGCATCGATCAGCGGACGCATGTACTTGTAGAAGAATGTCAGCAGCAGGATGCGGATATGCGCACCGTCGACGTCTGCATCGGTCATGATGATGATCTTGTGGTAACGCGCCTTAGCAATATCGAAGTCGCCGCCGTCGCCGGCACTCGTCGTAACGCCGCAGCCGATCGCGGTAATCAGCGACTGGATGGTGTCACTCGAGAACGCGCGATGGTCACCAACGCGTTCGACATTCAAAATCTTGCCGCGCAGGGGCAGAATCGCCTGGATGTCTCGGCGGCGGCCGTCCTTGGCCGAGCCGCCTGCCGAGTCGCCCTCTACGATAAAGAGCTCGGTCAGCTCGGCATCGCGCACCGAGCAGTCAGCGAGCTTACCGGGCAGGGACGCCGTCTCGAGCAGGCTCTTGCGACGCGTCGCCTCGCGCGCCTTGCGGGCGGCATTGCGGGCCTTGCAGGCCTGCTGGGCCTTCTTGACGATCTCGCGGGCAGGCTTAGGGTGCTCCTCGAGGTAATCGGCGAGGCCGTCGGTCACGATCTTGAGCGTCAGCGCACGCATATAGGAGCTGCCGAGCTTGGCCTTGGTCTGGCCCTCAAACTGCGGGTCGGGCAGCTTGACCGAGATAACGGCCGAAAGGCCCTCGCGCACATCGTCGCCGGTCAGGTTGGCGTCCTTTTCCTTGAGCAGATTCTGCTTGCGCGCGTAGTCGTTGATCACGCGGGTAAGCGCGGTGCGGAAGCCCTCAAGGTGCATGCCGCCCTCGGGGGTGTAGATATCGTTGGCAAACGACATGACGTTCTCGCCGTAGCCGCTATTCCACTGCAGGGAAACCTCGACCTCGCCCATCTTGGCCACAGGCGCGTCCGGGTCCGATTTGCCCTCGATGTAGATGGGCTCCTTAAAGGCCTCGGGGACGTCCTTGCCCTCGTTGAGGAACTTGACGAAGTCTATGATGCCGCCCTCGTAGCAAAACTCCTCCACGTGGGGAGTCGCCTCGCGCTCGTCGGTCAGCACGATCTTGAGGTTCTTATTGAGGAACGCCGTCTCCTGCAGACGGTTGTGCAGCGTATCGAAATCGTAGATGCAGGTCTCGAAGATCTCGTCGTCGGGCCAGAAGGTAACGGTGGTGCCCGTCGAATCCGAGGTGTCCACGACCTCCATCTTCTTGACGGTCTTGCCGCGCGAGAACTCCATCTCGTAGGTGTTGCCATCGCGGCGAACCTGAACGACCACGCGCTTGGACAGTGCGTTGACGACGGAGATGCCCACGCCGTGCAGGCCGCCCGAGACCTTATAGGCCGAGTTATCGAACTTACCGCCGGCGTGCAGGATCGTCATGACGACCTCGAGCGTCGGGATCTTTTTAACAGGGTGCTCGTCGACGGGAATGCCGCGCCCGTTGTCGACGACCGTGATGGAGTTGTCGGCGTGGACCGTCACCTGGATCTCGGTGCAGAAACCGGCCATGGCCTCGTCAACGGAGTTGTCAACGATCTCCCACACCAGGTGATGCAGACCGCTGGCACTCGTCGAACCGATATACATGCCCGGGCGCTTACGAACGGCCTCGAGACCTTCGAGAATCTTAATCTCGCCGCCATCGTAATCGTTTTCGTTTGCCACACGTCCTCCTTCAGTCAAGAAAATGTGTACAGCCTTACTAGTTTATCGTAAAAAAATACCCTCGGGAACGAGGGTATTTGGCTCTACAAGGCCACCAGATGCGATTTAAGGCTCTTTTTTGCTTTGCACGCCCTTGGCCCACTCGGCACTGGCTCTCATGGCGTTCTCGAGGGCCTCGCGCAGTTTTTGGTCTTCGATGGGCGCCACTTGACGCTTGATCTCGGTGCGCTCGGCCTCACTTAGGTCGGCGTGCGGGGCCGGCGGGCGCTCGGTCTTCGCCGGGCGCAGGCGCTCCTTGGCGGCGGGCGGCGTGTGACCGGGTGCGGTGGTTTTGAACACCAGGCCGTCCACATGCGCACCGGCGCGCTCCATGCGCGCGCGGATGATCTCGCGCAACAGCGTCATTTCCTGCGTCCACGAGGGCGAGTCGAGATACACCAGCAGCTCATTGGACTCGGGCAGGTAGCGCAGCCCCGTCACATGCCGCCCCTCGCGCGTGCCCGAGCACACCGCGTTCCACGCGCGATAGACCGCGCGCGACTCCTCGGCAGCCTCCATCTGCGCACGGCGCTTAGGCGTCGCCGACGCCAGGATGCGCTGGCACTCTGCGTTCAAAAAGCCACTGAAGGCGACTGTCTCGCTCTCGCGCTCGTAATTAGCACGTCTCACCCATGCTCACCACCTTGGCTCGATCAAGCAGGTCATCGGTAAAGTACCCCAGGTTGGTCGTGGTTATGACCGTCTGGATATCATCGCCGATCAGACGCAGGAAAGCACCGCGCCGCTCGCCGTCGAGCTCGCTCATCACGTCGTCCAAAAGCAGCAGTGGGGCGGTGCCCAGGACATCGCGGGCCACGGCCACCTCGGCCACCTTCCAGGACAGCACCAGCGTTCGCTGCTGTCCCTGGCTGGCAAATGAACGGGCGGAGCGACCCGCCACGGTAAACTCGATCTCGTCGCGATGCGGTCCTACCAACGTCACGCCGCGGCGAATTTCCTCGTCGGCGTGCTCATCAAGGGCAGCCAGCATGCGCTCGTACGCCCAGCCCTTCAGCTCTTCGCGATCCTCGACCTGGGGCAAATCCCCCAGCGTGGACGCATAGGTCACGTTGGCGGCCTCGCCGGACGCCACTTGCCCGTAGGCAGTGTGCACATGGCCCGCCAGCCGGTCGAGCAGGGCCAACCGGTGCACGAGCAGAGCCGAGCCCGCGCGGGCAATCGAATCGTTCCACGCGCCGAGCATCTCGCGGCAGCACCAGGTTTCCTTGAGCAAGGCGTTACGTTGGGTCACGCAGCGCCCATAGGTGCTCGCAAGATCGGCATAGCGTGCGCTCAGCTGCATGCCAAAGTCATCGAGGGCGGCGCGGCGCACACTGGCGCCCCGCTTAACCATGTCCAGATGGTCGGGGCAAAACAGCACGCTCGGCAGAACCCCGCGCACACCGGCGGCAGAGCATCTCTTGCCGTTGCGGCTAAACGAGCGCTTACCGTCCTCCGCGCTCAATCCCATATCAAGCACGCGGCCGTCGCCCTCGAGTCTCAGCTCGACCTCGCACGAGCCTACGCCGTCATGGACGAGCTCGGCTGCGGTCGGATGCCTAAACGAGGCGCCGCTCGTCAGCAGCTGCAGCGCCTCTATGAGATTGGTCTTTCCCGCCGCGTTGGGTCCCGCAAGTATCGTCACGCCTTCGTCCAGGGCAAGGCGATAGCTATCGAAACTGCGGTAGTGCGCGACGGAAAGATCGCGGGCGAATATGGTCATGGCGCAGCGCTAGATGCGGACCGGCATGACTAGGTACAGGTAGTTGATCTTGTCGTAGGACTTGAAGATGCCCGCCTGCGAGTAGCTCTTGAGCTCCAGTGTGATCTCCTTCTCCTTGGACAGGGCATTGAGGCAGCCGAAGATGTAGTGGTAGTTGAAGGCGATAGTACCCGACTCGCCCTCGGCCTCGACATCGATCGTCTCCTGCGCAAGGTCCTGGTCATTGGAAATGGAGGACAAGCCCATCTGCCCGTTCTCGACATCGATCTCGAACTTGACGGCGGGGTTGGCGCTCGCGATAACGGCCACGCGCTTGAGAGCGGCGTTAAAGGCGGCGACGTCGATCTTGACGCTCGTCACGCACGAATCGGGGATGAGCTGCTTGTAGTTGGGGTACACGCCCTCGATGCGGCGCGACACGTAGGTGGTGTTGCCGGCCTCGAAGACGACCTGGGTGTCGGTAGCCCCGATCATGATGGTCGCCTGGCTGGCCATGATGTTCAGTGCGTCGTTAAAGGCGTCCGCCGGAACGTTGAGCTCAAAGGAGCCCTCGAGGGTCGAGGTCTCGACCTGCGTATCGCACACGGCCAAGCGGAAGGAATCGGTCGCCACCAGGCGCACGGTGTTGTTCTCGACCTTCATGTGCACGCCGCCCAGGATGGGGCGGGCCTTATCGGTCGAGGTGACGCGCCACACGCGGCCGACCATCTCGGACAAGATATCGGTCGGCAGCTCCACGGCACTCTCGATGGCATAGGCCGGAAACTCGGGGAAGTCATTGGCATCGAGCGTGTTCAGGCGGAAAGAGCTCTTCTCGCAACCAATCAGCACCTGGCGCTCGGACAGCTCAAAGGTGACCGGGGCATCGGGGAGAGTCTTGGTGATATTGGAGAGCATCTTACAGGGGATAACCATCTCGCCCTCTTCTTCGACATGCGCCGCGATGCGATGACGGATCGAGATGGTGTAGTTAGAGGTCTGGAATTCCAAGATGCCGTCTTGCGCCTTAACGAGCACGCCCGACAGGATGGGAAGGGTGGATGCCGAAGCGACACCCTTCATAACGACGCCGATGGCTTGTGTAAGCGAGCTCTGACTGACGGTGAACTTCATCTTTTAATACCTTTCTATAGATATAAATATCTTAATAATAGTAATAGCACTGACGAAACTGTTGATTACTCCCAAAGACGCAGGTCAGACCCAAAAAGAGAATCGACAGCAACCTGTGTGCAACGGGGGTGGTTTTCCACGTTCAAAACCTGCGCAAAACTTTTCATCACCGCGGGTTGGGTTTTAGACACCTTATGCCCGTGGTTTCGACAAGTTTTCAACAGGTGTCTCTATTTCCCTACGAGCGCAGTGTAATTTTATCGCGCAGCGACTTGAGGTCTTCGGTGACGGTGCGGTCTTCCTGGATCATCTTCTGGACCTTTTTGTAGCTCGTGCTGACGGTCGAGTGGTTGCGGTTGCCAAATTCGGCGCCCACCGCCGTGGTCGTCATCTCGCACATCTCGATTGCCAGATAGATGGCAATGTGGCGTGCTTTGGCGATGTTGGCGTTGCGCCGCGGGCCGATGAGCTCCTCGTGCGTCACGCCGTACTGCTCTTCGATGACGGACTGAACCGTTTGCACGTTGATCTTTTTGGCCGATGTGTCGAAGTACTGGCTGGCGATGGCGTCGATATCATTAAAGGTGAGCTCCCCGCCCTCGCGCTCGCGGTCGCCCGCCTCGCCGGCGCAGCGCTCGCAGAAGCTCTCGAGTTCGCGGATGTTGGTGCCCGAGACCTCGGCCATGTGTTTGAAGTGCTCATCGGTCAGGTGCCCGCCGTCGCCCCCATAGGCCGCCAGCAGCGAGTCGTCGCCTGCCTCGGGAGCGGCGACGATGGTGTTCTCGTAATAGCGCTGCAAGATCTTGTATTTCATCTCGTAGCTGGGCTCTGCGACCAGGCAGAGCATGCCGGCGTTGAAGCGGCTGGTCAGACGCTCGTCCATGCTCAGGTCCTTGGGGGCGCGGTCTGCCGCGATGACGACCTTCTTGTTGTTGCGGATGAACTCGTCCATGAGCTGGAAAAAGTAGTCCACGCTCGCGCGCTTGCCGATGATGTTTTGGATGTCATCGATGATGAGCACGTCCACGCCGTGGTACGCCTGCATGATGGGGGCGTTGCTCTTCTTTTGGCGGTCGAACTCGGTCATCAGGTCGTCCAGATATGCCTGGGAGTTGGCATACTTGACCTTGATCTCGGGCGACTTCTCGGCGAGCTCGTTTTTGATGGCAAGCAGCAGGTGCGTCTTGCCCAGGCCCGATTTGCCGTAGATGAACAGCGATGTGCACGTGCCGCGCTCGTCCGCGAGGGCGGCAAACTTGAGTGCCGAGCGATAGGCATGGCTGTTCTCGGGGCCGTAGACAAAGTTCTCAAAGGTAAATTTTGAGTTCGCGGCGAGTGGGGCTCCATCCGTATTCTGCTCGGCCGGCACGGTCGGTGCTGGCATGGGTGAAGCGGGGGTCGCAGCTTGCGTGGATTTAGTCGGCGCTCCGCCCTTCATCTGGTTCATCATGCGACGAAAATCATCGGCCGAGAGCGTGTTCTTGATTGCAATGCCCGAATCGGCGCCCGCCGCTGCGTCGTGGGCGATGGGCATGTGCGTGACGGGTGCGTTCGTTGACGTCGCCGCCGCGGCCGGCAACGGTGCCATGGTTTCACGGGAAACATCGCCGTGCTGGTACTCGATTGTCGGCGCGTCGCCTGCGGAGGCCGGCGCCGCCGGGGAAGCAGCGGGAGCCGTGGCGGGCGCCGTCGCGGCAGCGGATTCTGTCGCGGCGCCTTGCGGTGCCACGATATCGAGTGCAATCGGTGCAAAGGCGATTTCTTCCAGATAGGCCTCAATAGTCGACTGATGCTTTTTGAGCTGCGCGATGGCAAAGCGCGAGGGCGCCTCGATCGTGAGCGTATCTTCGGTCAGGCTTATGGCGCGCGATTGCCCCAGCATGTTGATGAGGCGTGCATCTTGGCCGTCGCGCTGGCAGAAGGCGATGGCATCCCCCAGGATGATGCTTGCTTCCTCGTCCACTGTCTCTCCCGTTCTTTAGCTCTGAGCTCGCACGCGAGCGGCGCCGAGTTCGGTCAGATGGTATTTCTGGCCATGCTTGATGACCAAGCCGGCCTGCGCCAAGTCATTGAGCGTGCGTGACCAAGTGGGGGCCGAGTTTCCAAACGCCCTCGCCAGATCGGTTGCGCCGCACGCTTGATTTTGCGCCAGATAGCCCAGCGCGGCGTTGCCGCGATCGCTTACGAACACGTCCGGTTGTGGCTGCGCATACTGATTTGCTGCATTAGGATACATCATTTGAGCTGCTGGTTGTTGAGAACTCTGCACCGGCGGCATTTGCTGTTGAAAACTTTGGGGCCACTGTTGGTAAGGCTGCGGAGGCATCTGCTGGGCCCAGGGGTTGTACTGCTGCTGCGGCATCTGCTGGTACGGCTGCTGATATCCCTGCTGGTACTGCTGCGGGAACTGCTGGCCATACCCCAGTGGCGGCATCTGCTGCGTTGCCATGGGCTGCTGCGCAAAAGCTCCCGGCAGGGGATATGTGGGCTGCTCCGTCTCGGGCCGCACGGCAGCACCGCGTCCGCCGGCTCGCTCGATTTCCTGCACGCGCTTGGGGTCCAGACTTACCGTAACCACGGTGCCGCTGCCCATGTTGTCCTCGATGGACACGGCGCCGCCGGCATTTTCCAGGTATTCCTGCACCATGGGAAACCCAGCCCCAGTCCCGCGAATGTATCGCTTCATGTTGCTGTTTGCGCTGGTCACGCCAAAGTCGAACGCGCGCTCCTTGTCATCGATGCCCGGTCCTTGGTCTGCAAATCGGATAGTGTCGCCGCCGTCCAGGATCGAGATGATGGGCTCGGCAAAGTGCGCGTGGATAAAGTTTTCGACAATCTCGCGGATGACCATGAGCGAGATATGGCCACCTTGTTCTTTCATGCACTGGTAGACGGTGTTGGTTGTCTCTTCCAAGTACGTGCGGACATCTTGCGGATCAATGACGATCACACGCGGTGTCGACAGCATGTCGTCATAGACGGCGATACGCGCGGCGTACATGGCTTTTGGCGCCTGCGTGGTCGTCCGCTCGCCTTCGTCGCGCTCTTCGCGCACGCCGGTGATGTGCTCGTTGTCGGGTGCCGGGTCTCCGGAATCGACCATGGTGTAAAAGTCGTCAGACATGCCGCTCGCAATCTTTCAATAGGTTTCGAACAAATAGTAGCTCACCGTGCAATGTTTCTCATCTTTCGACAACTTTTCAAAACCTGTTGAAAACTTTGGAAAACGGACGAAAAGTTCTCAACATTGCCAACATGACCTGTTGAAAACTCGATGAAATATCGTGAAAAGTTGCCACGCACCGCTAAATCGAGCTCGGCTTATGGGGGAACCGTGTGAACTGCGCAACCTTTTACCTTTGATTTCTTGACATTTGAACATTGATTTCCCTACAATCTTCAAGCTCACGTGTCTATATCTGCGTCCGCGCCCCCGCGGACACTCGAAATGCAGCAGGAGGAACTTAAGATGAAGCGTACGTATCAGCCTAATAAGCGTAAGCGTGCCAAGACCCATGGCTTCCGTGCCCGTATGGCCACCAAGGGCGGTCGTGCCGTGCTCGCCCGTCGCCGCGCCAAGGGCCGCAAGCGTCTCACTGTCTAGCAGCGATACACACATCTCGCATGAAGACTATTAAGTCTCGGCAAGATTTCGAGCATGTGTTCAGTCAGGGGCGTCGTTTCAATCACCCTCTGATTCGAATGACCATATGTGAATCGGTTGGCGAAGGCGACTCCGGAAGGGTCGCCTTCGTTGGTGCTAAACGGCTCGGTTGCGCAGTCGTGCGCAACCGTTCTAAGCGTGTGATGCGCGAGGCCGCCCACAGCTGCGGATTTCCCGTTGCGGGTTATGACATCATCTTGTTCGCAACTCCCAAGACGAGGGATTCCTCGCCGCAGGAGATGGACAAGGCATTGCGTTCGCTTATGAAACGCGCCGGCGTTGCCGGGGAGGAGCGATGAGCAATCACGTTTTGCGACGTGTTGCCATCGCTCCTATTCGCATATATCAACAGGTTATTTCGCCCTTATTGCCTGACGCCTGCATTTATTACCCAACGTGCTCGCAATACGCCATCCAGGCGATTGAGAAGTACGGTGTTTTGAGAGGCTGCTGGCTTGCCGTGAGGCGCATCGCTCGCTGCAATCCCCTGCACGTCGGCGGTTATGACCCTGTGCCTTAGCGGGCACTCGCTATCGGAGGAAAACTTACATGTGGGATTGGATCGTTAACATCCTTTTCGAGCTGCTCAAGCTCATCCAGACCTTTGCGGTCGACTGGGGCCTGTCCATCATCATCCTGGTGGTCATCATCCGTCTGCTGCTGACGCCGCTTATGCTCAAGTCGACCAAGTCGACGGCTCGCATGCAGGTGCTGCAGCCCAAGATGCTCGAGATCCAGGAGCGCTATGCCGACGATCCCCAGCGTCAGGCCGAGGAGATGCAGAAGTTCTACAGCGAGAACAAGTTCAACCCCATGGCTGGTTGTCTGCCGCTGTTGATCCAGATGCCTGTCCTGTTCGCCCTATTTACGCTGCTGCGTAACCTGCCGGACTACTTTAACGACGGCACGTTCTCGTTCTTTAATATTCTGCCCGACCTGACCACCACGCCGAGCGCCTCTTTTGCCGATGGCTTTATGGTCGCACTGCCTGCGTTGATCTGCCTGATCCTCTTTGCCGTCCTGACCTTGATTCCGCAGCTCTATATGTCGCGCAATCAGACCGGCCAGCAGGCGCAGAGCATGCGTATGATGGCCGTTGTCATGACGGTCATGATGCTTTGGATGGGCTGGAGCCTGCCCGTCGGCGTTCTGCTGTACTACGATGTGTCCTCTGCCTGGCAGGTTATCCAGCAGATCTTCGTGACGCAGAAGGTTATTGACAAGGCTAAGGCCGATGAGGAGGAGCGTCTTAAGAACGCTCCGCTACAGGTCGAGGTCACTCGTCGCGAGAAGAAGCCGCGCCCGCACAAGAAGAAGTAGTGGGACAGTAATCTTATTTAGGTACCTAACTTTTGGAGTACGTTATGTCTGAAGAGATCATCGAGGATATGCTTGAGGAGGTTGCCCCGCAGGTCGCGGGCGATTATCCCGAGATTGCACAGCGCTACAAGGCTGGTGAAGAGCTGACAGACGAGGAGCTCGACACCATTGCCGATGTCGCGATTTCCATCCTGCGTTCCATCCTTTCGCACTTCGATGCCGCCAACTCTCCTATCGATGAGTATGAGGGCGACGAGGGTGAGCTGATTTTGGATGTAACGGCTCCGGATCTTGCTGTTCTCATTGGGCGTCATGGACGTACCCTCGATGCCCTTCAGGTTATGTTCTCGCTGCTGGTGAGCCGCAAGCTTGGCTTTAGGTATCCGGTCGTCGTGGACGTCGAGGGTTATAAGAGCCGCCGACAGGACAAGGTTGCTTCCATGGCGCAGTCCGCTGCCGAGCGCGCCATTCGCACCCATAAGAGTGTTTCCTTGCCGCCCATGAATGCCTATGAGCGTCGACTGGTTCACATTGCCCTTCGCTGCAACGATGCCGTTGACACTCATTCCGAGGGCTCTGATCCCGATCGCCATGTTGTGATTGTTGCTCGATAATCTACTCGAGCTTATGCTTAGGGGACGTGGTTTCCACGTCCCCTTTTTTTGTCAAAAGTTCTCGATGCACTGATTTTTGTCAGAAAGGAGCTTTCGTTGTTAGTACTTACTGATCAGCAAGCTGACGAGATGTTGAGTCGTCTAACTTCCTATTGCAATGAGTATTCCTTGAGCGTAACTGAAGTTGAGCTGAGGAAATGTATTCAGCATTTGGATTTAGTTCTGGAAACAAATAAGACAACGAATCTTACCCGTATCCTTAACGTAGAAGATGCTGCGATACTTCATATCCTCGACTCACTAGTTTTGCTCCCCTATATCAATAAGGCTCCTGAGGGGGCTTTGCTCGATATGGGAACAGGTGCTGGCTTCCCTGGTATTCCTTTAACCATAACCACGCATCGTAAAGCTACTTATATTGACTCTGTTGGCAAGAAGGTTGATGCCGTTAATTCTTTTGTTCATGCTCTTGGATTGAAATATGCTCATGCGGTTCATTATCGTCTTGAAGAATATGCTCGAAGCCATAAGAAGCAGTTCTCTGTCGTAACCGCCCGCGCACTGGCCCCTCTACCGATTCTCGTTGAGTATGCGGCTCCGTATCTCAAGGATGGAGGGTTATTTGTTGTCACCAAAGGCAATCCTTCGGATGAGGAGCTTGCTTCCGGCATGTCAGCAGCTAAGATCTGCGGCTTCACTTTGCTTCTGAATGATGCAATCGATTTGCCTGAGGGCTTGGGCCACAGGGAGTTTATTGTTCTTAAAAAGAGTCATCCGGCATCCGTTTCATTGCCTCGTGCAAATGGCATGGCAAAGAAGAATCCGCTTGCCTAGATGTTTCACGTGAAACATAATGGATATTAACAACTTGCAGTGTTTCACGTGAAACATGGCGGTTGATATCGATTCGGAATGTTTCACGTGAAACATCCTCCGTTTGACAGCTTTAATACACACCAGGAGGGACCGTGGGATTTCGCGACGTTAAGCGCTCTAAGAGCGCAAAAGACACGCGTATCATTGCAATCATCAATCAAAAAGGCGGCGTTGGTAAGTCGACGACGGCTGTAAACCTTGCGGCAGCATTGGGTGAGCAGGGTCGTAAGACACTGATTGTCGATTTTGATCCGCAGGGAAATAGCACCAGTGGATTTGGAATTGAAAAAGAAGACCTTGATCACTGCATCTACGATGCATTGTTGAATGATGTGCCGGCAGAATCGCTTGTTCTTGATACAAATTGCAAAAAGGTATTCGTAATTCCTGCTACAATTCAGCTTGCAGGCGCCGAAATTGAGCTCGTAAGTGCAATTGCTCGTGAAACCCGCCTCAAAGATTTGCTTGAGCCGATTCAGAATGAGTTCGATTTCATTTTTATTGACTGTCCTCCATCGCTCGGCCTGCTTACTATTAACGCCTTGACTGCAGCAGATAGCGTATTGATTCCGATCCAGTGCGAGTATTACGCACTTGAGGGTGTTACGAAGCTGCTTGAGTCAATGAAGATGGTCAAATCACGTCTGAACAAGGGCTTAGACACCTATGGAGTGCTTATGACTATGTATGACTCGCGTACTTCTCTGTCGAATCAGGTTGTTGAGGAAGTTCAATCGTACTTTGGTGATAAGGCGTTTAAGACACTTATTCCCCGTACGGTTAAAATCTCCGAAGCTCCGTCTTTTGGAGAGCCGGTAATTACCTATGCGCCACAAAATAAGGGTGCAAAAGCATATATGAACCTTGCAAAAGAGGTGATCAAGCGTGCCTAGTGCAAAGAAACGTGGCGGATTGGGACGTGGACTCAATGCTTTGGTCTCAGAGGCCGAGTATGAGACCGGTGGTTCGGCTGCATCTGCTTCAAATGCTGCATCTGAAGCAAAACTACCTATTGAGGATATCGTTCCCAACCCAAATCAGCCACGAATTCACTTTAACGAAACTGAACTTCGCGAGTTGAGCGAGTCAATCCAAGAACATGGTGTTTTGCAGCCGCTTTTGGTTCGCAAGCACGGAAACGGCTATGAGATCATCGCTGGTGAGCGTCGTTACCAGGCATCAAAGCTTGCTGGTCTTGAGGAGTTGCCTGTCATCATTAAAGATGTTAATGATGAAGAGATGCTGGCTCTTGCACTTATCGAAAACCTTCAGCGTTCTGACCTGAATCCCGTCGAAGAGGCTAAGGGGTATCGCCAGCTCATTGATGCCAGCGGTATGACCCAGGAGGCATTGTCGAAGGCGGTAAGCAAGTCACGCTCTGCAATTACAAACTCGCTGCGCCTTCTCGATCTCCCCGAAGTTGTTCAGCAGATGGTTTTTGAAGGTAAACTTACAGCTGGTCATGCACGTGCTATTCTTGCAGTTCCCTATGAGGATGCTCGAATTCGACTTGCTGAGAAGGTTGTTGCAGAGGGCCTTTCCGTTAGAGCGACAGAAAATCTTGCTCCGTTGTTTTCTGCCGGAGAGACACCTAAGACGCCGCGGCCTGCAACGCCTCAGTCTTTTAAAAAGGCTGCCCGCGTACTTCGTCAGGTATTTAATACCAACGTACGTGTGAAGAGCTCACGTGGAAAGAATAAGATTGAGATTGAGTTTAAAGACGAGGAAGAGCTCTCTCGTATTCTTGGTGAAATGATTCAGTTTGATCAAGGAGACCAAGATGAGGAATAAAATTATAACTGCGATTGCATTGGCTACGACTGTCGCGGCTGGTGCCTTTGCTGGCTATAAGATCGCGACAGACGATGAGCTCCGAGGTCGTTTGCTTCGTGGTGCGCAAGATATTGTTGATACGTCCAAGAAGAAAATGGATGTTATGACTGAAGATGTTGCCATGCGTACTGCTCAGGTAACGAAGAATCCCAAGATTAATCAAGGTTGGGTTAGCAACCAATGGGAAAATGTAGGCTATTAGGTACCTAACAATTACCCAGCATTTTTTGATGGGTTCTTGTCTGATTCACACGACAAGGACCCCATATTTTGGCTGTTATTAATGGGACCAGTAGCAGCTGATTCATAATCGAGGTCAATAAATGAAACAGCCCCGGTTGCATATCCTGCAACCGGGGCTGCTCGATGTTTCACATGAAACGTTTTGGGGTGTGACTCCCCTATGCGTTCTTTTGAACTTTGAAGCGCTGCTTCAGCTGTCCGCAGGCGGCATCAATATCATTGCCGCGAGAATTACGGATTGTGGTCTCGATGCCACGAGACTCAAGGCGGCGCTGAAGATCCTCAACCTTATGAATCGGCGACGGCTTGAGCGGGCTGCCCTCGATGTCGTTAAGCTGAATCAGGTTAACGTGGCACAGCGTTCCCTCGCAGAAGTCGCAGAGCGCCTGCATCTCGGGGTTCGTATCGTTGACGCCTTCAATCATGGCATACTCATAGGTCGGGCGGCGGCCAGTTTTTTCGGTGTAGAGCTGAAGCGCTTCGTGAAGGCGGAGCAGCGTGTACTTCTTAACACCGGGCATGAGCTTATTGCGCGTTGACTGGATGGCGGAATGAAGGGAAACGGCAAGCGTGAACTGCTCAGGTATGTCAGCAAATTTGCGAATACCAGGAATAACGCCGCTGGTAGAGACGGTGAGGTGACGGGCGCCGATACCGATGCCATCGGGGTCGTTGAGGATACGCAGTGCCTTGAGAACCTCATCGTAGTTGGCAAACGGCTCGCCCTGGCCCATGAAGACAACGCTCGTGGCACGCTCGCCAAAGTCGTTGGATACATGAAGTACCTGGTCGACGATCTCTTGAGCGGTCAGAGAGCGCTTGAGGCCGTTGAGGCCAGTAGCGCAAAAGGCGCAGCCCATGCCACAGCCTGCCTGGGTGGAAACGCAGACGGAAAGCTTATTACGACGGGGCATGCCGACGGTCTCGACGGAAATGCCGTCGTGGTACTCGAGCAGATACTTGCGAGAGCCATCTTTGGAAACCTGCTTGGTGAGTTCAGTCGGCGTGTCAAAGGCGAAAGTGCCTTTAAGCTGCTCGCGGAAAGCCTTAGGAAGGTTGGTCATATCGTCAAACGAACAAACGTTCTTCTCAAAGACCCATTCGATAAGCTGCTTTGCGCGGAAGGCGGGCTGGCCAAGTTCGGCCACGAGCTCGCGAATATCGTTTTGGCTCAAGTCGCGAATGTCCTGAGATTTAGTCCTGGGATTCATGGAAGCCTTTCGATTTTGGGGAAACGTAGAGTGTATCGCTACAATATGGTATCAGCTGCAGAAATTATAGAGGAGGAGTCTGCCCATGCCGGGTAAAAGCCTAGAGAACATGCACGTAGCGGTCTTGGCGGGCGGTCATTCCGCCGAGCGCGAGATCTCGCTCAACTCGGGAAAGAACGTCGTGGCGGCACTGAAGGAAGCCGGCTACACCTCGGTGGAGCTGCTCGACACCGCCGCCGATGACTTTATGGTAACCATGGCGACCGGCGGTTTCGATGTGGCCTTTATCGCCATGCACGGCGCCGGCGGTGAGGATGGCGCCATGCAGGGTGCCATGGAGACCCTGGGTATCCCCTACACGGCCTCGGGCGTGCTTGCCAGCGCCTGCGGTGCCGACAAGGAGGTCTCTAAGCTCCTGTACGCCAAGGCGGGCATTCCCATTGCCCCCGGCCTCGCGCTCGAGGTGGGCGATGAAGTCGATACCGATCATATCGTCGAGGTTTGTGGCGAGCGCTGCTTTGTGAAGCCGGCCGTCAACGGTTCCAGCTATGGCATTTCCCTGGTCCATGAGTCCTCCGAGCTGCCCGCGGCAATCGCCAAGGCGTTTGAGTACGGCGACAAAGTGCTGATCGAGAAGTGCATCGAGGGTACCGAGATCACCGTCGGCGTATACGGTGAGGACGACGTGCGCGCCCTGCCGATCGTCGAGATTCGTAAGCCCGAGGACTGCGAGTTCTACGACTTGGACGTAAAGTACGTCGATCCCACTGACATCCATCGTATTCCGGCGCAGATCTCGCCCGAAAACTATGCGCGTGCCCAGGAACTTGCCTGTGCGGCCCATAGGGCACTCGGTTGCTTGGTCATCTCGCGCAGCGATTTTATCGTGAGCGAGGACGGCCCCGTTATCCTCGAGACCAATACCATTCCCGGCATGACCGATACGTCGCTGTATCCGGATGAAATCCGCCACACCGACGACATGACGTTCCCGCAGGTGTGCGACAGCCTAATCCGTATGGGTCTCCGTCGAGCGGGCGTTGCATGCTAATCGAGGACGCTGTATCTCCTGGAACGCCACAGTTTGTCATCGACTCCTATGCCACGCTTGCAGAACGCGCAAAGACACAATCGTTTGGCCTCATCGAAGAGGACGTTATCGTCCTCGATACCGAGACCACGGGTCTTTCGGTACAGGACAACGAGTTAATTGAGATTTCCGCGGCCCGTCTTTCGGGCCGCGAGATCATCGACCGCTTCGATACCTTCGTGCATCCCAAGCAGCTGATTCCCGCCGAGATAACCGAGCTCACGAGCATTACAAATGCCGATGTGGCAGATGCCCCATCGGCCGTCGAGGCCGTGGCCGCTCTCGCCGAATTTGTCGGTGGTTGCCCGGTGATCGCACATAACGCCACGTTCGACCGCTCGTTTATCGAGTCGGTCAAAGGCGGCGTCAACGTCAGCGACATCTGGATCGATTCGCTGGCGCTGTCGCGCATCGCGCTTCCGCGCCTGGCCTCGCACAAGCTGTCTTTTATGGCCGATCTGTTTGGCTGTGACTCGGTATCACACCGTGCCAATGCCGACGTCGACGCCCTGTGTGGCGTATGGCGCGTGTTGCTCGTGGCGCTCACTGACTTGCCCCAGGGCTTAATGGCGCGCCTGGCCGACATGCACCCCGACGTACCCTGGTCCTATCGTCCTATATTCTCATTCTTGGCGGGGCAGAACCCTGGTTCTATCTTCTCTCTCAGCGCCGCTCGTGCTGACGCTCTCAAGGCCGATCGCGCCGACGATCGGGTGGACGCCGATGAACTGCCGGTCCTCAAGATGCCGAGTCGTGAGGAGATTGAGGCAGACTATGCGCCGGGTGGCCTGGTCAATCGCATGTATCCCACCTACGAGCCACGTGATGAGCAGATCGCGATGGCGCTCGAGGTCCGCGATGCGCTGGTCACGGGCACTCATCGTGTAATTGAGGCGGGCACAGGCGTCGGCAAATCGATGGCCTATCTGGTGCCTTTTGCCGAGGCAGCACGCCGCAACAACATCACGGTTGGTATCGCGACTAAATCGAATAATCTCGCCGACCAGCTCATGTATCATGAGCTGCCCAAACTTGCCGAGCAGCTGGACGGAGGCCTATCGTTTTGCGCCCTCAAGGGCTATGACCACTATCCATGCTTGCGCAAGCTTGAGCGCATGAGCCGCGGCCAAGTCGAAATTACGACTAAGCGTGATCCTGCCGATACGCTTACGGCAGTCGCGGTCATCATGGCGTACGTCTGCCAATCAGCCGATGGCGACCTCGACTCGCTCGGCATTCGGTGGCGTAGCGTTAACCGCCCCGACTTTACGACGGCCTCGCGCGAGTGTGCTCGTCGCCTCTGCCCGTTTTTCCCTGATAAATGTTTGGTCCACGGCGCTCGCCGTCGTGCGGCGCATGCCGATGTGGTGGTCACCAACCATTCCCTGCTGTTCCGCAATGTCGCGGCCGAAGGCAGGATTTTGCCTCCGATTCGTCATTGGGTAATCGACGAGGCCCATTCCATCGAGCGCGAGGCACGCCGTCAGTGGGCGCGCGTGGTGTCGGCGGACGAATCACGCGTTCTGTTTGAGCGCCTGGGCGGCTCGAGCACCGGCGCGCTAAGCCAGGTTTCCCGTGATTTGGCAACCTCCGAGGGCTCTACGCTCTATCTGGGCCTTACTGCCAAAGCGACCTCGACGGTTGCGCGTGCGAGCATGGCGATCGCCGACGTGTTCGATGGCGTTCGCGAGCTTGGCCGCCGTGCCCGCGGGGGCTATGACAATGCGAACCTATGGATCGGCCCCGAGCTGCGCGAATCTGACGACTGGCATGATTTCTTGCAGTCGGCCTACGCTGCCATCGACGCATTGGAGCAAGCTGACAAGAGCGTCGACGCGCTGGTACAAGCCGTCGCCGCCGACAAGCCCGAGGTTGTTGTCGACCTGGGTGAAATCTCGCGCCGCCTGCACGAGCTGGCCGAGAACCTCAAGCTCATCATTGACGGTACCGATGAGCACTACGTGTATTCGTTGCAAGTCAATCGCAGGCTGCGTGCCGGCGGCGAGTCGATGACCGCGGAGCGTATCGATATTGGCGAGGCCTTGGCAACCGAGTGGCTGCCCGAGGTCCACACGGCTATCTTTGCATCGGCGACCATGACGGTTTCCAAGAGCTTTGAGCACTTTAACCACGCCGTCGGCCTCGATCGCATCAGTGCCTCGACATCCTCATCGCTGCACTTGGACTCGAGCTACGACTTCGATTCGAACATGGCTGTAGTCGTTGCGGGCGATATCCCCGATCCGCGCGATCGTGAGAGCTATCTTACGGCGCTCGAGCGTGTGCTGGTCGACGCGCATCTTGCCATGGGCGGCTCGGTGCTCACGCTGTTCACCAATCGGCGCGACATGGAAGACCTATACGCCCGCGTTGAGCCCAAGATGGCCCGTGCGGGTCTGGAACTCAACTGCCAGCAGCGCAACTCGTCCCCTCGCCGTCTGCGCGATCGCTTTATCAACGAACCGACCTCGTCACTCTTTGCGCTTAAGGCCTTTTGGGAAGGGTTTGACGCCAGCGGCGAGACGCTGCGCTGCGTCATCATTCCCAAGCTGCCGTTCTCGAGCCCCACGGACCCGCTCTCATGCGAGCGCAATCTGCGCGAAGACCGCGCCTGGGCGCGCTATTCGCTGCCCGAGGCCGTGCTCGAGGTCAAGCAGGCGGCCGGTCGCCTCATTCGCTCGTCGACCGATTGTGGCGTACTCATCTTGGCCGACCCGCGCCTGGTGACGAAGGGCTACGGCAAGAAATTCTTAACGTCGCTGCCCACGAGTTCCTATCAGCGCATCGAATCGGCACAAATCGGGCACTATCTACAGCTGTGGCGCGCACGCCACGAACGGCGCCGCTAAAGCGGACAGACGAGGGATTTTGCCATATCGCACAGACGCTCTGACAGGGCGGGGTCATCCAAGATGCGGATGGCCCCGCCCGCTGCGATTACCTGGCTCAGTAGCCAACGCTCGGAGCCGTAGCGCACATTCACTGTCGAGCTGTCCGCCCCATTGGGCTCAATCGACATGATGCCGGGCCAGTCTAGGCGCTCTGCCATGTCGAGTGGCATGAGAAGCTTCGTGCTCCGCTCCGCCTGGGCGAGGGAGTCATGGAGGGTCGCGGGCTCCGGTTCGTGGCGCACGACGGAGTCGTCGGTCAAGACCAGGCCCTCGATTTTATCCATACGATAGGTACGCTGTTCGTCGACTGCGACATCCCAGGCAATCAGATACGTTTGGTCGCCGCTTGTTGTAATGCACAAGGGGTCGACCAAACGCTCTCGCGCTTGTGTGTCATCCATCGAGCGATACGAGATACGACAGCGAACGCCGTCCTGAATGGCGCAGCTCAGCTGCTGCCAGTGCGACCCGCGGTTGACGGTGTCAAAGACGCGCTGGTTATAGCCGAGCTCTTCGGGTAGAAGAGCAGATCGAATCCGAGCCGCCGTCTGCGGCTCGATCCCCAACGATTCAAGTTCATGGTTGAGCACAGCGCCCTCGGCGGCACTCAGGCGCAGCGGTAGCACACGCCCGGCGTCACCGGTGAGGACCACACGCTCGCCGTGGCATTCGCAGATGATGCGCGCACCCGAATCTCGATCAGCGAGCGTCGAGACGATCTCGAGAATCTCGTCGAGCGACACCCCCGTGATGTTAAAGCGACTGCAAATCTCGGTTCGAGTCATGCCGTTCTCGCCGGCGGCGTAGAGGGCCTCCATGATGTCGATGGCGCGCGAGAGCCTCTGCTCGCTGGTGAGTTTACGCACGGGCATGCTCGTACACCGTCCTTTCAATGAGGTGGTTCCACGCCTGTTTGAGCAATTTGGGGGCCACGGGCCTCATGCCGTCCATGGCGTGGGCCATGCAAAATGAAGCGGCGGCTTCAAGGTCGCGCACGTCAACGGTCCAGGTCCATCCCAAATCGGTGTGTGCGAGCTCGCCGCGCCCGCGCGTGAGACCGTTGATCATATCGATCTGCGTCTGAGGGGCGAACGAGAACGTAGCTGCAACGGGCGGTCGGTCGGCAAAATCGAACTCAAAGAATAAGTAATCGTTGAGGTTGAAGTCCGCAGGGATGGCGTAGGCCTTCGAAGGACGCCAAGCGCGAACGATACGGTCGCAGCGGAATGTCCTGATGTCGTCGGTGACATTGTCGAGGCCGCAGAAGTACGCCACGCCCTCGCGCTCGAACATGCCGTAGACGCAAACGGTCCGCTCGCGTTGCTCGCCGCGTCCGTTTTGGTACAAAAAGCGCAGCGCGCAACGCTCGGCAAAGGCACTCCATACCGCATCGACGGCGGGAGAGCGGCGGATCGGTGCTTCGTCCACCGCCGTCCCACCGGTGAGGTAGGCAATTTTGGAGCGAATATCGGCAAGCGGCGCGGCAAAGGTGGAAGAGCCGGCCGCTAGCGTCTGGTCAATGGCGTTGAGTAGGATGTCGGCGTCGTCTGCGGTGATGAGGCCACCTGCGGCAAACGTGTGCTCGCGGTCGATTGTCCACGAGCTTTCCTCGGTCTCCTGCGCGCCGGCGGGGCGAACCTCCTTGATTAAGATGCCACGCTCGAGCAGTTTGTCACGATCGCGCCGAAACTTGCGCTTATCCGAGTCGATGTTGCCCGAGCCATATCCCAGGTCAGAATCCAAGACGATCTGCTCGGTCGTCAGCGGTTCGGGGGAGCTGTTGAGCACAAAGAAAAGATTGAGGATGCGCTGAGCCGTTTTATCGAAACTGGGCTCCGAATTCCCTTTTTTAATTGTCGCGGTCGTGTCGCTTGCCGTCATAGAGTCCTCGCATGAGAAGGTGGTTTGCTGCCATGATTTTAGTCCGATATGGAGATTAGGCTATATCCTTGTCCGCTCGGGGCGTTAAGATGGCCCGATTTCGGTCGTTTGCGCTCGCTCGGGGTATACTTTCGACTATATACGGTTCTAATGTGCATGCATTGGGCCTATTTGTCGGATTATGGATGTGGAGCGCACATGGCGAACACCCAGAACTATATTAACCACCTGCTGCAGAACACCGGCATTACGCCGGCATGCAGTGAAGAAGAGCGCTTGGCTGCCGAGGATATCGCTCAGATCTTCCGCAACCACGGCTTTGATCCCGAGGTTCAGGAGTTCAATGCCCCGGCGCCCAGTAGGTTGGCATTTGCCGTTACCGGTATTCTTGCGTTTGCCGGCGCCCTGCTGATGGGCATCGGCGGCGGTATCGGCTTGGTCGGCACCTTGCTGGCCATTGTCGGTGCCGTGCTCTACGTGCTCGAGCGCACGGGCCACCCCGTGGTTTCGCGCCTGGGCAAGACGGGCGTGAGCCAAAATGTCATCGCCTACCACAAGGCCTCGGGCCCGCTTGCGTCTCCGCGCAACCGCCCGGTGGTCGTTGTCGCACACTACGACTCTCCCCGCGCTGAGCTGCTTGCCCGCGAGCCTTATGCTTCGTATCGTGCGCTCATCGCCAAGTTGTTGCCCGTTGCCACGGTTGCCCCCGCTGCCGTTGCCATCCTGCGTATCCTGCCGCTCCCCGGCGCGCTCAAGGTTCTGCTGTGGATTGTCGCGATCCTCGCTTCCCTCGTTGCACTTGCCAACGCGGCA
Organism: Collinsella sp. AM10-26; assembly: GCF_003472525.1. NCBI lineage: Bacteria > Bacillati > Actinomycetota > Coriobacteriia > Coriobacteriales > Coriobacteriaceae > Collinsella > Collinsella sp. AM10-26. The sequence continues at coordinate 74,090 of NZ_QRMC01000009.1, forward strand.
AACATCATCTCTAACCGCCACATTCTTCCCTATACGTCCGGCGCGGTGTGCAACAAGTCTTCTGTCGCCGCTATGCTCGGCGTTATGGACAACGTTGCTCCCTTCCAGGGCGAAAACGAGTTTCCCGACGATGTTCCGTTCGATACCTATTTTGGGGAGCAAAAGCGTCGTGCCGAGGAAATGGCGCGCGCAGCGGCGGAGTATGCCGCGGCCCAGCAGCAAAACGACTACGGCAACACCATCGAGTATGAAGAGCCCACCTACGCCGAGGACGAGTTCGGTCAGCCGATTGCTCCCGACGCTCAGGCCGAGCCCGAACAGGGTGAGGCTTTCGACGAGCAGATCGAGGGCTTTGAGGGTGCGTCTGCCGACGAGACGCTGATTGGCGCCATTGTGCCCGAGGATCAGAATCAGGCTGTCCAGGCCGAAGAGTTCAATGACGAGGTTCCCGCTGTCGAGCCGGCGGAGGAGCCTGTCGCGCCCGACCCCGAGCCCAAGCTCTATCGCAATGCCGCCGGCAACATCCGTTTTGGTTCGGATGCCATCCGTGCTCTCGGAATGCTTCCCGAGTCCTGCACGCTCGATTACGAGGAGGGCGAGGAGCCGACGTTTGAGTCCGAGCCTGTCCCCGTCGTGACTGCGCCTGCGCCCGTTGCCACCGTGGATGATGAGTCTGCCGCGGTGGCCGCTGCCGTTGCCGAGCCCGAGGCAGTGTCCGCGATCGATCCCGCTGCAGGACTGGACGTTTTGGCTCCCGCCGCGCCGGCGCAAGACGTTGCGGACGAGTCTGACGACGATTACGTTGAACAGCCGAGGCTCGTGTCTTACGAGAGCGATACTGATTTCTCAGCCGAGATTCCCGCGGCAACGCCCCATGCCGATATCGCATCCGCGTTCTCTTCGATTGGCGCCAGCGCTTCCAACTTCTTTAAGAGTGCGCTTGCAAAGGGCAAGAAATTTGTCGACGATTTCGAGGAGAAGCGCGCTGCCGCACGCGAGGCTGCCGAGCAGGAGGCTATCGCTCAGCAGCAGGCAGCCGAGGCGGCACGTGAGCTCGCGGCGCAAGAGTTCGAGCAGAACGAGGCTATGCAGTCCGTGCCCGTCGATGCCGCCGAAGCTACAACGTCCTTTGAGTCCCAGCAGCCGACGTCCGCGGATATTGTTGAGGCGACAACGTCTTTCGAGGCTCAACAGCACGTCGATAGCACCATGTCGTTTGATGCCGCGCAGTTCGATTCCACGATAACGTTTGAAAAGCAAGGCACCGCGATTGCCGAGCCCCTTCCTGTTTCCGATGAGCAGGGCGATGCGGCAGACGATGACGAGCCTATTGATGCCGCCGAAATCCAAGATGCCGCCGAGGACGAGCCCGTCGAGGCCAACTCTGACGAAGAGCAATACGCGACAGCCGAGCAAGATGATTCGACCGAGGTCGAGCAGGAGGAAGTGCCTGCGGTTTCCGAGGCTCCCGAGATAGATGAGTCGAGGCCTTACTCCACGCAGATTTTCACCATGCCGACCCCGAGTGGTTCCGGTGCCACGGTTGCCGATGTTGCTCCCACCCAGGACGAAACGGTCGATTCCCTTATGGCCCAGATTTCCTCCCAGGCATCGCCGCGTCCGCAGATGAATGTTCCCGATCCGGCGTCGGCTCCGTCGCCTGCACCTTCCTCGTCTCCGTTGGCTTCGGTCCCCGATCCGTCGCTGCCGTCGATGAAGCAGGCAAACGTTGCGTCTCGCACGTCGCTGTTCGACCTTCCCGACCCCTCCGCACAGGTCAACGACCCCTTTGCTACCGCTCAGGGTCCCGAACCCACATCGGCACCCGTTGCGCCTCCTATGCCCGTTGCGTCGGGCGCTCAGCCGATCGAGACTATTTCGGCTCCCGCCCCGGCGGCACCCAAGTCTCGCAAGCGCGGCCTGGGCGGCCTGTTCGGTCGTAAAAAGAAAAACGAACAGGACAGCATGAGTGATTGGCTGGGCGTCGAAGACGATTACGATGCCAAGAAGTCCGGTCGCGGCATCGGTTCGTGGGATAATTTCGAGGACGATAACGATGGCTGGAAGGGCGGCGCTACGTCTTCCGACGGCGCTTCTTCCGAAGATATGCTCTCGGCTGTCGCCTCTATGGGCGATGATGAGCTGCTCGGTCACGATATCTGGTTTGTGGCAACGGGCGCCTCGGATTGTGATGGCGCCGGTATGAAGGCCTTCTTGGCTTCGCATCGCGATAAGCTCCGCGGCGTATTCTTCATCAATCTTGAATCCGTCGGCGCCGGTAGGCTTTCGGTGGTGACGATTGAGGGCGAACAGCAGCTGCTCAAGGGCGATCGCCGCATCATGAACCTGGTCAGCAAGGTGTGCAAGTCGTTCCATGTCGATTGTGGCGCGCTCGAGATGCCCTATGCCAAGACCGATGCCTACTCCGCGCTCGAGGCGAGCCGCCGAGCCCTCACCATCGCCGGCGTGGACGGCACGCGCCTGGCTTGCGCTCGTACCGAGGACGACCTGCCCCACAATGTCAACCCGACGAACATTGCCACGGTATCCGAGGTCGTGACCGAGGTTATCCGCCGTTCGTAGACGGAGCTCTAAGGAGTCAACGTGTTTTCGTATATTAAGCGCCATTGGCCTGTCTACGTGATTTTGACCTTGATCGCCATTGCGTTAGGATTTGGGGCTGCCTACATCGTGGGTGCGAAGGGCTCGACCCCCGCCTCCGCAATCAGCGAAGAGGTGGAGCAAGAACAGAGCACGGGTGCCGATGGGATTCCTGAGTCCGAGCAGGCAATCGTTGATGGTGGATCTTCGTCTGCAGAGTAGATACGGCGATTTAAATGATTGAAAGCGGGCGAGCCGGGGGACTGGCGCGCCCGCTTTTTTATCGCGCTAGCGCTTCTTTGGGATCGACCTAAGGCGAGCGAACCATATGGCTGCGGCACCCGAGGTCAGGAGCGCGGTGATGCAAGCGGCGATGGGAACTGATCCTGTTGCCGGTAGGTCCTGCGGTAGGGTACAGCGTTGAATGACACGGTCCTCGTCATGTGACTCAAGTTTATCGCCGCCGCCGTTGCGGCAAAGATCGACGCGCGCGCTGTTGGTGAGTGCGGTTTGGGGCGTATAAGCCGACGTTGCCTGCATGTGCACGACTGCGGCCCGAGCGTCTGTGCCAAGGATTGCTTTGGCATCGTCAAGGTCGTCGTGCTCATCTTTGAGATCATCGCGGGTCCAGGAATCTGCATCGCTTCGAGTCGTAAAGTTGGCGGCTACTGCACCGTATTCAATGCGAATACCCGTTACGACGGTATTGGATGCAAGGTCGAGTTCTTTCGCCTCGAGTGTGGTGGATTCCGTGGTCGAGACATCCGCCTTCCAGAGGTGCCAGCCGTCGTAATCGACGAGGCGGCAGTCCTCACCAAGGCTCTCCTTTACCTCGTCGGACTCAAGCCAAGGATTTTCGTGCCCATCGTCAAGTGTCGCGTTTGCCGGCTCATCGACGTCTGTCGAGTCCAACGGCGTCGTGCGATACCACACGTTGCACAGACCGTTGAGGTCGCCGATGGCGACGGGAGTTTCGATTGAGACGAATCTCGCCGCATCGTCCTCGGCACACTCAAGATCATCGGTAATTGTGAACTCATCAACCCAGGTAGCTGAATCGTTTCGAGCGTCGATGGTATAGGAGAAAAGTCCGTCCGTATTGGTTTGCGTTGCGGCGCGATTTTTACCATCGCCGTTGGCCAGCAGACCCTTCCCGATAGGTTGGACAAGCTCCTGACGCTTGTCGACCTGTCCTTTGATCTCGATGGGCGCATCCTTCATCGCGACGGATTGGACTTCTCCCGTATCCTTTATTTCAAACGTTATCTCCTCGGCAAGGTCATAGGTCCGCGGAGACATCATTTCGCGCAACGAGTAGGTGCCGGGTGCAAGATGTTCGACGCGGTGCGGCTTGTCGGATGAGGTCCAGGAGTCTATTTCGGTTTTATCGGGACCATATAAGGTGAGTTGTGCGCCTTTCACTTCCTGCTCTCCGCTTGCATCGACCTTGGAGATATCAACCTTGGTGTAATCGTCGGATACGTTAAGCCGTGCTTCTACAACGGGCGTTTTTTGGTCGGCATAAGCGAGGTCTACGATATAGGGCGTCCGGTCGAGTAAGAAGCCTGCCGGCGCTTGAGTCTCGACAACCTCGTAGTGCGCGGTACCAGATCCCAGCGGGAGGTCGTCCGCGCGCGCTTCTCCAGCTTCATCCGTAATGACAGTAGTGACAGTCTCACCGTCGAGCGCGGCAATGCTACCGTCGGGGCGCACGATATCACCCGAGGCGCGGATCTCAAAGATGGCGCCCGCGAGGCTGCTGCCGTCTACGGCATCGGTTTTAACGATCCTGATGTTTCCGGTCGCGGCGTGGTCATAATACGAGGCGATTGCAACGGGTGTTAGGTTCATGTCGGCGGGTATACTTACCTCGATCTCTTTGCCGACGAGATAGGGCTCTTTGGCCGAGGTTTCGCGTACATAATAGGTGCCCGGCACGAGCGATTCGGGCAGTGTGACGGTCCCGGTCGCGTCAGTCGTAAAGGTGTCCATTACGTTATGTGCTGGATACCAGCAAGTTTGTGAGACAGGTTCGTGATTGCTGTCGAGTAGTTGGAAGGTGAATCCGGCTAGTGGAACAGAAGCGCCTGTTTGGGCATCGCGTTTTACAATTTGGAGATGCGTCGACAGAGCGTGGTTGTCCACGATATATTGAAGCTCGGCGCCGTCGGAAATCTGATTGGCCTCGACGGTCCATTCCCCTGCACGTTTAAAACCCTCGGGGACGGTTTCCGGAACCTCGCGAACGGTGTAGCCGGCGCGGTCGTATGGGATGGCTCCGTGGACACCGGCGGGTCGCTTGCCTGCGCCAAACCATGCTTCTGACTGATCTTTGGTGGAGGCAAAGCCATAGATGTTTGTGGTCAGCGTGCCAACGACCTGCTGAGAGCTGTTGCTGACAACCTCAAAGACAACACCTCCTGCCGTCTGCTCCAGGCCGGATTGATCGCTATTGCCGTAGTCCTTGAATTTGGAAATCTCAAGGTCAAACGCAATGGGGATATCGGAAACGCGCGATTCGATCTCGACCACGCCTGAATCACCGAGCTGGTCGGCTCCAACGGTATAGGACCAGCTGTCGTTGGATGGCAGGTAGCCCTCGGGGGCTTTTGATTCATAGATGGTAAAGGTTCCTAGGGGGACATCGGTGAGGGTGGCTCGACCGCTTTCGTCGGTCGTGAGGATTTGCGCCCATCCGGGGGTTGATTGCGACACACACGTGAACTCTGCTCCTGCGAGTGAAGATCCCACCTGGGGGCCGGCATTCGTCGCGGCATCGAGTTTTACGATACACAGGTTGATGGTGCCGGGCTGTTCATCAATGGTGACCTGTCCACCGTCATTCCCCGTGGTAAAGGCGATGCGATCACGACGGGGGACATAGCCGGCCGGCGCCTTCGTTTCAACTAGGTAGTATGCCGTATTGGGCAGAAGTGCTGCCTGCGCTCGACCGTTGCCGTCCATCTGGATGGTGCCGACACGTGCGTCACTGGCGCTCTCAAAAACATCGAATGTTGCCCCGTCAAACTGATAGGTATTGTTTCCGCTGGTAATAACGGTGTTCGCAGACCGCTTTTGGAAGGAAACAGAGACCGCCGGCAGTACATAGAGCATGTCTTGACGTTTGCTGCCGCCCGATACGGTTCCTAAATAGCGCCGCGCGCGGTGCGGAGCGGCTTTGATGCTTCCTGATTTTGCGTTGTCGTGGAGCCACCGCGCAGCCGCCACGACTTCATTGTCGGCGGTAAAGTGCCCACTCTTGGTTTTGCCCTGAGCGGTCGTGTAGGAGTAGGTGCCGTCGACATGGGTAGTGCCGTTGAGCATCCATACGGCAAGCTGGGTGGCAGCGCGGGCGCGATCTGGTGAAAGATGATAACCGCCAAACGACGTGGCGGTAGGATATCCGTGACAAACGATTGCCGCGAACTCGTCGTCGAGCCACACCCAGCCTTGATCAAAGTTGAGCCATGGGCCGCCCGGCTTGGTGGGCCCGGGGCGTTCCTGGTTCATGCAGTAGGCAATCGAGGCGTCCTGAGCTTCATATTTGCCGATGAAGAAGGGTCCACAATCATCGCTAATGGTGCGGAAGCCGAGCCGATCGTAGCCATCGACGGCAAATGCGGCTCCCGGTGCCAGGCAGCCGAAAAGCAGGAAGAGGAGCAGGAGCAGCGGACCTGTTGCGATTGCGCTGTGGACAGAGTGCATGGGTGCGTTGGACATGGCTGCTCCTTATCCCTCGTGCGCCGCACGGGGAGGCTGCGGCGCGTAGGATGAGGCTACAGCCGAGGTTCATGCGGGTAAGTACCGGAGCCTGACCAAAAGCTTGCCCAATTCCTGACAAATTGAGCTCAAATACAACAATCAGACAAAAGCGCAGGTAGAAGATAAGGAGAACAGGAGGTCAAAGGTCCTCGTCTCCACAATTGATGCGATTTTCAAACGAATCTCCACAGCTAAAACAAGCATCGCCACCCTTGTATCGAACAAGACAACCGCGTTATACTAGCCAACACACAAGCGGGCATCGCCAAGTGGTAAGGCATCAGCTTCCCAAGCTGACACTCGCGGGTTCGAGTCCCGTTGCCCGCTCCAGTTAAGAGCACAAGCACGGCACCATTACGGTGCCGTGCTTTTTTCAATAAAGTGCCGGGACTCGAACCCGACAGGGTGCGAGCGTAAAGCAAACGCGAAGCGTTTGTAGCGAGCAGGCGAAGGCGCCGGCAGGCGCCTGAAGCCGGTGCGGATTTGCGAAGCAAATACGCGGACGTCCCGTTGCCCGCTCCCCCAGCAAAGGGAGACGCTGGGACACACGGCTCGACCGGGTCTCCTTCAGCGGTTCCGTGGACCGGAGCATGCCGACCGCAGCCGGTGCGGATTTGCGAAGCAAATACGCGGACGTCCCGTTGCCCGCTCCATCGAGCATGGGAGACCTCGGGACGGCCAATTCAACAAAGCCTCCCCATCGTCTCCGTGAATCCGAGGAGATCGCCCACAGCCGGTGCGCGTCCGCGACGCGGGCGCGCGGACGTCCCGTTGCCCGCTCCAATTCCAAAATGTTAGGTTCATGCCTACTGTCCATACTCGCACCCGCGCACGGTACAATGGTTGGGTTACGACCAACGTGCCAATAACCAAAAAGGAGCCGCTATGATCGATCGCTATACCCGCCCGGAGATGGGACACATCTTCTCCCTCGAGAATAAGTACGCCATTTGGCAGGAGATTGAGGTCCTGGCCTGCGAGGCTCAGGCGGAGCTCGGCAAGATCGGTATTTCCAAAGAAGAGGCCCAGTGGATCCGCGACCACGCCAACTTTGAGAAGGCAAAGGTCGACGAGATCGAGGAAGTCACGCGCCACGACGTTATTGCCTTCCTGACCAACATGAAGGAGTACATCGACGCCGATGTGCCCGAGGGCGACCCCAAGCCCAGCCGCTGGGTTCACTATGGCATGACCAGCTCCGATCTGGGCGATACGGCTCTGTGCTATCAGCTCACCCAGGCCTGTGACCTGATTATCGAGGACGTCAAGAAGCTTGGCGAGATTTGCAAGCGTCGCGCCTTCGAGGAGCGCAACACGCTCTGCGCCGGTCGCACCCATGGCATCCATGCCGAGCCGATGACCTTCGGTATGAAGTTTGGCTCTTGGGCCTGGGAGCTCAAGCGCGATCTGGATCGTCTTGAGGACGCTCGCAAGAACGTTGCCTTCGGTGCCATCTCCGGTGCCGTCGGCACCTACAGCTCCATCGAGCCGTTCGTCGAGGAGTACGTCTGTGAGCACCTGGGCCTGGTCCACGATCCGCTGTCCACGCAGGTCATCAGCCGCGACCATCATGCCTACCTGGCCGGCGTCCTTGCCACCACGGCGGCCACCTGCGAGCGCATTGCTACCGAGGTCCGCAATCTGCAGAAGACCGATACGCTCGAGGCCGAGGAGCCGTTCCGCAAGGGTCAAAAGGGCAGCTCCGCCATGCCACATAAGCGCAACCCGATCACCATGGAGAAGGTCTGTGGCCTGTCGCGCGTCGTGAAGTCCAATGCCCAGGTTGCCTTCGACAATGTCGCCCTGTGGCATGAGCGCGACATTTCGCACTCCTCTGCCGAGCGCGTCGCCCAGGCCGATAGCTTTATCGCACTCGACCACATGTTCCAGTGCCTTATCCGCGTTATCGACGGCCTGCAGCTGTATCCGGCTCGCATGATGGCCAACCTCAACAAGACTCGCGGCCTCATCTTCTCCTCCAAGGTCCTGCTGGCCCTCGTCGATACGGGCATCACCCGCGAGGATGCCTATGCCATCGTGCAGGAAAACGCCATGGCTACCTGGCACGAGGTGCAGGATTGCGTCTCCGGTCCCACCTTTAAGGAGCGTCTCGAGGCCGACCCGCGCTGCACCGTCAGCCAGGAGAAGCTCGACGAGATCTTTGATCCGTGGGACTTCCTCACCCGTATCGACACGGTCTTCGATCGCCTGGAGCAGCTGAGCTTCGAGTAGGTTCGGGCATAACGTTAGCTTTTTAGGGCGCTTTGCTGGTAATGTGTGTTGCCGGCAAAGCGCCTCGTTGCATTTAGGGAAAGACGGGGATAATAGTCGTCTCGAATAACATTCTGAGAGGGGATCGCATGATTTCGTTTGATTACAAGCCTCAGGGCGTGTGTGCTCGCAATATTCACCTTGACCTGTCCGATGACGGCAACAAGGTGGTGGGCGTCGAGTTTACCGGTGGCTGCAACGGCAATCTCAAGGCTATCTCCAAGCTGGTCGAGGGCGCTCCTGCCGATCGCGTCATCGAGGTTCTCGCTGGTAATACCTGCGGTATGAAGAAGACTTCTTGCGCCGATCAGCTCACGCGCGCTATCGAGGCCGCTCGCGCCGAGATCGCCTAATGAGTATCGCCGGCCAGATCAAGAACGGAATATCGCGCCGCGGCTTTGTGCTCGGAGGGGCTGCCGCGGGCGCTGCCACGGTGCTTGCCGGATGCTCAAAGAAAACGGGTACCAGCGACGACGCTGCCGGCGAGCCACAGGTTATCAAAGACGACTCAAAGATTATCTCGATTACGGATGAGTATGAGGCCGTCGATATCGATCTTGAGCCCACGGCTTCATGGACATTGCCCTTGGGCACGCTACTGTACTACTGCGATGGTGACTACGCTGCCGCGATGATGGCGCCTGCTTCTGCCCTGCATGCCAATACGCTTGGTGTGCTCAACCTGGGCGATGGCTCGCTCACGACGCTTATCGAGGATCCCGTCGAAGGTACGGGGTATTCGTTTTACGATGTCCGCGCCGGCGATGGCGTGTTTGCTTGGGTCGAGATGAACTTTGCGAATTCGTCATGGAAGCTCTATGCGCAAAGTATGGCAGGCGCGTCGCTTGCCGGCGATGTGGTTGAGCTCGACCGAGGCGGCAAGGACTACGATCCGCCGATGTTTACGGCGTTCGAATCGTCTGTCATTTGGTACAAGATGCCCTCAACGGGCGGAAATAAGACGAGTAGCGATTCGTATTGCTACCGCCGTTCGCTCGATGAGGCAAAGGCCGAGACCATTTGGAAGTCAACGGGTCGCTTTGCATCTGCCCCGCGCGTGAGTGACGGTATCTTGACCATATCCCCGCGCGTGCGCAATGACGAGGGTGTCTACTACGGCATGACGGCGATTGACCTGACGGACGGCAACAATACCAAAAGGGCTCAGCTGGTCCTTCCCTCCTCGGTGTCTCCCTTTGAGGCCGTATATATGGGTGACACATTTGTGTTCTCCATCGAGGCGACCTATAACGGCGTGGGAAGTCTTGGCAACATGGGCACCTATATTGGCAACGAGAACGGGACCTTCCTATTCCTGTCGCGTGAGCCGCTTGCATGTGCTGCCGGCAGGAAGAACAAATATCTGGTTAAGGTTCAGGCATCGCATTTTCTGATCGATACCTCCGCCAAAACCTATGGCTCGCTGCTGTCGCCCGACCGCGCCCTTGAATATGGCGATTATCCAGCTACGGCGGGTAAATCGAATACGTTTTTGACCTATGCCACGGTACGCAACAGCCAGGGAATCCCCGAGACGGTCACTGCCCGCCTGTTCTCTCTTTAGTACCGAGGGGTTAAAAAGGTGCCAACGGGGGAATAAACGCGTTGTAATTGTGAGTACCGCCCGCCGAGCCGCCGCACTGCAGCGGTGCTCGGTGGGCATAGGTGCGTTAAAATGGGCTTGTTCTTAGCTAATTGAGACAGGGGGGCCGTGTTATGGCTTCAGATGCAAAAAAGATTCTGCTGGTCGAGGATGAGAAGGCAATCCGTGACGCTGTCGCTGCCTATCTCGAGCGCGAGGGCTATTGGGTTGTGGGCGTGGGCGACGGCCAGTCTGCTATCGAGGAGTTCGAGAAGCATCAGTTCGACCTGGTCGTGCTCGACCTCATGCTCCCTAAGATTCCCGGTGAGCGCGTTTGCCGCACCATTCGCGACACCTCGGATGTGCCTATTATCATGCTTACCGCCAAGGGCGAGATCGAAGACCGTATTATCGGCCTCGAGCTCGGAGCCGACGACTATCTGATCAAGCCGTTCTCGCCGCGCGAGCTTGTTGCGCGCGTTCGCGCTCTGTTCCGCCGTGCCCATCAGGCCGACGAGCCCGCCGTCGAGGTACTCGACTTCGGCGATCTGGTCATCGATATCTCGGGCCACAAGATTTTGGTCGAGAACAAGGAAGTGGACCTGACCGCTTCCGAGTTTAAGCTGCTCACCACGCTTGCTCGTCATCCCGGTCGTGTCTACAACCGTATGGAGCTGGTTGAGAAGGTTCTCGGCTACGACTTTGAGGGCTATGAGCGCACCATCGACAGCCACGTGAAGAACCTTCGCGCCAAGCTGGGCGACGACCCCAAGAAGCCTAAGTGGCTCTATACCGTCCACGGTGTTGGCTATCGCTTCGAGGCCCCGGCCAAGACCGATAAGTCGGACGAGAAATAGGGAAATCACATATGACACCTGCGCGCTTTGAAATCGGACAAAAGCACAAGCAGGAGAACGAGGCGGGTTCCAAAGCAAGTTGGAACACGCCTCGTTCCGATTCACGGCCAACGATGAGCTATCCCTCGCGTATGGCCCTGGCTTTTGCCCTGACGTCGCTCATGACGGTATTGGTGCTGGTGGGCGTTGTCTCCGTTGTATGGGGCACCGTCTTTTCGGATTACACGCGTTCCAATATCGTTGAGATCGCCAATTCTGCCGCCGAAAAGCTTGCGACCTCGTACGAGGAAAACGGCAATTGGACGGCGGGCGAGCTGCGCACGGTCGCGACATCGAGTTTGGTGTCCGACGATCTGGGCATGCAGGTCGTCAACAAAAAGGGCGTGATCGTTTATGACGACTCATGGCCTTCGGCAAGTGCGACCGCCGATGTGCGCGAGAGCGAATCGGCGTCGAGCAGCTCGAGCGGTAAAAAGGCCTCGCATAGCCCGGTTTCGTCGGCGCCCACCGACTCCGATAGTGTTGCCAACGTCGAAATCATAACGTCTTCCGGCGAGCATGTCGGACAGGTAAAGCTATGGGCCATCGGCTCCGACGCCCTGCTCACCAAGGCAGATTCTGCGTTTAGAGAGAAGACCTTTAACGCCATGGCCCTTGCCGCGGTTGTGGCAGTCTGCATCTCGGTCGTTATCGGATCGCTCATGTCGCGCATGCTCACCAAGCCGATTCATCGTATTACCAGCACGGCCAAGCAAATTCGCGATGGCGATCTATCCGCTCGCACGGGCTTGCGCGGCGATGACGAAATCGATCAGCTGGGTGAGACCTTTGACGAGATGGCCACCTCGCTCGAGAAGGATATGAAGCACGAAAAGCGCCTGACCTCGGATGTCGCGCACGAGCTTCGCACACCGCTTATGGCCATGCTTGCAACGGTCGAGGCCATGCAGGACGGCGTGTATCCCACCGATGATGAGCATTTGGAAACCGTTGCTTCCGAGACGCGTCGACTTGCCCGTCTGGTGCAGCAGATGCTCGACCTGTCGCGCATGGAAAACAGCACGGCGCCGCTCAACCTTGAGCAGGTGGACATGGTCCCCTTCGTGCGCTCCATCGTCAACGCTCAGGAGCGCCTGTTTGTCGACCGCGATCTGCGCTTGCGCTTTGCAGACGAGACCCAAGGTCACGATGATGTCGTCGAGGCCGACCCCGATATGATCACGCAATGCGTCATCAACCTCATGAGCAACGCCATGCGCTACACCCCCGAGGGCGGTTGGGTCGTGGTGTCGGTGCTCAGTGACCGCAAGCATGTCAGTATTGCCGTTTCGGATACCGGTATCGGCATTGCCAAGGACGATCTGTCGCGCATCTTCGGCCGTTTTTGGCGCGCCGATGCCAGCCGCGCCCGCGAAGCTGGCGGCCTGGGCGTTGGCCTCGCCGTGACCAAGCAGATCGTCGAGCGTCACCATGGCTACATATCCGTGGAGTCGGAGCTTGGAAAGGGTACGACTTTTACAATTCATCTGCCCCGCGAGCACACGGCGGACGCGGCATCTACTACAATGGAGCACTAGCTTTTCGCTATTCGGTGAAGGAGGGGCCGCGTCCCTGCCGCTCCGAGTTTGCGAAAACGTGTGGGAAAGAACCCGCATTTCTGTCGTATTTAGGTAAGGAGTGACTCACGTGACAACGATGGAGCGTCGTCCGGATTCCCGTGGCAAGGTTCGTGATATCTACGATGCCGGTGAAAACCTGCTGATGGTCGCCACCGACCGCATTTCTGCGTTCGACTTCATTCTTCCCGACGAGATTCCGTTTAAGGGAGAGGTGCTCAATCGCATCTCGGCGTTCTGGTTCGACAAGTTTGCCGATATCGTCCCCAACCATCTCGTCTCCATCGACCCGGCGGATTTCCCCGAGGAGTTTGCTGAGTATCGTGACTACCTCGCTGGCCGCGCCATGCTGGTTAAGAAGGCCCAGACGATTCCTATCGAGTGCATCGTCCGCGGCTATCTGACCGGTTCGGGCAAGAAGACCTACGACGAGAACGGCACCGTCTGCGGCATCCAGCTGCCTGAGGGCCTGATCGAGGCTTCCAAGCTTCCCGAGCCGCTGTTCACGCCGTCCACGAAGGCCGAGATCGGTGACCACGACGAGAACATCTCGTTCGAGCGTTGCTGCGAGATCGTGGGCGAGGACATCGCCACGCAGATTCGTGACCTGTCTCTCAAGATCTACAAGGCCGCTGCTGAGTACGCCGCGACCCGTGGCATCATCATTGCCGACACTAAGTTTGAGTTTGGTGTCATAGATGGCAAGGTCACGCTGATCGACGAGTGCCTCACGCCCGACTCCAGCCGTTTCTGGCCTGCTGCCAGCTACGAGGAGGGCAAGATCCAGCCTAGCTACGACAAGCAATTCGTCCGCAATTGGCTCAAGGCCAACTGGGATATGACGGGGGAGACCCCGCACCTGCCCGCCGAGGTCATCGATGGCACGTCTGAGCGCTATCGCGAGGCCTTCCAGATCATCACGGGCTCCCAGTTCAAAAGCATGAAGGAGAACGCATAAGTGAGTACCCGTAGCGCCACGAACAAGCGCACGCAATCCCACGAAGTTACCGGGGTTGCGCGCAAGTCTGCCGCATCTGCTAAGCCCGCCCGCCAAGCAGCGAGCTCCGTTCGCGTCGTGCCGGCTTCGTCTAAGGCACGCCGCAAAGAGCTCGAGAAGGGTGAGAACCTCGAGGGCCTCTCTAAAGAGGAGAAGCGCGCCCGCAAGGCTAAGCAGCGCGCCAAGGAGGACCGCATCTATACGGTGTCGAATATCCTCCTCAAGCAGGACGAGGACTACACCAAGCGCCGTCGCATCTGGTGGATTGTGCTCGCCATTGGCATGGTGCTCGTCGTGGCCATTTGGGCTTCGCTGTACTTCGCTCCCGCTGGCATGGTGTCCAGCCCCGTCCAGATGGTCGGCATCGTTTTGTCCTACGTCATCATTTTGGGCGACTTTATCTATGACTTCGTGCGCATCCGCCCCCTACGCAACATGTACCGCACGCAGGCCGAGGGCATGTCCGAGAACAAGCTCAACGCTCTTATTGAGCGCGCGGCTGCCGAGGAGGACAAAAAGGACTCCAAGAAGAAATAGCGTTTGCATTCATACTTATCGCTAAGATATAAGGCGCGTCGTTTTTGCGACGCGCCTTTTTACTGTTCTATAGATAGATGGAGTGGCACATGATTCGAGCTGCCCTGACGGTTGAAGAAGCTCTGGAGGGCATGAAGGCCCTGGAGCCCAAGATTAAAAACTACGCTCGCCTGGTTGTCTGCAAGGGCGTAAACGTCAAGCCCGGCCAGGAAGTCGTCGTTCAGTCTCCGGTCGAGTGCGCGCCGTTTGCGCGCGTGGTGGTCGCGGAGGCCTATGCTGCCGGCGCCGGCCACGTGACGGTCATTTGGGCCGATGATGCCGTGACGAGGCTCACGTACGAGCATGTCGATAAAAGCTATTTTGAGCAGACGCCCGAGTGGAAGCGCCTGCAGCTGGATTCCCTAGCCCAGGACGGTGCCTGCTTTATCTTTATCGAGGGTGCGGATCCCGCAGCCCTCAAGGGCATCGATCCAGCCAAGCCGGCCGCGGCATCCAAGGCGAGGAATACGCAGTGCAAAGTTTTCCGCCGTGGACTGGATTACAACATCAATCCGTGGTGCATCGCCGGCGCTCCGGTCGTGGCTTGGGCGCACGAGGTGTTCCCGGGAGACGCCGATGAGGTTGCAATCTATAAGCTGTGGAATGCGATTCTGCACACCGCTCGCGCCGATGGCCAGGACCCGGAGAGCGACTGGGAGCTTCATGACGCGGCGTTCGAAAAGAACTTGCGCTTCCTGAACGACAATCGTTTTGACCGGCTGCATTACACCGCGGCAAATGGAACCGATCTGACGATTGGCATGACGAAGGGTCACGAGTGGGCCGGCGGCAAGGGTAAGACGCCCGATGGACATCCCTTCTTCCCCAACATCCCCACCGAGGAGGTCTTCACTTCGCCCGATCGCATGCGTGCCGACGGTATCGTGTACTCGGCCATGCCGCTCATCCACCACGGTAACAAGGTCGACGATTTTTGGATTAAGTTCGAGGGCGGCCGTGTGGTGGACTACGACGCCCGCGTGGGCAAGGCGACGCTTGCGAGCATCATCGATACCGATGAGGGCGCTGCTCATCTGGGAGAGGTCGCGCTCATTTCCAAGAACACGCCGATCCGCGAAAGTGGCGTTCTGTTCTACGATACGCTCTATGACGAGAACGCCAGCTGCCACCTTGCGCTGGGTGTCGGCTTCCCCGAGTGCATCGAGGGCGGGTATGACATGTCCAAGGAGGAGCTCCTGGAGCATGGCGTTAACGTCTCGAGCACGCATGTTGACTTTATGATCGGCACGGACGACATCGATATTACGGGCATTACGCCTGATGGACGTGAAGTTGTGATTTTCCAGAACGGCCAATGGAGTTGGGAATAGACCCAGACCGTGGTACAATGCCACCCGCGGGCCGTTAGCTCAGCTGGCAGAGCAGGGGACTTTTAATCCCAAGGTCCAGGGTTCGAACCCCTGACGGCCCACCATAGAAAAGAAAAGCGACTGGCGGATGCCGGCCGCTTTTTTGTTGCCGGTACACGGGTTCGAACCCGTCGGGGCGCGGAGCTGAGTAAACGCGAGAGCGTTTGCCAGCGCAGCGCGCGAGGCGAGAAAGCGCCGCAGCGGCCGCCTGCGAAGCAGGCTGAACCCCTGACGGCCCACCAAAGATTGTTGAGACGGTCAACTTCGGTTGGCCGTCTTTTTTTCGCCCTTTCATGGGTTCGAACCCGTATCTATCTATATATAAGAACGCTTGGCGAACAAAACCCGCCTTTTACCGATGAGAAACAAATAGCTGATGCCTTTGGAGTAAAGTAGCGCTCCAGAGATGACCGATGTCTCAATACTCGTAAAACAGCTGGTCATCGCCAATATCAGAAGCCAATGCTTCAGTTTTAACCTCAGTGACGCGACTGAGGGATCTATTTATTTGTGAACAAAATATGGAGTGCGTGATTCCCGCCCCCGGGGCCCCTCCGGTCTGGCAATATATCTCCTTGCCGCGCG